>CALZGZ010000191.1 GCA_945787105.1 uncultured Gammaproteobacteria bacterium
AAAAATAAGTAAAAAAAGCAAACAGCGAGCCGCTTACCGGGGGCTTCGCTGTGGGTACGGACATCGGGATTGTCGTTATCCAGAACGATTTGGCGTGAGGCGGTGTGTTCGCTGGCCGGCTCGCGTACAAAAACCAGAAGCCGGCGAACCTGTTGGTGAAAATGAACGGAATTTGGTTCGTTATCCCAGCGAATAACTTGGGAATCCGCTGCGAATATGTCAATAAGAAGCGAGAATTACTCCAAGCATGAACGTTTTCGATCTGAGTGGGGGGTCATGGCGAAAACCACACCGGTATTGGTAAGGCGCTACGCGCGGCAACTTGGCTATCGGCTTGAGCTCGAGCCCGTTGCGGGGAATATCACTATCGCCGCTTACGAAATCCAGACCGGGGTTCGGGCAGCGGACCTGCCGGGGATGGAAAAAAAGGGGTTCTGGCGCACCTGGTCAGGCAGCCTGGCGGGACTTCGCGCGTTGAAAAAATCGCGTTAGCGGGCACGCTCCGCATCGCTCTTTGTTCCATCGACTTGCCGATCTCAAATTCGCAGTACTCCGTTGATGCGATAAACCCGCGTGCGAGGCAACCTCAGCAATCCCCCCACGCGAGCGGCATTGTGCCTGCCCCTCGCATATATGGTCGGAATATTCTGGCTGTCTTCCATTCCCGGTGAGCCGAGCCCGCAGAAACCGGACATGTTCGTCGTTTTCGCGTGGGTACCACCGGCGCTGCAAAACCTGTTGCACATCCCTTTGTTCGGCGGACTCGCGTGGCTGTGGCGCTGGGCCCTCGAAGCCTGGACGACACGCGCTGTTGGGATCATTGCCGGCTTGCTGACCGCCGGATACGCCGTCGTCGATGAATTGCACCAGGCCCTGGTGCCGGGCCGGTACAGCTCACTTAGCGATATGAGTTTAAATATAATCGGCGCCGCGATCGGGCTTTGGGTGTACCAGCGCTCGGCAAGGGGCCGCAGCTAACCCTGAGATCTACTTCAATTCGAACTTGTTCAGCAGGTCGTAAAGCGTTGGGCGGCTGATGCCCAGTAACTGCGCGGCCTTAGACATGTTGCCGTGGGCAAGGCCCATCGCGCGCTGCAACGCTTGCCGCTCGGCCCGCTCCCGTACCTCGCGCAGGTTGAGCGGCGTATCCTCTTCTTTGGATGCGGCGAGTTCCAGATCCTCCGGCTGAATGCGCTTGCCTTCCGCCATGATCGTCGCGCGCTTTACTCGGTTTTCCAGCTCACGGACATTGCCGGGCCACGGGTAGGCTTCTATAGCCGCGAGTGCTTGGTTGTCAAATCCGCGAATGGACCGCCCGCTTTGTTGCAGATACTTGTGCAGAAATGCCTGCGCAAGCAGTACCGCGTCGCCGGTGCGCTCCCGCAGTGGCGGCAGATGAAGGGCGATCTCGTTGACGCGGTAGTATAAGTCCTCGCGAAATTTGTCTTCCCCCATCATGTCCGACAGGTCCTGATGCGTCGCACACACTACACGCACGTCTACCGGGATCTCCTCGCGGCCCCCGACGCGCTCGATGACGCGCTCCTGCAAGAAACGCAGAATCTTCGCCTGTAGCGCCGGTGGCAGATCGCCGATCTCGTCCAAAAACAGCGTCCCGCCGTGGGCGCACTCGATTTTCCCGCGGGTCTGCTTGGCGGCCCCGGTAAAGGCCCCTTTTTCATATCCGAACAGCTCGCTTTCCAGGAGTGTATCCGGTATTGCCGCGCAGTTGATGGCCACAAAGGGCGCGTCCTTGCGTGCGCTCAAGCCGTGGAGTGCGCGTGCCAGCAGCTCCTTGCCGGTCCCACTCTCGCCGAGCAGCAGTATGGTCGCATCGGTGGGCGCGACCTTCTCCACCATGTGGCACGCCTTCACCATCTGCGGACTGCTGGCAATGACCCCGGCAAGAGGCGACACCTCGGTTTTGCGCAGGAGTTTGCGATTCTCTTCCTCGAGTTCGAAAAGCTTAAAAGCGCGCTGCACAATCAAGCCCAGGACATCCGGATCGACGGGCTTTTGATAAAAATCGTAGGCACCGAGTGCCACCGCGCGTAGCGCGTTGGCGCGTTCATCGTTACCGGTCACCACAATGACCTTGGTATGCGGCGCCAGCGCCAGGATCTGTTCCAGCGCCAGCAGGCCCTCGGTTGCATTGGCCGCATCCGGTGGCAGCCCAAGATCCAGGGTCACCACCGGCGGTTCATCGCTGCGTATCAGATCGAGCGCCGATTCCCGGTCACCGGCCACCGACACCTGATAGTCCTCAAATGCCCAGCGAAGTTGACTTTGAAGGCCCGGATCGTCCTCAATGAGCAACAGTTTTTTATCGCCATTCGTCATGCTTGTTCCTACGGCATGGCGCTCAGCAGCGCCGCGTCATCGGTTTTACCTGCTGCATAATGTCTGGGCAGCCGCATCACAAACGTTGTGCCTTTTCCCAGCTCGCTTGATACCTCCACGTCCCCACCACAGGCGCGCGCAAACTCTCGCGCCTCGTAGGCGCCCACACCCATGCCGGCGTTCCCTTTGGTCGTATCGAACGGGCGAAACAGACGCGATCGAACAAACTGTTCATCCATGCCGCAACCGTTGTCCTCAACCTCGAGCACCGCCCACTGTTTATTCTCGTGCAAGCTGATTTCCACTTTGCCGTCGTCGTGAGTCGCTTCTTGGGCATTTTGTATGATATGCCCGATGACTGCCGCCAGGCGGTCGGGGTCGGCCATCGTCAACACCTCACCTGCCAAATTGTTTGTACTGGGTAGCGGCACCATCGTGGATCGTTCTTGTACCACCTGGGTCACGAGCTGTGCCATATCGATCACCTGGTCTGAGCCGCTGGAGACGTGTTCCTTGCGCAGCTGCACCAACATTCGGTTCATCTTGCCGACGGCATTGTCTACCGTATGAATGGCGTCTGCCACAAATTCAGGCTTATGCATGTGCTTCTTGGCGTTGGTCACGAC
>CALZGZ010000192.1 GCA_945787105.1 uncultured Gammaproteobacteria bacterium
CCCGGGCCCGAGGTAATGGTCACCGCGCACTTGCCCGCGTAGGAGGCACCGATGGCGAATCCGCATGCGGCAATTTCATCTTCCGCTTGGTGCACCAACCCACCCACGTTCTCGAATACCTCGCTCAGATAGTGGGACGCCGACGTCGCCGGGGTAATGGGATACATCGCGCAGATCTCCATTCCGGAAGCCATGATGCCGAGCGCGAGCGACGTGTTGCCGCTCACCACTATCTGCGCTTGTTCACGCTTGGCGCTGGGGATCTCGAACCGCAGATCAAGATTTTCCCCCACCCAATCATAACCCGCTTGCAGGAGTTTGACGTTGCGGTCCACTACGTCCGCGCTCTTGGAGCGGAATGTGAACGCCACCTGCTCACGCGCAAGTTCGAGGTCCTGGTGATAGAGCCGATTGAGCATACCGAGCACGAACATATTCTTGCCGCGTTGGGGGGTGCTCGTGTGCTGTAGACACACCTGTTCCATCGGAATCTCGAAGACCTGGTAACCATCGGCCACCAGCCTATCGTGGGTCGACGTGTAGGCGGCGACAATAGCCGGGTCCTGATGATGACGCCACTTGTTTTCCAGCAAGATAATACATCCGGCCTTGAGCGCTCCGGTGCGTACCCGGCCGAGCAGCACTTGCTCATTGAACGCGACCACCAAATCGGCTTCGTCTCCACCGTTGGCAACCTCGAAAGATCCGACGCGAATACGGTTTCCGCTGGCACCCTCGATGCTGCGCGCCGGCGGCTCGATCTCGGCAGGGATGATCTCGACGGTCCAGATCCCGTGACCCATCTTCGCCGCAATGCTTGCGAAGGACTGCCCACACTTCTGCGCACCCTCTCCGGAGTCACTAATTATCTCGACGACGTGATCGCGCAGCCGACATACCAGCGGCTGACCGGCTACGACCGGGCCGGACTGGTCATCATTCAGCTTGGAGGCCGCAGTCGAGTCATTCATCAGCTGTTGTCGTCAAAGCGTAACAAGTCATTCCGTTAGCGGTACGGCACACCGCGCGGCGCCGGCCACGTATGCGGGCGACACCCTCGTATTGCCTATGAGTAGAGAACCGCGTGTCAATTCTTGTTTCCGATAGCACCCTGCACCCCAACCACACGCCCGGACCACCCCGCACCCATATAGCGGTCCTGATGGTCTTGACCGTCCTGCCGCGCCCCCTAGCCAACCTGTAGTGGGTTTCAGCGACCACGATAAAACTCCCGATGCTATTGTTCAGCTTGGCTTTTTTAAGATTATAGCGCAAGTTGAAGGGTTTTTGGCTAGCGTTGTGTTCACAAGTTCAAGCCTTCACGCGATCGGGGTGTCGGTTGCGCGTATTAGTGTTGCCGGCTCGTGAAGCGGGGACGAAAATTTTGGCGATAGTGTAGGCTCAACCCGTAGTCTGGCCTAAGGCGCCCCGCCCCTATTCATGGTACGCGGCGACGATATCCGCAGCGGCTGTTCCAGGCCAGGGTGGCACTCTGTTCTCCAGGTTGCGTGGCACGAGGGCGGGACTATCCCGGCCCTGACTGGTCGCAGACCTGCGTTTGGCCTGCTCGCAAACGAAAATGGGGCCGCAGTCTTTGACTACGGCCCCGGTTTGTTGCCACCCGATCCATCGGGGTTTACAACAACGAGCTGGCTATTATTTGGCCGCCGCCTTTTCCATTTGCGCGATCTTCTTCTCTAAGGTCTTGACCTTATTGTTGAGGCCCGCAAAGTTGAACCATTGCTCACCTGCCACCGGATAGGTGAGCTGCGATCCGTACACGCGCCATGACTCATCCCAGTTGGCGACATCCTTGAAACCCAGCGCGCGAAGCTGCAGATAGGTCATTGTCGAACGGGTCCCGGTCTGACAATAGGCCAGGGTGCGCTTGGACTTGTCCAACGAGCCAAACGCCTTCTCGGCGGCATCGGGATCCAGGTAAGCCACCGGCTGCATCTTCCCGGTCTTGGCGTTCTTTTCCTGCTTGAGGGTGTCGATGTGCGATACATTGACGGTGACGTTGGGCACGTGGCCACCGCGGATGGCGCGAATGTCCTTGCCGTCGTATTCCTTCTTGGTCCTGGAGTCGACCAGCTGGTCTTTCATCTCACCAGAGGCGATCTTGAGCACCTCATCGGTCTCGCCATATCTGCTGGCGACCACATTCGCCTTGAACGTGGTTGCGTCTTTCTTCACCAGCTTGTTGTCCAGCCGGTAACCGGCCTTACGCCAGGCATCCACGCCGCCGTTCAACACATGCACTTTGTCGTGGCCCAGGTACTCCATAATCCAGAAGCCCACCGTGGCGTCCAACAGGGTCCCTAAATCACCACCATAAAACACCACATGGGTATTGTTGCCAATCCCTACCGTCCCCAAGAGTTTTTCGTATTTGCCGGTATCTCTAAATACCCTCGCGGTGGCATCACGCAGCGCCTTTTTACATCGGTCGCCGAGGCTAATGGCACCGGGAATATGTCCCTTCGCATAGTCCTTGAGGCCGCGGCAATCGACCACCACCCAGTCGGGCTTGTCGATGTTCGCCTTCACCGCCTCCGCGGTGAGCAGCAGGTCGGGATTGGCCCATTGGCCCGCTGAAACGCTGCCTCCCGATGCGACCAGCAGCACCACTAGCAGTGCTTTAGTACAGACATTGATACTTCGTTTCATCGTCAGCTCCTCCTAAACAATCGTTAATGTCAAAGCGATGTAGTTAATCACTTCCAGTGCTTAGTGGGGTTTTACTATTCTACCTGCCCGCTGAAAATGATTCATTTGCATCATTATTACGGACAGCGCCCCGGCACGGAGACCCGCACCGCCGGCGTGCGGGACTGGAATCGTTGGGTCGGACCCCATCGCGGACCATATCGCGTTCTCACTGGGACCACAATGGACGGCAGCCTGTATTTTCGCGTATTCGCGAATTCCTTTTTGGAGACGACCTGTTATCCTCATTTTGACCGCCTTCAATATGCGGTTCATCCAGGAGGTGGCGCAGTGGCTCTCGATGTCTCAATCATTATCCCCAATCGCAACGGCGACAACACCATCGGCGCTTGTCTGGAAGCCGCACTCGCGTCGCAACACCCCGCCTTCGAAATCATTGTTGTGGACGATTATTCCGACGATGACTCGGTACACGTCATTGAACAGTTTCCATGCCGGCTGGTGCGGCTGAATAACCATGGTGGCGCGGCCCGAGCCAGGAATATTGGCGCACAACACGCACAGGGAAAGATACTGTTCTTTACCGACGCCGACTGCCTGCTAAACGAGGACACATTAACCAAGGCCAGCGAAGCCCTCGCTGCTTCGCGCTCTGACCTGGTGGTGGGCGGTACCTATACCCGACGACCGGCGGACGATGGCTTCTTCAGCCGGTTCCAATCGATCTTCATCAATTACTCCGAAACCAAACATGCGTCGCACCCGGACTATATCGCCACCCATGCGATGGCGATTTCGGCGGACAACTTTCGACCAAGCGGTGGATTCTCGGAATCGATGCGACCGATGCTCGAGGACGTAGAGTTTAGCCATCGTCTTCGCCGGCAGGGCATTGGGTTAGTTTTGAATCCTGATATACAAGTGCGTCATATCTTCAACTTCTCGCTGCCCGGATCGTTGCGTAATGCATTTCGCAAATCCATGTACTGGACGATGTACTCCATCGGTAACAAGGATCTGCTGGCAGATTCCGGGACCGCCTCGTTGGAACTCAAAGCCAACGTAGTCGCCTATTGCCTGAGCTGGCTGTTGCTGTTTCTGGCATTTGCCACCGGACACTGGACATGGTGGTTTGCGATCGGTGGCGTACAGATTGTAAGCATAGCGATAAACAAACGGCTGCTGTTGGCCTTTTTTGATGTCAACGATATACTGTTTTCGTCGTCGGCAGTGATTTATTACTTGGCGTTATATCCATTGCCCGTGGGGCTAGGGGCGATTGTTGGCATGATTCGTTATTGGCGTAACTCCTAGCTCGCATTTCTCACCAGGCGCCCCGCGACTATTCACCCTAAATAACCTGGAGACTCATAATGCTGCCACTTCATCCAAGTGAAACTACGGTGCTCTTAGCGGGGCACCATGAATAGCCCCCGGGCTATCCCGGCGCTGGCTGGTTTTCGCACACCTGCGCTTGGCCTTCACTCGACCCATAGCCTGCTATGGGTCTCGCTCCAAGAACGGCGCTTGTCCCCGCACATTAGAGGGGGCCCAGCTGCGCGAGTCCTGCGCCAGCATCCAAGATGCTGGTAAGAGTTGCGGGCTAGAGCAGCAGGATAGACCGATATGTATTCTCCATTGCGCCACTGGCCGTCGATTCTGTGGAAGCGTCGACCGATTCAACTCACCTTCTTTGTGACGCGGCGATGCAACGCTCGTTGTCCTTTTTGTTTTTATCTTCGCAGTAACGACAACCCCGACAGCGCTACCGCGGAATTGACCTTGCAGGAAATCGAGAAGGCGGCGCGTTCGCTGAAAAACCTGTTGTGGTTGGCCTTTTCCGGGGGTGAGGTCTATTTACGTAAGGACCTGGTGGAGATTAGCGAGGTCTTTTATCGTCACAACCGGCCCGCGATCATGCTGTTTCCAACCAATGGGCTCACGCCGGAGTTGATCGGAGAAAGGACCGAACAGATCTTGCGGCGCTGTCCGGAGAGCGTGATTACGGTCAAGTTGTCCATAGACGGCTTGCATGAAGACCACGATCGGTTACGCGATACCCCGGGGAGTTTTAACAAGACCCAGGACACCTACCTACGCCTTCGCGGCCTGCTGGACATGTACCCCAATTTTGAGTTGGGAGTAAACACGGTTTTCCTTTCTCAGAACCAGGATAAGATGGATGAGATCATGGATTTTGTCGACGCCATGCACGGCGTACGCACGCACACAATTTCTCTGGTGCGCGGAGACCTCGTCAACGGTGATTGCAAAGAGGTAGACCTTGGTAAATACAAAAAAGCGGTCTCGCGGCTGGCACGCAACTTGAACAGTGAGCGCCGCAGGACCTATCGATTCACCGGTGCACGACTGAAGGCCGCCCAGGACGTGTTACAGCGACGGCTCATCCACCACACCATGACGGCGCAACAGCGCTTGATACCTTGCTATGCGGGCCGCGCTAATCTGGTGCTAACGGAAATTGGCGAGGTCTACCCGTGTGAAATACGCAAAGACGGTTTCGGGAACATTCGCGATTACGATTATGACATCGGTAAGGTATGTGACACACCGGCTGCAAAAGGCACGCTCGCCTCGATCCGCGACCGGGAGTGTTATTGCAGCCACGAGTGTTATTTCATGACCAATATCTTGTTGAATCCTTGCCAGTACCCCGCCCTGTTGAGCGAATACCGGCAGCTCATGCACGTGTAGCCCGAATATTGTACCAAGGCGGCGAGATTCAGCGCTATCGACATGATTGATATACGTGATTCGATTAAATACCAAAGTGACACTTTGTACCTCGGCAATCGCCTATCGCGACCCTGGCTCGATCTCG
>CALZGZ010000193.1 GCA_945787105.1 uncultured Gammaproteobacteria bacterium
CAGTCCTTGGAATGGAACGACGACGCGGTGGCCGGCTCATATCGTTATCTGCGACGGCTATGGGGCCTGTTCCACAGACACCGAAACGTTGTGGCCGCAGCACCACGGCCTGATATCAATCTCGCCCAAATTACCGATCCGGCGTTGCGGGAGTTGCGGGCGCAGACCCATAGGCTGCTGGCGAGGGCACAAAACGATTACCAGCGTTACCAATACAATACCGTGGTCGCGGCGTGTATGGAATTGACTAATGCGGTGGATCGATTTGCGTGGCCCGAAGATGATCCACACGCCGAAGCGGTGCTCGGCGAGGCGTTGATGGTGTTGGTCAAGGTGCTGGCGCCCATCGTACCCCATATCACTCATGAGCTGTGGCGCGGATTTGGTGCTGTGGATCCCCTCATCGACGCCCCCTGGCCGCAGGTCGACGAGCAGGCCTTGCTCCGGGATACGGTACAAATGGTGGTACAGGTCAACGGCAAATTGCGCGGACACATCGAGGTGGCGGTGGACGCGAACCAGGACGCGATCCGTGAGGCGGCGCTCGCTAACGACACGGTCCGGCGCCACGTGGGGGATCAGCCCATCAGAAAAGTGATTGTGGTGCCGGGTAAATTGGTGAATATGGTGGTGGGCTAAACGCGAAGCCGTTTATAATCGCCCCACATCACTCAACTTGACAATTCGGTATCGACTCATGGTTATGCGCTTTCTCGCTGTGTGGTTAATCGCCGGCATTCTCATTAGCGGATGCGGATTTCATTTACGCGGCAAAATACCGCTCTCGGAATCTTTGTCGCTGGTCGCGGTGGAGAGCAGCGATAACAGCCTGCGACAGGAGATGATCGAGGCATTGGAGGGTGCCGGGGCGTCGGTGGTCGAGGATGCGGCGGCGGCCAGGGCGGTGCTCAAACTGCACGACATTAAGTATGAGCGGAACGTGCGAACCCTAGATACTCGGGGAAAGGTCAACGGATACAGGCTGATATACAGCGTTAGGTATACGGTGACCGGTCAAGACGGTGCTGAACTACGCAAATCCACGCCGCTGCGGCTGGAGCGCGACTTCAACTTTGACAGCAACCAGTTGTTACAGACAGAAAATGAAGAACGTGTATTGCGTGAGGATATGATCAGAGATATGGCGCAACGCATCATTCGCCAGCTATCGACTATTGCAAACCTCACCACGCCTGTACAGAGCGCCGAATTTGGAGCCGGGAGGTCGGGGCCCGCTCCGGCCTAGCGGTTGGTAGTGGCACTGCTGTCTTCGCCCCCATATCGCGTTGCGAATCGCTTCTGACCAGCTTGCGCAGCACTTGGCAAAGGACTTGCCTGCAGTGTTGTTGTTGCACGGCGACGAACCGCTGTTGATCGAGGAATCCTGTGACGCGATACGACCTGCTGCCTTGCAGCATGGATTCGAGGAACGAATCCGCATGTCGGTGGAACCTGGTTTCGATTGGAATCAAATCCACGAACAGTCCCAATCGTTATCGTTGTTTTCCAGCCGCAAACTGCTGGAACTGCGGTTGCCTTCCGGCCGCCCCGGGGAGCCCGGCGCCCGCGCTATCACCGAGTTTTGTGATCAGTTACCCCCCGATACAGCGTTGCTTGTCATCGCCGGTCGATTGGAAGCGCGCGTCAAACAAAGCCGATGGGTAAAAGCCATTGACAAGTGTGGCGTGATCGTTGAGCACTACGCGATCAGTGCAGATCGGCTTCCGGGCTGGATACGCACACGGCTTAAGTCCCGCGGCTTGAATGCGGATACCGAAGCGGTTCAATTATTGAGCCATTACCTGGAAGGCAACCTGTTGGCGGCCGCACAGGAAATCGACAAGCTGGCGTTGCTGTGCGCGGACGGGACACTGTCAGCAGATCAGATCATGTCTAGCATCAGCGATCATGCCCGATTCAACGTCTACGCATTGGTGGATGTCTGTCTGTCGGGTAACACCCCAAAAGCGTTGCGTATGCTGGACTCGTTACGCGCGGAAGGTATGGAGCCCGTGTTGGTAAACTGGGCCCTGACCCGGGAGATCCGGGTCATGGCGCGATTGGCAGCGGGATTGGCGCGCGGGAAGTCCCTTGCTCAGCTGTTTCGAGCTTATAATGTATGGACGCGGCGCAACGCCATCGTCACTGCGGCGGTTAAACGTTTGGATGCGCCGGGATGGTGGGATCTGTTACAAGACGCGGCGAGCGTAGACCGGATCGCCAAGGGCCGAGCGGAGGGCGACGTTTGGTTGGCGCTAGAGCGTATTTGTCTCACCCTCAGTGGTGTGGAAACCGTGTTCACCGAACAATCAGTTTGAGGTGTATGTCACAAATACAACCAAAACATGATGTGATCGCCTACGTGCAGGGGCTGGGCCGACGCGCGCGCGACGCGGCACGGCACATGGCGCACGCCGATGCCGGGGCCAAGAATGCCGCGTTAATGGCGATCGCCGATCACATCGAGTGCCGCCGTGAGACCTTGGCGAGCGCTAATCACCAAGATCTGGAAAACGGTCGGCAAAGTGGTTTGGAAAGCGCGCTGCTGGACCGGCTCGAACTCACCGACGACCGGATATCTGCCATGGCCGAGGGGCTGCGACAGATTGTTGCCCTGCCGGATCCGGTGGGGTCGGTGTCGGAGATGAACTATCGGCCGTCGGGGATTCAGGTGGGGCGTATGCGCGTACCTTTGGGTGTCATCGGCATTGTCTACGAGTCACGTCCCAACGTGACCGCCGACGCCGCAGGTCTGTGCTTGAAATCGGGAAATGCGGCGATCTTGCGCGGAGGCTCGGAAGCCATTCATTCAAACCTGGCCATCGCCCAGTGCATTGCGCAAGCGCTGGCGGAAAACGGATTGCCCGGTGATGCGGTGCAAGTCGTGGAGATCACCGACCGAGATGCGGTGGGAGCATTATTACGGATGCCGGAGTTTGTGGATGTGATTATCCCCCGCGGAGGAAAGGGATTAATCGAACGAATAAGCCAAGAATCAGCAATACCGGTGATCAAACACCTACACGGGGTTTGCCACGTGTTTGTGGACGAACACGCCGATATCGATAAGGCGGTTGCAGTCGCGTTCAATGCCAAGACCCAGCGGTACGGTACTTGTAATACCATGGAGACGTTATTGGTCGCCAAACCAGTGGCGAATTCGGTGTTGAATGCACTGGCACCGATGTTCCTTAACGCCGGTGTGGAGCTGCGTGGTTGTTCGCGCACGACGCAAGTCATTCCAGAGGCAATCCCCGCCACCGAGGAAGATTGGAGCACCGAATATCTGGCGCCTATTCTTTCAATCCGGATCGTGTCTGATCTCGACGCGGCGATCGATCACATACATCGCTATGGGTCACAACACACCGACGC
>CALZGZ010000194.1 GCA_945787105.1 uncultured Gammaproteobacteria bacterium
CGTGGTCCGACCCTCACGATGTCTCACTCGGGATGACACCTCGGGATGACAGAAAAGAAAAAACGTCGGGATGACGCCTCCACGTTGTCATTCCGAACGAAGTGAGGAATGTCACCGTTTTGGATGGTGGTGGCGCCAAAAAATTGGAGTCTGATTCCCTAAAGACGTCGTTAACACGCTCCAGCACCCAGCCCTCAATTTTTTGAAAAAACTTCATGTTGACTATCTCTAATCGTTTGTAACCTAAGGTAAATCTTCGGATTTCGTGCCCTTGTAAACGACTAGAGTTGGTCTAAGCTGTAAGTATAAAGCGGTAGTTCTTTAGGTGGGGTTACTCGCAGCAGTAGTCATCCCTAGCCCTCGAGTAGTTCGGGGTCGCTTGAAACAAGCCAAACCTGTCGCGAGATGGGGACGGAAAGCCACGGGTCTTGAAGTTAACTTTTTGAGACAGCCGGGTCGCCAAGTGAATAACGCGATTCGCGTGGCGGCCCGGCTGTTTGACGTTAGGGGTAGAAGCAGTGAATAGAATCGATGCGCGTGTTGCCGCATCCTACCGGACGCAATTCCGAGACCTGGAATTGCGTTTAGCGAGTGATGGTGGGGGTCTCCAAAACAAGCTGTCGCCACAACATGGGCGCCGGTCGTCGCCGCGATGACCATCGCGTCTTTGCGCCGCCATCCTACTGCCATGCTGATTGCCTGCCGGACTGCGGCGGTGCGATAGCGTCAACGAAGCCAGGTACGAGCTAACCATGCACAAACGGGTACGTCCAATGGGTAGATTGTGCAAGGCGCTGGGACTGGCCCTGGCTGGCCTGCTTGTCAGCCACGGTGTCCAGGCGGCCATCTCGGAGACTTATTTTGTGCCGATGCCGGAAGCGGACATACGCACCGCCTTTCTGGGGCTCGATGCCTCGCTCCCCGATGCCACGATCCATACCGTGGTCGCAATTACTGTCAGCGCCGATACCACTACTGTGAGTTGGGACCAGTGGGAAGACGGTTTCGAGGCCGATCTCGAATCTCCGGTGCAAGGTTCTACCGAGGTGTGGGGCGATGGCAGCGCTGCCAACGGTTGCGCGCCCAACGTGAACGGGGCGCCGGTCACCTGCACCGACGCCAACGATGTGCTCAACGGTGGCGACGTGATCCTCGTCGAAAATGACGTGTTTGCCAATCCGCGCAATCCGGCCACGGTGTTATACGACGGCGGTGATAAATTCGGGGTGACCGCGGCGGTTGCGGTCACGCGGGCCGGTTGGGGCACCACGACCGGTACCGTGCTCGCCGGGGCCGTGGAGGTGTTTGCGACCAAGGATTGGGGTACCAGCTTCGAAGCGCCGGGCGGGGAAGGCCTTGCCTCTTGTACTTCAGGCGGAGACACGACCAGTTTTTGTATGTTTCAGGACACGCGGTTTTCCATCATGGCGGCCAGCGACGGCACGTCGGTGGATGTCGACACCGACGGCGACGGTACCCCGGAGATCAGCACCACGCTCAATCAGGGCCAGAGCCTGTTAGTGGACGCGGTGCAGATCGGCGGCACGGTCACGTCTTCTGCGGCGGTACAGGTCGATCTGTTTACCGGTGACATTGGGGCGACCTACGAGGCGCGGTGGTACACCATGGTACCTACCAGCGACTGGAGTAATGCCTACCTCAGCCCGGTCAGTACTACGCTGGGCACGGCAGCCTCGGTGGTACTGTTATACAATCCCGATGCTACGCCAATGACCGTCAACGTCACCACACAGAGCGGGTCATCCACAGTGAACGTACCGGCCGACAGCGTGGTGAAGTATCAGATGCTGACCAACGAGGGCGCCCGTTTCGCGTCGAGCGACGGGCGGGATTTCTTCGCCATCGGCGAAGTCGATGACGATAATCAGACCCACGACTGGGGTTACACTCTGATCCCGGAGACTAAGCTGTCGACTATCCTCAAGGTCGGTTGGGCGCCGGGCAGCGGCGATTTCGACGCAACGCCGGGTCCGGACGATCCGGACGCTAGTCCGGTGTGGGTCACCGCGCCCAGCGACACCACGGTGTGCGTGGATTTTGAAGACGATGGCACCGTGGACCAAATCGTGGCGCTGACGGCGCTTGAGTCTTTACGTATCACCGACAGTGACGGCGACATGACGGGCGCGCGCATCTTCAGTTCGTCAAATGGTTTGTGCCTCGATGCCAACGGCGCGATCCTCGCCGGCGCGTGGGGCCAGGACCCGCAAAACGCACCGCCCGGGAGTCCGGCGCTGGACATGGGTACAACGGTCCTGGGTATCTCGGCGTTGACGGTGGTCAAGCAGTCGGTGTTGGTCGTGGACCTCAATGGCGACGGCTACATCACCCCCGGCGACACGCTGCAATACGTTATTAACATCGAAAACCCCGGCACCTCACCGGCGGTCAATGTGATCGTCAGTGACACGCCGGATGCCAACACCACCTATGTGCCCGGCACCACGCAGCAGGAGGGGGTACCGATCCCCGACGATGCGGGACCCGCCACCCCATTCCCGTTGGATGCGGGCGGCTACAACATCGGCACCCTGAATCCTGGGGAGAGCACCACCGTAGCCTTCTGGGCCGAAGTGAACATCGGGGTGCCGGACGGCACGCTGCTCGTTAACACCGCCCAGGCCGCGAGCGACGACAGCGCGGTGATCACCGACGACGCCGACAACCCGGTGGGACCGGTGAATAAGATCGAAGGCACGGTCTATATCGACCGCGATGGCGACGGGGTTCTCGATGCCAATGAGTTCGGCTATCAAGGGATCGTGGTCGAGTTACAAGACGGGGTGTGCACACCCGGCGTCGACTGCACGCGGGTGCTCACCGATGCCAATGGCGCCTACCAGTTCGACGTCGGTTCAGCGGGAAACTTTACCATCGTCACTGACCTTATTTCCTATCCGCTGGGGGCGACCCTCACCACCGACAACGTAGAAACCGCAGTGTTCGCGGCTCCCAGCGGGGGCGTGGATACCGGTAATGATTTCGGCTTCTCACTGCCGCTGTCCATAGCTAAGACCTCGGCGATCGTCATCGACGCCGGGCCACTCAGCGCCAGTGGCGAGGTATCACCCGGCGATGTGGTCGAGTACACCCTGGCCATCAGCAATACCACCGGGGTGCGCCAGTCCAACATCGTGGTCAACGACCTGCTGCCGGACGGCGTGAGCTATGTCGCCCAGAGCACGGTGGCCGACGGTTATGACATCAGTTCATCGACCGAGACGTACCGCGACGAATTCAATCTCTACAGCATCGACGACGGCAGCCAGGACTGGGCGACGAATTGGACCGAGGCCGGAGAGGCCACCGATCCGTTAAATGGCAATATTGAAATTAGAAATAATGCTGATTGCCCGGCGCCGACCAGCCGGGAGTGCTTGAGAATCCAAGCGAATAGTACTGGTCGGTCAATCACCCGCGCGGTGGATCTGAGTTCCGCCACGGATGCCACGCTGACGTTCGAGTGTTGGACCGATTACTCCTTTGGAGACACGGTGGTCCTGGAGGCCGACAACGGTTCGGGTTGGCAGAACCTCAAGACCTATAACGGCAGCAGCGACTGCAGCGGTACGCAGTCGTTTGATCTCGATGCGATCTTCGGCACCCCGTTATCGAACAATTTCC
>CALZGZ010000195.1 GCA_945787105.1 uncultured Gammaproteobacteria bacterium
AGCTCCGACTTGTGAATTGAATTGATTGGCCTGCCTATAAACTTTGGCCGAACATGTTTATCTGATTTTTGTTTATAGCCTCGATATGATGATGGAGCTACTTTCTTTTCTTTCACAGATAACCATTCATCCAGGCCATCATTAAATAGTTTGTTTGGTTTATGACCGTAAAATAAACCTACTTTCTTTGAATCGGGGAAATGTGCGGCATAGTCGAATGTGCCGATGGCAATTTCGTGCAATATAATATTGCGCTTATTATGAGCAAAGCGTTTATTTGCAGCTGTAACCCTGAGCCCTTTTAGTGTCTCTGTACAGCGGACGCCACGAAAAGAGAATACTATTCGTATAGAATTACCACGGACTTCTATACCTGGGTATTCCCCTATTTTAGGTGCCATTTGACTCCACCCATTGGTCTATTGCTGAAGGAGAAATCATAATGTTACCGTCCGGTGCTTTTTTCCAGTGAATGTCCTCTAACCAGACGCCGCG
Source organism: uncultured Gammaproteobacteria bacterium (assembly GCA_945787105.1). GTDB lineage: Bacteria > Pseudomonadota > Gammaproteobacteria > Arenicellales > JAANXG01 > CALZGZ01. The sequence goes on from CALZGZ010000195.1 coordinate 496, forward strand.
CTTTCTCTTTGCGTCAATTGCGTCTTGAGTCCACCCGCTTATAGTTGTGTATAACTTTGCCTTTACCCATTTGGGAAGGAGTGAGGGCGGAGGGGGCTCATTTGTTTTTTGAGTTCCGATACTTGCTGCAGTTGCCATAAGCGTTACCTCTTACAATTTCATAGAGATCTAGAGTCGTGTAGTTATTGGGCTGGCGCGTCCAAGCGATTTGGTGACGAAGCTAGAGGCTAACGAGTACCCCCAAAAGCCACTAGTCCCCCTTGACGTGTTATATGCGGCACGTTCGAGCAGCTGGATTATCACTTTCTCTTGTCTGCGGCTCCACAACGAGGCGTACCACTGACCGCGATAATTTGAATCACGTCCGCCAGTAGTTGCCATATTTGAAGAGTGACATGGTGTGAGTTCGTGTTCAGTGCTTCTTTCCGACGCTTCCTCACGATTAGGGTGGAGCGAATGCAAGTGGTCAGCGAGCTCATTTTCCAGGTAACCCCAGCATTTCCTTGGCTTCGTCCTTCTTACCATGTCTACGCACGCCTTCTGGCGTGTTACTGCAGGCGACACGTGCAGAAACTCGGCGGCTTCGTTTAGATCAAGGGTTCGGTGTCCATCGGTCATGGCTTATTTCTCTTGGTCTTGGCGCGGTGACTCCTTGGATTGAGATATACAACACGAAATACATTAGCATGGCGAAAATGTTTGCGGCAATGAGAAAATGTTTAGCAAAGTGATAAACACTCGTCGAATCAACGGCGATCGCTGAGGCGTTGCATCACATCACTGAGACAGGAGATGCCGTGGCCATTGCACCCCTAAGGCGAAATCATGCACCTTCAATTTCAAGCAGCTATGGCCTAAAACATTTTAAAACAAGCACACTCACTGCTTGCTCGATCGCCTCAACTCGCGTTGCGGGTGTGCCATCGTGTGACAAGGCTTTCGCAATAACCGTGATCCCCTGACGCGCCTTTGTGCTCGAAAAACCCTAAACAATCTTGAATAGATTTGCCGTGGTCTTTGCGTGTTAGCGCGTGTCTCATTGCGACTCAATGTTAGCGAGGAGATACGAAGTGAGCACAGATGATTTAACGACCGACAGAAAGTACTACACCGATAGCGATATAGCCGGCTTGCTCGGAATATCCCTCGGCCGATTACGTAACAAGCTGAGCGCTGGCAATTCGCTGCCACCGCGCATTCAACCGCCGGGCTGTCGCAACCGACTGTGGCCTTGCAACGCCGTGCACCAGTGGCTGGCCCAATTCACCGTTACGGCCGCCGAACCCTCCGCGTTTGATTGCGAAGCTCAGCGTCAAGGCCGCCCGAGCAAGCAAGAGACGCGTGCCCGACGGTTATGAGTATCGCCGCCATGAATTGGGCGTGGGGCCAGAAATTGGCGCCTACCGCCAAGTTAGTTCTGATGTCATTGGCCGATGCTGCTGATGATGAAGGTATCTGCTGGCCGAGTGTTCATCGAATTGCCTGCAAATGTTGCATGTCCAGTCGTACTGTTCAACGTGTTATGCAGACGATTATTGAGCGTGGGCTGCTGGAGGCCGAGCCGCGATATCGTCCGGATGGTTCCTGTTCATCAAATCGGTATCGCTTGCAGTTTGGAGGGGGTGACAATTTGTCACCCCCCCCTGACAAAATGTCACCCCCCCCTGACACAGGTGTCACCCCCCCCTGACACAGGTGTCACCCCCCCCTGTCACCCGTGTCAGGGGGCCCCTGACACAGGTGTCACCCCTAGAACCACTACTAGAACCCAAAAGGAAACATCACAACTACACACGATGCCAAATGTGTCGGTTGTTGCGGAAGAAGGAAGTGGTTGTGGTGGTGGGGTATTTTTTGAACTGTATGAGCCCCAAGGATTGTTGCCATCTGAGAGGGCCATGGCGCGCAAGGCGTTGGCAGTCTTTCCGGCCGAGCTGGCACAGCAGCTCCTTGATGAACTCGCTGGTCGCATGGCGGCGGGTGCTATCCAGGTTTCGCCGCTGGCCTACCTCCACGGACTGATCAAGCGGGCGCATGCCGACGCATTCATGCCGGAGGTAGCGCTACGTGTTGCCGATACACGCGAACGGCGGCGCCAGTCGGCGGCCGCTCTGCGGCGGGCCGAAGCGATTGGCAATGAATCATTACCCGCCGATGCGGTTTGCGCAGATAATCCGCTCCTCCGTCGCTTGACGACCATCAGAGACAATGCGCGGCATCGCAACCGCAGTGACGAATGACCGCGAGTGAAAACAGGTAGGCGCTTACATGACAGTGGTTACACTGTAACCATGTTGTCTGTGGCCGAAGGTTCGCCTTACTTGCTGGTGCAGACAAACTTCCTCGCCATCACACGACTTCGCCCTTGAACACCACGACGCCACAGATGGTCGCGGCCGCATTGACTTCGATAATGCGATTCGGCCAGTCCGGATTCAGCGCCTTCAGATACTGTTGGTTGCCTTCGACGATGAGTTGTTTGAAGGTGGCTTCGTTGGATTCATCCAAGCGTACGACCACGTATTTTCCGTGTACTGCGGCGACGTTGGGGTCGACAAAGATCAGATCACCTTCGTGGAATTTGGGTTCCATGCTCATTCCCTCGACACGCAACACAAAGGTCTCCTTGCTGCATGTGGTGGGGCAGGGTAAGTATGTCTCCGCGTCCCCAGGCCCGGCCTCCCCAGCGATTTCAGTCCACTCGCCGGCCTGGACCCACGAGATAAGCGGGTGCAAATAACGGGGATCAGGGCCTGGTTCAGCCGCCCAATACTCAGGCGGTGGCGCTTCGTGGATGCCGTTGTGATTCTCGTCCATCCAGCCCACCGGCTTACGCATCCCACGTTCCAGTTTTTCAGCCAGTTCGTCACCGACCCCTCTCGGTGTGCCCTTCTGTGTCCGCATTTGATGCCGGACCTGGCTGAGGTAGGAGCTGTTGGTGCCGGCGGCCCGGGCAAGCTTGGCGGCGGAACCCGCCTCAGTGATGAGTCGTTCCAGATTGGCAAGCCGGGTTTGATCATGTTTTCTCGTCATACGGAATAGTATAGCAACTGTACGGTAAATGTTTAGCAGTGTGATAAGCAATTAGTGGGTGTTGATCCTTGAGAAATGGTTAGCGCTGGGCTAATGTTTTTGCCCATGGAACTCAAGCAATTTTTAAGAGCAGCGACTAAACGGGAGCGCGCCGAGGTGGCGGCGGTGTGCAATAACTCGGTGCCGTACCTGTATCAGCTGGCAGGTGGGCATCGCCGTGCCAGTGTCCTGCTGGCGATGCAAATCGAGGTGATGACCCGGCGCGTCGCTGAGCGCTGCAATGGTCGGCTGAGGATGGTGCCGAGAGAGAGCCTGGTCAAGCATCCAGAAGTTTTCGTCATTGAGCGAGAGGTGCAGGCCGTTGAGTGTGACACTTCACAATGAAAAACAGGCCAGCCAACAATGCATCACCGGCATCTGGGATGGCTCTGCCGCCAGATGTGCCGACGCCGATGCGCCTTGAAATCACCTGTATCAGGGCGTATGAGCACAACCCGCGCCGCAGTGAAAATCCGGAATACGACCGTATCAAGGCTTCGATTCGGGCCAAGGGCTTGGACCAGCCGCTGGTCGTCACGTGTCGGCCCGGTGAAACTGATTATGTCGTCGGTGCAGGGGGAAATACCCGCCTGCATATCCTTCAGTCGTTGTACCAGGAGACGGGTGACGAGCAATTCTATTGGGTCGATTGCCTGTTCAAACCGTGGCGTCACGAATCGGATGTGCTGCTCGCGCATCTCAGGGAAAACGATCTGCGGGGTGGCTTGTGTTTCATCGACAAGGCACGGGCCGTCTTCGAGGCCAAGCAACTTCTCGAAGCGGAAATGGGTATCGAAACGCTTTCGCAAAGAGACCTTGAGATGATACTTAGAGATCGCGGTTACAGCGTAAGTCATGGGCTGATCTCACAGATGGGATACGCAGTGCATGCATTGCTACCCGTTATTCCCCAGGCGTTGCAGTCGGGTCTGGGAAGACCGCAGGTAGAAAGAATTCGTGCCTTGGACAGGGCCGCGCGTTTGATCTGGAAACACCACAAACTGGGTGACGATGAGTCCTTCGAGGCCGTGTTTGCCGCATTATGTGAGCGATATGACGGCCCCGAGTGGGATCTCGACCTGTTACGCAGTGCCATTGAGACGGAGATTGCGGAGGCGCTTGAGGTGAGCATCCATGCCATTCGCGTCGAACTGGATGCGCAGCTATCTGGGCGCGGGATCGACATCAACATCCCAGCAACACTTGATGCTGGACAGGTTGATGCTCAGACCAGGGAAAATGAAAAAGAAGACGCTGTTGCGAGAGCTTCTTCGGAAAAGCAAAAAGGTGCAGCTGGCGTTCAATCTGCTGGTGACACCAGTGGTGATAGCCCAGAAGCGATAACCGAGCGTGAGACGTCCGTGGCTCAACAATCCTCATATGACATAACGGCCAACAACACTGATGCAAACACAGAGGAAACGTCACCAACGCCATCGATCACGCTCAGTCAACGTGGCCCCACCGATCTCAAGTCGTTGCGTGCACGCGCCTGGACACTGGCCGCACGGCTCGCGCAACGTAACGGCATCGGTGAACTGGTCGCTCCACTGTCGGGAAAGGGACTTGGCTTCATCCTCCGTGATGTACCGGACTCATCGTTGGCTGATCAATTGGATACCGATACGCTGGGCCAGATCTCAATGTTGTGGTGGCAGTTGGCCGCCTGTGCAGAGATGACCGTGGCGCCGCTGGACGCCGTCATAGCCACCCTGTCCAATGACTCGATCCTTCGCCAGGCACTCGAGAGCCAGGATGCCGGTCTGCTCTTCAACAGCGTCTGGACGCTGGGTCCGGGGCATATCGCCTACCGGCTTTGGCGTCAGCTCGGTGAGCAGGACTGGCAGGATCTACTCAACCTAATGGACACCTACCGTCACATTCATCACGTGGCACAGGACGCCCAGATTCGTCTGTGGGAATCGGCGTAATGGACAGCACCAAGGAATCCGATCTGACCACGGCTGTACTGATGTACGCCATCCGTTGTCTCGCCGAAGGCGATCAATCCGCACTGCGCAACATGAACTTCGGCCCACGCGAAATCGAGGCGCTGCGCGACATGAATCTCGCCGATCTCTATCGTGTTGAGTCGCTGCGTGCCCATTGCCTCGAGATTGGCCTTAATCGGGATGTCTATTGGCCAATGATCAAACACCTGCAGCGACAGCGCGAATCTGAGGAACTAGAGCAGGGGCTGATCGCTGCGGATGCACCATTGGAGATGATGCAGACACTGTTCGGCCTCGGCTCTCGTGAATACACGCGACTGCGGCGCATGTTAACCGTGGAGCCTTCCGTCGGTCGGCCAGCAGAACCCGATGAAGCAAGCACACACGCTCTTTGGAATACCTGGGTTCAACGGGCGGGCAGGGAAGAGGGCAATCCACTGCCACCGAGTGAGTATCTTGCCATTCACCGTGAAACCGGCATAGCTATGCGGGCCATCTGGAACCTGACGCAGCGCTGGAGTCAATACGGTGATCTGACGGGGGGAGGTGGCGCTCAGCCTTCGACGCGAGCGTGTGCAGATGGGTGACAACAGCCAAAGACTTCGCCCCGCCACTTACGCATTGGGTGCGCTGATCCAGGCGGCCATCGCGCGTGCACAACAGCATGAATCACTCAAGGCCGACCATGTGATGAACTAAATCCGCAACTGATGCGGCGGCAAAAGTAACGACGTCACCTTCGGCAAACGCATGACGGGGGGAAGGGGTGTTTGCCGACTTGATGAAAAACCGACACCGCCTGGCGATGAAACAGTTAGCCTTACCAAGAGGTGGTGAACTGAATGCATTGCTATTCAAGTAAACGATGGCGGCGAAGAAGGCGCCACTTGATCTGTTCTGATGCACGTAAATAACCCGCAATCATCGCGGCTAGAGTGGGCGGACATTGTGAGATGAGGTGGTGCCTGAATGACTCTGAAGTGCCC
>CALZGZ010000196.1 GCA_945787105.1 uncultured Gammaproteobacteria bacterium
CAGTTCCGTGAGTAAGAAGCGTGGCTGAGCATGAATTTTGCTGAGATGCCTAGCTTTATCCGATAGGAATTGGTGCTCCGCTTGGCCGAAGCCACGATAGCGCTGGCAACGCAAAATCATTTTTTGTTGTGATAGGCGTGTATTCTTACTCGGCATTACGCCTGGTGGCGTTTTGTGCGGGAAGTAGCGCGCCAGCAGATAATCCCGATCTGCCGAGATGTCCTGCCAGGAGAACACAAAGAACTGATGGCTGACTTTAAAGTAGCCCAGCTGCAGTAAAAAGAGAAGCTGTGTGCTGGGCAAGCGCAATGATTCAAACCCCTGCGTTTCACCGGGATCCAGTGAGAAATAAGTATCGCGCTCTTCAGGCGATAAACTCAAAATGCCAAACAGCCCTTGAATTTCATCGGACGTTAAAATTGACAGCCGTCGAGTATTTCCTGGCATCGCTTTATGCTTATTGAAAACGTGGATTTTTGATAAGCCTCCCCGTGTGGTACTGGTAGCATGCAGAACCTTGGCTTTCGCATTCTCAAAAACATGTCTTGAAATAGTATTCTCAATACATTACTGTTTCAACGAGTTTTGATAATGGAGACGAGCATGAAGCCTTCCGATGCATTGCGTATCAATCGCGCCGCCATCCGGCGTGTGGTGGAAGCGCACCGGGCAAGCAATGTGCGGGTATTTGGCTCGGTTGCGCAGGGTGATGACACCGACGACAGTGACCTGGACATCTTGATTGACCCCACACCCGAAACGACGCTGTTCGATATTGGCGCAATCCGTCATGAGTTGCGCGTGCTGCTCGGCGTGCCGGTGGATGTGTTGACCCCAATGGCGTTGCCCGACAAAGTCCGTGAGTCCGTGCTCGCACGGGCAGTGCCCCTATGAAGGATGAGTCACGTCTGCTCGGCTATCTGGAGCATATCGTGCAAGCGATCGAACGCATTCAGCGCTATACCGAGGATATCGACGAAGCGGCTTTCTTCCAGAATGAGATGGCGCAAGACGCGGTGATCCGTAATTTCGAGGTTATTGGTGAGGCAAGCCGTAATATTGAGCGCCACTATCCCGGATTCGCGACGACCCACCCAGAACTACCGTTGACCTCAGCCTACGAAATGCGCAACGCCTTGGCGCACGGATACTTTAACGTCGACTTGAACATCGTCTGGAAGACCCTCGAGAACGATCTACCCGAGTTGCAGGCGCAAACACAAGCGCTCATAGAAACATATCCTAATGGCCCGGGGACGAGCTAGCCATGTTGATCGGCTATGCGCGCGTCTCAACGCAGGACCAAAATATTGGTCTTCAACTCGAAGCGTTAACCAAAGCTGGATGCGAGAGAATCTTCGACGACAAGCTCAGCGGTAGCCGTGCTGAGCGTCCCGGTTTAACCAAGGCATTGGATGTGTTACGTGAAGGCGATACCCTGGTTGTGTGGAAGCTGGATCGGCTCGGCCGCAGCGTCAAGAACTTGGTTGATCTGACCACCGATTTACACCAGCAAGGCATTCAGTTCAAAAGTCTCACTGATGCTATTGACACGGGAACACCCTCGGGGCGGTTTTTCTTCCACGTCATGGCAAGCCTTGCTGAGATGGAGCGGGAGCTCACGGTCGAGCGCACGCGAGCAGGACTCGAAGTAGCACGCCGGCTTGGCCGTCGAGGCGGTCGCAAGCGAACGATGACAGACAGCAAAATCGAATCAGCCAAGAAACTATTGGCCAACGGCGTCCCGCCCAAAGAGGTGGCTCACAATCTGGGCGTATCGGTACCGACCTTATATCGCTGGCTTCCGGCATCAGAACGCGCCTAATTAATGAGAGGCTGCATGCGATGAATTTTGTATTGCCACCTGAAGTGACTGTTAAGAAACACAAATTGGAAGGCCACTGGGCGTACACCTTTCGACACGATACCTTGGGCGAGTTAGGCAGAATCATGCTGCAGGATCTACCCGATGGTCAATGCCATGTTGCCAGTGAAGTGGCAGGCGATCTAGCGGATCCCATGACGGAGACCCGTCTGAATATCCTTCGACCGATCAGTGAACAGATCACGGAAACCTTGGAATCAGTGTTAGGTTCAGGTCGCCAAGAGGAAGTTTTGACTCCAGCACCGGTCGGCCCGAAAGCACCCACTGAGGTTGTGGAAAGCAAGCTGATGCCGTGTGATCGATGTGGTGACACTGCAGCGATGCTGATTTTTGCGTACGATGCGACAACGACGGGCGATTTTGAAGATTATGCGCGCAAAATGTACCCGAAATATAGTGGCCTTAATGTGCCTACTTGGATCATTGGTGAACCCATGGGAATTGCGGGATTTGATACACCGTCCAGAGTATTAAAGGTATGGCCCCATCGTGAATCGATTCAGCAAATGACGCCGAAAACTTTTAACGCTGAACTAGATGAGTTGCTCGCTAACCATTGTCGATAGCCTTGCTATTGGTACTTTTGGAGGGGTTTCACACAAAACCCCTACACGTGACCACAACGCGACTACACAACGGGTGCCAGCCAAGGCTTCCGTAATAACTTCATCAAACGACTTGCCCGCCGGTATGGTCCGATCCCACCACACCGACCAGCCTTGCTGTTCCAGCGCATACGCCAGTGTCTCAGCCTTAGCTCGATCCTCGCTGGCGTAGCTGATGAAGATGTCGCTCATCGTTTTTCTTGTCTGTGCGTGCGCCCCTATCCTTGTTCATCCCGGATTGTACTCAGAATATCGTCCAAATCACTGCGGCACACAGAAGAACTACCACGCCTAAATCCCCGTTTTCCGGGAATACCTACCTATGGCTCGACCCGAGATCACCGCGCTAGCGCGATCCTACGAAGCCGTTTTTGGGGCAATCCGTCGAAATCCCGGATTCAACACGCTCCAGGCGCAATCGCCATTAGTGCGTCCGCTTCAGCGCCAACGGCTTACTCGATGTCCTGCGCGAGACGAAAACCGATAATGTTGTCCCGAGATTCCGGGATGAACTTGTCGCGGTGTGCGGAACGAACGAACCACGGAACGACGTACCAAGACCCCCCGCGGATCACACGCTGTGCACAATACGCTTCTTCACGAGCTGCTCCATTATCTGGTGTCTTTTCATAATTAGCATACCAGCAATCCTGAACCCATTCGTGGACGTTACCTGCGGTATCAAAGAGACCAAAACCATTGGCTTCAAATGAAGCCACCGGTGCCGTCTGTTTATTATCCCAGCGGCTGCCGCAACCGTCACAGTTCGCTCGATTCGTCCCGATGTCATCCCCCCACCAATAAACAGTTGCCGTCCCAGCCCGGGCGACATACTCCCATTCGGCCTCCGACGGCAATCGATAACGCTTGGCGGTTTGTCCCGATAGCCATTCCGCATACGACACCGCATCCACCCAACTAACATTGATGACCGGGCGTCGGCCACGGCCCCAGCCCTCATCGCTCGGAAGCTCGCGGCCTGTTGCCTTGGCAAAACGATCGTATTCTTCAAATGTCACTTCGTATTTGCCAATAGCGAAAGGTTTGGGGATACGCACCTGATGGACCGGCTTTTCGTCCTCAGTTCCAACACCCTGTATATCACCCATCTGAAACGTGCCCGCTGGGACCACCACCATTTCCGTCCCCTCGTCACCGTCCTTGAGCCAGAAAACCACACCGGCCACCAAAACCAAGACAATTACGGTCATCGCTATCACAGGAATCCATGAAGCGTGTAGTACGGCCATCGCTATCAAACGAATCCATGAAGCGCGTCGTGTGGATTCCGGCACTCTCGCTGGCTCAGTCCGTTGTTCAACACCGCCTGCCCTTTTTACCTGGGCACTTTCCTCCGGCTCTTTTTCTGCCCTTTCTCGCGCCTCACGATCCTTGCCTCTTTCCTCTGTTCGTCTGCGTTGTTCCTCTTCTGCTTGCGACGGAGGACGTCCCAGGTTCGTTGATGGGTCCGTCGCACTTTCCAGATTTTCCTTACCTAACCTTCCATAAATCGTCCTCAGCAAGAGATCAAGATTGCGGTGCGGGGACTTGCCATCCCAATCATGCAGAGCCGTCGCATTGATAATGTGCAGACCAAACGGCAACTGTTCCTCTTTCAAGGCATCGAGCAACACCGGAATCAGGACCCCACGTTTTTTCCCCTCTCGCGCCTCGATGTCCACCCACTCCGACTTCACGGATGCTTCCGTCCACAGCACCACGACACAACACGAACGATCAAGTGATTGACGGATAAACTGATGAAAGGTGATCCCAGGGGGAATGGACGTCAGATCCCAAAATACCGACAAACCTTTGCCTTCAAATAGATTGATAAACCAGCGCGCCCGGTCAATATCCCGACGCGAGTAACTGAGGAAGATGTCGTACTGGCGTGTATCCATCAATGACGAAGTCCGATCGAAAACAACGCACCATGGTATTTGAACAGCCTAACTAGAAGTCTGTTGTCCCGGCTTAGGTTCTCGCGTGCGTAGCTGATGAAGATATCGGTCATCGTTCTTATTGGCTCTCCCTATGCCTATCCTTTGCAACCGTGATTGTACCGAGAATCTTGTCTGCACCGCTGCGGGGCACATTATGAAGAAGGAGAACGGCTAAACCCTCATTTTTGGGGTATACCTACCTATGGCTCAATCCGAGATCGCGGCGCCAGCGCGATCCAAAGAAGCCGTTTTGAGCGCACTCCATCGAAATCCGGGATTCAAAACTCTCGTGGCGTAAAAGTGGTTAGTGCGTGCTGTTTCCGCGGCGCGGGTTCGGGGGCCTGAAAAGGGGGATTGGGGAGATCTCAAAAAAAGTGTGCATAAAAAACGTTATGCATACTTTTTTTAGCTTTACCGATGCGGGGCGCATCAGAAGAAGGATAACGCCTAAATACCCGATTTCCGGGGACACCTAGACATGACTCCACTTAAGATCACCATCCCTGCGGGATCCTACGAAGCCGTTTTGGGCACAACCACCAGAAATCCCGGATTCATCGCGCTCGACGCACAATTGTGGTTAGTGTGCGCCGCTTCTACACCGATTGAAGGAGCGGCCGTCTTTAGAAATATCGGAGGAGAAAAACAGCACGTTACAAGAACGGCAGTATTACTGCTGGGGACGCTTGATCTTCAAGCCGACAAACCACGCGGCAACCACGTACCAATACTCGGCCCACCATCAACGAAAAAAACAAACAAAAAAACCACGCAAACACGCCGACTTCGGCCACGTACCACTTCAGCAGCCGCTCATTCATACAACTATCTCTTCGTTCCGAGTTGGCGCCGCAGTTTGGACAAGGTGGGTGCGTACTCTTCACATGGTCGGTTTAAACGCGTAGGCTCAGCTATGTTAGGTGATGCATATCCCAATGGCGTCCTCAATCCAACATGCCTATTGAGAATCACTAATGTCATCTATACCGCTAGTCTCGGTACTCAAGATTTGACTGTCCCAGGCACGTTGGAAATGATATTGCGTGTAGTGATTGTAAATATCAAAGTGACTCTTGGTGTCCTTTACAATTAAGCTAAAATTGAAATACGCCGGCTGCATGTAAAGGTAGGGATTCAATAGCATGAAGTTACCAGCGCAAATCATGAAGCACGTTGGCGCGCCCTTGAAGAACCGCCATCGCAATCTTTCACCAGCCGCAGCTTGTTCTTTAATGTCATTAAGCATTGAAGAAGTTGCCCTGATTTGGGCTACGATATAGCCATCAATCTCGTTCTCCTGGCTCTCCCGATACTTGGCCATAGAAGCATGAGTCAAAAGAATCTTAATAGTAGAGTTCTTGTTACCCTTGAGTTTCGACATCAGCAACTCGCGAGCCTCGATGCCAATTCCTCGCTTAAAACCCTCGATAGACGATCCAACAATCTGTATGTTCTGCTCTTGGCTCCAGAGCCTGTCAAATACACGAAATGCTGTAGATCGATCCGGATAGATTCCAAGCACACCGTTGCTTGAAAGGTTCTCAAGCAATTCCTCGGTCGAGCCTGATATTTCACGTGCAGCTACTGCAGTAGTAATCGCTTCTTTTAGGCTGAGAACGTCAGTGGCCAGTTCAGATAAGGAACCACTGCTGTACTTGATGAATGTGCTCAGGAACGGCTGTATCCCTTTTACATCAACGCTGTTTTCGTATATAGCAAAGATCGGCTTGTGTAGGGCATACGCTATCCCAACCTCGTTTTGGATGAAAGCGGAGCTGCCTTCTTCGGTGAGGATCGCGATAAGACAATCAGCAGTCGCAATCTTCTCACGAAGACGGTGAGGCAAGCTCCCCTCCTTTACATCCTTTGATACATAGGGAAGGATGTTTGGTTGCAGCATATCGCAGATCGTTTCTACGATCTTGTTTAGTGGGAAACGGCAGCTTATGAAAGCCTGAATAGACATCCTGGATAACCTCCCTAGCCTCGCTGGTTGTCTTCGGGAGCCGAAGTGAGCGGTCTCTATGTGCTTCTTCGCCCAATTGTGATTTAGAGGCCCACGACCCTACCACGCTACCACAACATTGGGGATGCGAACGACATATACGGTGTTTTGGCGGAGTAAGTCAACGCCTCGTATGCTTTAAGCTTTTACTCCTCTCCAGGGGATACTTTAGATTTCACAGGAAGTTCTCGCTTGAATACGCGCCATCTAATGCTCCTTGCTGATAAAGAAACATGGTCTCTGCGCTGTCATACTCTTCCCCAATCATCTTCTATTCTCTCAATGTCATCTTCTTGGCAAATTCCGATCTGCACTTCTATGATTACCAACGGATCTCTACCTGTGCATTTCAGTCGATGTAGTTGCTTCGGCTCTACCCTCACGACATCACCTCTCTTGATATCCAGTACCTCATCTCCAATGCTTGCCGACCCAGAGCCGGAAACGACAATCCAGCGCTCTGCTCTATACATGTGACGCTGAAGGGAAAACCGTTTTTCTGGATGTAGTACGAGTCGCTTTACTCGATATTCCGGTTCGTTGAGATACTCTTCCCATCTGCCCCAGGGTCGATTATCGAAATCCAGCATTCTACTCTCCAATTTTAAGTGATGAATGGTTACGTGCCGTACGTAAGGCTGTTCATAATGATCCCGAGATGGGTCCCAACTGGCATGACAATTCAGCGTTAGATATGTATCCGCTCGATCTCATCCAGCGACAGCTCCTCGTGCATCCGATTATAAAGCTGCGTGGTCCGGGTCGACTCGTGCCCCGCGATCCGCGCCGCGATCTCCAGCGTCCCGCCGTTGCGCAGATACTCCGTGATCCCGGTCCCCCGGAAGCTGTGACAGGTAATCTCTTCGGGTAACCTCGCCGCCAGCGCCCGACGCTTGATCATCCGGATCGCCGTCTGGCGCGTCATCGCGCGGCGCAGCAGGGTATCCCGCCGCCGCGAGCGGTCCGAGGCCCGGAACAACGGCCCTTTCTTGTCCCCGCCGATGCCGGCGGCGTCGATATAAGCATCCACGTATTCCTGCGCCACGTGATGCGCCGGCACCACGTGGTGCTTGCCGCCTTTCTCGTGGAGGCGAAAGAAAGACCGCCTGCCCTGGGTGTAGTAGTCCGACACTTGCATGCGCACCGCCGCACTTACCCGCGCGAAGCTGTAGACCATCAGCCCGATCAACGCCCGGTCCCTTAAGCCCACCAGGGTGTCGGTATCGATGGTCTCGAACAGCGCCCGGGTTTCCTCCGCCGTCAACACCGGCGTCTTCCCGGTCTTGACCACGTGCTTCGGCCCCCGCACCGAACTCGCCGGATTAAACGACACCGCCTGGCCCACCACCAGCCAATCGAACAGCATCCGGATCGCCGCCAGGTGCTGCTTCACCGTCGCCGGCGCACGCTCCCGCACGAGCGTCTCCACATACGCCGCCACCATCATCGGCTCAACCTGGCCCAGCTCCATGCCTTTCGCCTCGCACCAGTCAGAGAACCGGTACACGGCAGTCAGATACGCGAGCCGCGTGTTGGGATTACGGATATTAGCGGTGAAGAACTCCCAGAACCGTTTCTCGGTCTTTTTGGAGCCCGAAAACAGCGCCGGGGTGACGCCTTGCTCGATCCGCACCGGAATCGGTGCGGCTTGGGAGGGGGCAACGATCGGGGTGTCCATCCCTCGGATTGTACCCTATTTTGTGGTTACATAACGTCCTTTATGTTACATACCCATGGACCTCAAAGAGAGAGTAAAAGAAAACGGGAAAGTACAGCCCCTCTCAGGCAGTCGCCTATAAAATCTCTATCAATGTTTTAAGGATATCGGGAGAAATTATCGCAAAGGCGACAAGCAAAGCCACCAATACAGTTATCAGGGCCAAGATCGCAACAGCCGCTAAGCTGTGTTTCCGAAAAAACTCGTTCATTTTGTATTTCCTCGTGGTGGAGCCGGTATGCGCATTATGTACATACTGTCCATAAAAAACAACCCCTATCGGGACTATATTGAGGAAATTGGCCCTAGAACACCGAACGTCTCCACACGACACCGTATGCGATCCGTGTTGTTACCGATGCACAAAAGAAACGCCCCATTCATCGAGCAGATGAATGAGGCGCTCGAACACAAAAACAACAATGAAAAGTTTTACGGCCTCGCGCGGTTTCTCCGGCCGTTGCGAGCCTTGGGATTTTCGCGATATTGCTTCACCAACTCGGCGACGTAATCCAAACTGACCTGTTCATTGCCCGGAACGCTCTTCATCGCTGCCCTAAGTTCAGCGACCGTTATATCTCCGGTACTACGAACACGTTGGACGGTCTCACCTTCCGCTGGAGACACGATGGATACCCAAGGTTTTCCATGGTGCTTCACGCACACTATCTTTTCACTATCGTGTCGGGCTTTCTCGAAAGCATCGGCCATATGCGTACGGAATTCTGCAGTCGAGTACTCTTCGACTTCTTTAGTCCGCGACGCTTCGACTTCTGCAGTCGAGTACGCTTTGACTTTTGTAGTCGAGTACTCTTTCGTCTCAGGCATACTTCGCTCCTTCAAATTAGGCGGTAAGTAACTAATCTTTTTATATTGTACATAATGTACAGCAAAATGTGAAATAAAATAGCACCTAAGTACTTCTTTGTAGGTGTTTTTTTAACAGAAAAGAAGATGTTGTCCTTTGTTTCCAAAGGACAACATTTAGCCTTCTATCTATTAAGTCAGATTTGTTATTTCTGATTGCTTGTTAATGGCCCAGGGTGTTCATGGGCAAGACAACATTCCCACCCACAGCCGGCCGATACGCTGCCTTGAGAGCCGTTGATCCCATAAAAGCTCCCAAACAAGCTGCAATCACCACCCTATCTGAACCTGGGCCTCCATGGGATATGCACTGGAATAAATCCTCTTTACAAACCCCAGGCGCACTGTCGGCAACCGCACCGACTCCGGCATCCGAACCGCTCCAGACATGAGTATCCTCATCACTAGCGTTAGTTCTTGCACATATCGCTAGTGCGTAGTCGAACGAAGGCTCCCAAAGGTAAAAACAATTAGTCTTACCTGAAC
>CALZGZ010000197.1 GCA_945787105.1 uncultured Gammaproteobacteria bacterium
ATTGCAACGCCTCACGTACTTGAAGGAAGGGATCGTAGACAAGTTCCTGCGGGACCACGCCGAGCAATCGCCGGGTGCGACGATATTCGGTGACCACATCATGGCCCATTACTGACAATCGCCCCGAGTCCGGCCGCACCAGCCCTGCCAGACAATTTATCAATGTCGACTTACCGGCACCATTCGGCCCAAGCAGGCCAAAAAACTCCCCCTGCTCAATTGCAAAATCAATGCCTTTGAGCGCGTGCAGCGCGCCAAAACGCTTGTGTAGATTGTCTATGGAAACAGCACGATCAGCCCGCATAGTGCACCAAGACGGCGAAAAAAAGAGCTAACATTTCTTTTGGTATAAGGAGTTTGATCAATATATGGTGTGACGCTTTGTGCCCAAGCATGCGCCGAGCCCGGTTTTTACCCCTGGAGCGAGATGACAACACCGAGATCTTCAATCCGAAGTAGAGCTCAAGGCACGGTAATAGCGGGATCGTGGCCACTATTCGCGAGCCTAATATTCACCGAGTAGCATGAACAACATGCCCGTGGCGAATTGATCCAGTCCGCGCTGCGAGGCAATCCAGCCGCGAACCCAACCGCCATTACGATGACGCGCAGATCGTACTCGTTTAGTCAACGACGTGCTCGACAGTTCGACGGCCTCGGCGCGCACTCCGGATGGGGCTAGGGAGCGGCCCGGTTGAGGATGGGGCTTAATCCAGTTACATCGATCAGGGTTTGCAAATGGGCGGGAATATCGGTGTACCGTAAACTACACCGATGTTTATCAGCCACACGTACCCATTCCACCAACAACGCTAACCCGGCACTGTCGCTTTTATCCACGTGATGCAAGCTTACGGACACTTGACTGTTACTCATATCGATCTGCGCATCGTTATACAGAGCGGTCACGGTGTCAAAAATCAGCGGCCCGGACAGCGAGTACTCGCCGGAGGTCTCGTGTGTCAACTGGGGCATCACTTGGCGAGTGTTTTATCTTTAGCTGCGAGCGACGATATCAGTGAATCAATGCCATGATTTTGAATCATCTGCGCATAAGAAGTGCGGTAGTTAGTGACCAAACTGATACCGTCAACCCGTATATCGAAGATCTTCCATGCTCCACTTTCGTTCAGCTTCAAAGAGTAATGAAACGGAATCTTTGGTCCTTCATTTTGCAGGATTTCCGTTTTGACTACCGCTTGGGTTGCGCCCTGCTTCAAGCGAAACGGTTTATACACGATCTCTTGCCCAGTATACTCGAATAGCGCGGTCGCATAAGTGCGCACTAGTAAGTTCTTGAAGTGCTCGACAAATTGCTCCCTTTGGCCATTATTTGCCGTGCGCCAGTATTTGCCTAACACCAGTTTCGACATGCGTCTGAAATCGAAATGAGGAAGCACCAACTCATCCACCAACTGGTACAACTTGTCGCTGTCCTCCATCAATGTTTTGCGATTGGAGGTCAACTCAGATAACAGTTTGTCCGTCGTCTGTTTGACCAACGCATCGGGCATTATTGTCGCTGCAGCGCTCAGATTAAACAGCGATACCACTGCGAAAAGGATGAGTGAATACGATTGTCTATTCATCTATTGGTCTCCTTGCGCCTTACTGAACAACATTTGACCGATCAACTGTTCCAACACCACGGCGGACTGAGTTATTTCGATACGGTCTCCTTGCTTTAGATGGGCATCCTCTCCCCCGGGTTCAAGCCCCACGTATTGGGCACCTAGCAGGCCGGACGTCAGCACCGCGGCACTGGTGTCGGTGGGAATATTGTTGTATCGGCGGTCAATACTCAATTCAACGATTGCGCTGTAGTCCTCGCGATCGATCTGAATGTTCGAAACACGCCCGATCTTTACCCCCGCCATAGTGACCGGAGCCTTGATATTCAATCCGCCGACATTTTGAAAACTCGCAGTCACCTTATAGGCGTCCGTAACGTTGACCGTACTCAGATTCCCAACTCGAAGCGCCAGCATCGCCAATGCCGCAAGCCCGGCGACAACAAATAAACCTACCCATAATTCAATCGCATTCCTGCTCATGGCTCATACCTCGCTGAACATTAATGACGTTAAAATGAAGTCAAGACCCAGCACTGCAAGCGATGCAATAACGACGGTTCGGGTCGTCGCGCGGCTCACGCCTTCAGAGGTTGGTGCCGCATCGTACCCCTCAAACACTGCGATCCAGGTTACCACAAAACCAAACACCACGCTTTTGATCACGCCGTTAAATATGTCGTCATAAACATCGACGCCTTCTTGCATCGATGTCCAATAAACACCGCTGTCTACACTGAGCATTCCGACTCCGATGAGATATCCGCCCAACACCCCGATGGCAGTAAACATCGCGGCAAGCAAAGGCATGGCAATAAACCCCGCCAGAAATCGTGGCGCCATCACCCGTTCAATGGGATCCACCGCCATCATCTCCATACCGGCCAATTGCGAAGTTGCCTTCATCAACCCGATCTCAGCGGTTAACGCCGAACCCGCCCGTCCGGCAAACAACAACGCAGTCAACACCGGTCCCAACTCGCGGGTCAATGACAACGCCACCACCAACCCTAACGATGACTCGGCGCCAAAATCCACCAGGGTATTGTAGCCTTGCAGACCCAACACCATACCGACAAACAGACCCGACACGACAATGATGAGCACGGTTAGCACGCCTACAGCGAAAACTTGTTGCACTATCAGTCGAAAACGGCGCAGGATCAAAAACACGCCAACCAACGTAGCCATCAGAAACATTGTGGCACGACCGAAACGCAGGACGCTATTGATGACCCACCGCCCCAAAAGCCGAATACTAGTCATCCGGCCAATCCTGAAATAAGTCCTCTTTATAGTCACGAGCCGGGTAGTGATAGGCTACCGGGCCATCCGGCAACCCACCCATGAATTGCCGAACCTCCGGAGACTTAGTTCCGCTCATCTCCTCCGGGGTACCTTGGCCAATGACACTGCCCTGGCCGAGTAAATAGACGTAATCTGCAATGCTACACCCCTCCGCCACGTCGTGGGTTACCACTACCGAAGTCATGTGCAGTGCGTCGTTGACTTCACGGATCAGTTTCACGATCACGCCCAATGAGATCGGATCTAGACCAGTAAACGGTTCATCATACATTACCAACATCGGGTCTAGAGCAATGGCGCGTGCCAACGCTACTCGCCTTGTCATACCGCCCGAAAGTTCAGCCGGCATCAAATGGCGTGCACCCCGGAGTCCCACCATCTGCAACTTGGACAACACCAAATTCTTGACCAACTCATCTGGCAATTCAGTGTGCTCACGGATCGGAAACGCGACGTTTTCGAAGACATTCAAATCGGTGAGCAGCGCGCTATTTTGAAACATCATGCCCATCTGTTTTCGCAACGCATACAAGTCTCGTCGGGTGAGCGACGGTACCGATATATCGTTGACCCTGATGTCCCCATTGTCTGGTTTTAACCGTCCGCCTATAAAATTCAGTAAAGTAGATTTGCCACAGCCGCTCGGGCCCATAATGGCGGTTACTTTCCCGCGTGGTATGGTCATCTCCAGGCGATCATAGATCTTGCGATCTCCAAACGAGAAACCTACGTCACGAATCTCAATTAAGGAGTCATGTGCTGTATCAACTTGAGACACAAACCTATCTCGTTATTCTTAAGACCAGTATGATCGGGGCCTGGATTCTAACAGACAAGTACCGGCCTGATACCTAGTAAAGACTATTTAAACACCCATGATCTCCGCCATGGTTCGGGTCTGTCTGACCATATTCAGCGCCTTATCGGTGCTAGTGAAAAATATGGCAGCACCGCATCGCGCATGCGTGCTTAAGTTTTCCAACATCTTCCGCAGCATCGGCAACTCCGCATCCTCTACTAGCGAGACCTGGAATCCCTCGATAGGCAATGAAGGGACACATGGGGAATGCCAAACTTGCCCGACCTCCAACTGCTCCAACGCCATGAGCCACTCGTCTTTGAGCTTCATTCCAGACAGGTCGACACACAACGGCACGCTCGACGCCACTTCCAACAGCTGCCGAAGATCAGATGCCGAACACTCGCTATTGTCCGCTACCGAAATCAAGATCGCTGCCGTGCGATCAACGACGGGTTGAATGTGTCGCATCAGTCGTTGCAAATTACCGGCGCTGTCTGCCTTGACCGAACTGTCGATTGGACACTCGAAAACGAAACGGAACGCATCGTCGCAGTCTTCCCGCCACTGGTGCGGATCGGCGCTATAAACATCGCCGAACGGAACCAAGACACTACGAATCTCGTTGCTATAAAAGCAGAAGCGCCAATCATTGGGTAGATCTTCGGGATAGAATTCCGGCGCCCATTCATTATGATTCCAACCGCGGCAACCGATTAGTACGTGTCCAAACATTCTCCACGATCCTCAGGTGCAAACCTGGATATTTTGCCAGCGACCACCGGGATGATGTGCCGGATAACAACTACAGTCGCAACGGATTAGGACTCTTTGTCCGTTAAATATGCAATGTCCTGGATTTTATCGACCTTACACTACAGTACTACAGTTTTTTGCCGTGTATCGTCTCCTCCTCGCTTGTTTCACGGCAGCGTAGATTCCAGGAGTACGGGCTACCTACTGGAGCATACGGATATGCGTACCGCACCAAGCCGGACCGAAAGCCGTTTCGGTTTGGGTTATACTGTCCGCTATCCGATTCCACGACAACAAACGTGACTAAAAACGCATTCGCCCGACACGGGCGTACCGTACTCGAACTCGAGTCCCAAGCGGTAGCCGAACTCGTCGATCGCGTGGATGACAACTTCATCCGTGCTTGCGAACACGTCCTTGACTGCCAAGGGCGGATTGTCGTTGTTGGCATCGGCAAATCGGGACATATCGCGGGCAAGATCGCGTCTACCTTGGCCAGTACCGGGACACCCGCGTTCTTCGTCCACCCCGGTGAAGCAAGTCACGGTGATCTCGGCATGATCACGCCCATTGATTTGGTGATCACGTTCTCTAACTCCGGGGAGACTCCCGAGATCCTGACTATCCTACCCATAATCAAACGCATGGGAGTGAAACTCATCGCTTTTACTGGTCATCCCGACTCCACGCTCGGTAACCAGGCCGATGTATGTATCGACGTCGGGGTTCAGCAAGAGGCGTGTCCATTGAACCTTGCCCCCACCGCGAGCACCACAGCCACCTTGGCGATGGGCGATGCGCTGGCGGTCGCAGTTTTAGAAACCCGAGGGTTTACCGCACAGGATTTCGCGCGCTCCCACCCGGGCGGAGTGCTGGGCCGGCGTTTATTGCTGTTTGTCAGCGACCTCATGCATAAGGACGACGATATTCCGGTTGTGCCTGAAGACGCCTTGCTTAGTGAGGCATTAGTGGAAATGAGCAGTAAAGGCCTGGGTATGACCGGCATCATCGATGCGGACACCAGGTTAACTGGGATTTTTACAGATGGTGATCTGCGGCGCACCTTGAACCAAGACATTGACATCAAGAGTTGCCGCATCGGCGCGGTAATGACAAAGGACCCGATCACAACACATCAAGATACCCTGGCTGCGGAATGCGTGCAGATGATGCGGATGAACTCCATTAACGGATTGTTTATAGTGGACAAGCAACGGCGTGTAATCGGAGCCTTAAATATGCACGATCTGTTGCGGGCAGGCGTGGTCTAATGGTCGCTCATTGGGAGCCCTCGTTTCATGTCCCCGCAGCCGTTCGCGAACTCGCCACGCGAGTCCGGCTTGCACTTTTCGATGTGGACGGTGTGTTAACTGACGGCACTATTTATCTCGACGACGAGGGTAGGGAAACCAAGGGATTCCATGTTCATGATGGCCATGGACTCAAGATGCTCCGGCATGCCGGGATCGAGATCGGTTTCATAAGCGCTCGTAAATCAGGAGCTTTGAAACATCGGGCAGCGGAATTGGGCATCGATCATGTATTCACTGGTCAAATGGATAAATTGAACGTAGCTTGCCAACTCACCAAGAAATTGCGGTTGGATCTCTCGCAATGCTGCTTCATCGGCGATGATGTAGTGGACATACCGTTGTTGCTCGCGTGTGGGCTCGCAATCGCAGCCGCCAACGCCGACGACATCACGAAAAACGTGGTCCATTGGATCACCCCCAGATCGGGAGGCAACGGTGCGGTGCGGGATGTTTGCGAGCTGATACTTTTCGCCCAGTCCAAATCGGATGACATTATCAGTGAATATTTCCACAGGTCTCGGGGGTGATGACTAGCCCGCAATTTGCACCAGTCGGCCACCGGCCTTGGCGTAATTAATTGAAAAACCGATTCTATATACCGAATCTAACCCACTTGGCCCGGGTACGTTTTGTATACGGCCGGTGTCCTATCCGGGGTCTGGCTGGTCCAGGCACACCTGAACTTGAACTTCACTCAAGCCATAGCTACGGCTATGACTTTCGTTCCAGTCCGGCGTTCAGCCGCCCCTGTCCTGCGCCAGCTTCCCGGATACTGATGCA
>CALZGZ010000198.1 GCA_945787105.1 uncultured Gammaproteobacteria bacterium
ACGTCTGTAGCCGCGACGTCTGTAGCCGCCGCCTTTTCCTCGGTCGTCACCGCAGCCGCGGCGGGCACTGGCGGCTTAGCGGGCGTTGGCGGTTCCGCTGCCACCTGCCGCTGCATCTGCGCCATCTGCTCGCTCTGCAACTCAATGAGCCGGTTAGTCTTGTCGACCTGACTCTCTAGCAACGCGACCCGCTCGCGCAATTCTTTGTTTTCTAGCTCCCGTGACGTCAGCGTCTCCTCTAGAAGCTGTAATTGGTCTTTGAGCACCTGGGCCTCAGCCGCGGCTGCTCGATCTCCAGCGGTCTGCCCCGCGGATTCTTCGGTCTCTTCAATATTGGCCCGAACGATGCGCAGCACATCCGTTTCCGCGGCTTCTGCTTGCGTTGTTTCTGTGGCTTGCGCCGGACTTTCATCGGGCTTGGCCTCGGCAGTGGCGGCCTGCTGCGCCATGCCTTCGCTCTCGGCTGCCGCCCGCACTGCCTCAGCAGCATCTGTGCTTTGCGCCGCCTCAGAGGTCGCCACCGGCACCTTCGCGGTCTGGCTCACCTGCGCAACTTGCAACTTGTAGGCCTGCCACTCGTCCAGATGCGCGGTGTATACGGCGCTCGCCTCGTCCTTGGATATGTCGGTAACGATTGCGATGTTATCAAGCTTCAGGATTTGCCCGACTTTGAGGCGATTGATATTAAAGTTGACAAACGCATCCGGATTTTCGCGCAGCAGCGCGATCATGACTTGAAAGATGTTAATTTCGGCAGCGCCTGCATCCAGCTTCGACGCTATCGACCACAATGTGTCACCCTTCTGCGTAGGCCCATATTCGCCACTGCGAACATCCGCTGTGGGAGGCACCGATGCCATTGCCGTCGCCTCATCGGCGGCCGGGGCCGAAGATATCGTGTCCTGGTCTGCGGCTTCGGGCGGTTCGGGCTTTGTCTCACCGACTACCCGCGGACTACTCACCGACGCCGGTATGTCCAGGGCATAGGTCGGCGGGTCGAGTAACGCGGTGTATTCTCTAATCAACTCACCACCGGCCCACTCGACGGTAACGAGGAAATGGAGAAACGGCTCCTTCGTCGCTTGTTCGGTAGTAATCTTAATGAGTGGCTGGGCCGCGTCCTTGGCGATGTCAAACTGCAGCGTGCCCAAGAATTCCGGTCTATCTACGTTCGCGCGGATGAAATCTTCCCGCGAGGAGAGCCGCGCCTTGAGAGTCTCAAGTTCCGCATCGTGAACCGATGTTAATTCGATCTCCGCCGCCAGCGGCTGGTCCAACGCCGATTTCACCCGCAGCTTGCCCAATCCCAGTGCAAAGGCATCGCCAAACACCAGCAAACACAACATCGCGAGCGCCGCGCCATACCAGCCCAACAGCGGTCTGTGGTCAGTTCCTGTCAACACACCGGACATCTTAATCCACAAAAACGCTTGTAACCAATGGAATTTAGCGCAAAAGTTCTAGTTAAGCCTGGCATCTGCTACTGTGTTGGTCCTTATTATCGGGCGCACGTTAGCCCTCGGGCTAGATTTGTCACAGTCAAAAAAATGTCTTTTTCACTGATAGTTAGCAAAGTATTTTAGCAATGCTCTTGATGATTGTTAACTAACTCTTAGACGATAAATAGGCTTTTATCAAATGTTCGCCTATCTGTATACTATTCAGCGCTGCGCCTTTACGCACATTGTCCGCCACAATCCATAAATCCAGGCCGCGGGGGCAAGAAATATCCTCACGAATACGGCCAACAAACACCGCGTCGTGATGGGCACCATCAGTCACCGCGGTTGGATACCCGCCATCCTTACGTTCATCGATCACTTTCACACCCGGCGCGTCGCGCAATAGTTCACGGGCCTGTTGGGCCGTGATTTTCTCAACGGTTTCGATATGCACCGCCTCCGAATGACCGTAAAACACTGGCACTCTTGCGGTGGTGGGGTTAACACGTAGATCGGGATCACCCAAAATCTTTCGTGTCTCCCAAACCATCTTCATCTCTTCTCTTGTGTAGCCATTATCCAGAAAAATATCAATGTGAGGTAACACGTTAAAAGCGATTTGTTTCGGGTAGACGTTCGATGAGATCTCTTTCCCGTTCAGCAATGCCGCCGTCTGGCTAGCCAATTCTTCCATTGCCGCTTTACCGGTCCCGGATACCGCCTGATAGGTGCACACGTTGATTCGCTCAATCCCAGCGACGTCGTAGATGGGTTTGAGGGCGACCACCAATTGGATGGTGGAACAATTGGGGTTGGCAATTATGCCGCGGTGACGGTAGTCGGCTATGGCTTCCGGATTGACTTCCGTAACCACCAATGGGATGTCGTCTTCGTATCGAAATTGAGAGGTGTTATCGATCACGACACATCCCGCTTGTGCGGCAATCGGGGCAAATTTGGCAGACACCGACGCACCTGCGGAAAATAAACCGATATCGACGCCACCGAAATCAAAATTCGCCAGATCGACGACCTTGCGTTCGCGTCCATGGAAAAACACCGTAGTGCCCGCCGTGCGACTGCTCGCCAAGGGGAAAATATCCGCGACCGGGAAATTGCGTTGTTCTAAAATCTCTAACATCGCCTCCCCGACCGCGCCGGTAGCGCCCACGACTGCAACGTTGTAGCGATTCGCCATGTTTTCGAATCCTAATTGGTCCTCACGAAATATCCCCAGACAAATCACGCAGCGCCGCCACCACCGCGTCACCCATTTGTGATGTGCCCACCGGGTGACCGCCCTCGGGAACCAGATCCGCGGTGCGTAACCCATCATTCAACACCCGCTCCACAGCCGTTTCCACCAGCGTCGCCAGGCGCGCCTCGTTCAAGGAATAGCGGAGCATCATGGCCACCGATAAAAGTGTCGCCACAGGATTGGCAACACCCTTGCCGGCGATGTCGGGCGCTGATCCATGTATGGGTTCGTACATGCCTTTGCCGTCTGCGGCCAATGACGCGGACGGTAACATCCCAATGGAGCCCGTTAACATTGCCGCTACATCTGAAATTATATCGCCAAACATATTGGTGGTGACGATTACATCGAACTGCTTGGGTCGGCGCACCAGCTGCATCGCCGCATTGTCTACATACAAATGGGACAACGCGACATCCGAATACTCGTTTCCAATCGACGTAGCAACTTCCCGCCACAGTTCCGTCGCCTCTAGAACATTTGCCTTGTCCACCGAGCACAAACGCCGATCGCGCTTGCGCGCCACATCGAATGCCACGCGGACAATTCGTTCAATTTCCGATTCCCGATACACGAGGGTATTGAATCCCTCCCGCTCCCCGGTATCAACGGTACGCACGCCTCGCGGTTGCCCAAAGTAGATCCCACCGGTCAGTTCGCGCACTATCATGATGTCGAGTCCGGACACCAATTCCGTCTTCAGGCTGGACGCATCGGCCAACTGCGGATAAGTCACCGCCGGGCGCAGATTGGCAAACAACTTCAGTTCGGAACGCAGCGCCAACAGCCCACGCTCCGGCCGCACCTCGTAGGGCAGTGCTTCCCACTTTGGACCGCCGACGGCGCCGAGTAACACCGCATCCGCAGCATGGGCGGCATCCAAAGTGCCGTCTGGTAACGGCACACCGTGTTGATCGTAGGCGCTGCCCCCGATCGATCCACTCTCGATACGCAGCGACAAACCGAAATCATCCCCCAGGCACTCTAGCAGTTTTATCGCCTCGGCAGTGACTTCAGGTCCAATACCGTCACCCGGCAAACACAATATGGTCTTGGCCATTTTTTAAATCCGTTAATTTACGAATAAGCCGATGATTGTTCATCTCGGCCGGTGGAAGAAAGATGTACGACCCGACCTAGGCGTCAAAACCTACGAATAGCCAAGGAGCCTGTTGCCGACGCCTGACTTCGTAGGCGCGAATTTCGTCGGCGTGCTGCAACGTCAATTCAATGTCGTCGAGTCCGTTCAGTAGACGATGTTTGCGCGCCGGGTCGATCTCGAATGACATGATCTCGCCACTGGGAGTGGTGACGGTCTGCGCCGGGAGATCGACCTTTAACCGATACCCCGGCGCTGACTCGACTTGCGCAAACAAAGTATCCACCGCAGCCGATGGAAGGACCACCGGTAACAGCCCGTTTTTTAGGCAGTTATTATAGAAAATATCGGCGAAACTCGGCGCTATCAAGACCCGAAAACCGTAATCCAGAAACGCCCACGGCGCGTGTTCCCGTGATGATCCACAGCCGAAATTCTCCTTCGCCAACAGGATCTGTGCACCACGATAACGTTCCTGATTGAGTACAAAGTCAGGGTTGAGCCGCCGCTTGGTGTGATCCTGCCCCGGTTCGCCGGGATCCAGATAGCGCCAATCGTCGAAAAGATTGGGACCGAAGCCGGTACGCTTGATCGACTTCAGGTACTGTTTGGCGATGATTGCGTCGGTGTCCACGTTGGACCGCTTCATCGGCGCCACTAGGCCGGTAAATTCAGCAAATTTCTCCATGATCAAAAATCCCGTACGTCGACAAAGTGCCCGCTGACCGCCGCCGCTGCGGCCATCGCCGGTGATACCAGATGAGTGCGGCCGCCGCGCCCCTGGCGGCCTTCGAAGTTACGATTGGACGTTGAAGCGCAGCGCTCACCCGGGCCCAAACGATCGGCATTCATCGCCAAGCACATCGAGCATCCTGGCTCGCGCCACTCGAAGCCCGCATCCTTGAATATGCGATCAAGACCCTCCTGCTCAGCCTGCCGTTTTATCAATCCAGACCCCGGCACCACCAGCGCCAGTTTGATGTTTTTGGCCAGTTTGCGGCCGCCGACGACACTCGCTGCATCACGTAAATCCTCGATTCGGGCATTGGTACATGAACCAATAAACACCTTGTCCAGACGTACATCTTGTATCGCCGTACCGGGCTCCAAATCCATGTACTCCAATGCCCGTATACGCCCTTCCCGCTTTGCCGGCTCGGTTTCGCTTGGATCCGGAATCCCGCCGCTGACCGGGACCACCATCTCCGGCGAGGTGCCCCATGTCACTTGGGGCTCAATGGTGCTGGCATCCAAGCCAATTTCCCGGTCGAACTCGGCGTCTAGGTCGCTATGCAGATCCTGCCAATCCTCGCAGGCCCGTGTCCACATCTCGTCCCGTGGCGCGTAGGCGCGGCCCGACACGTAGTTCAGAGTCTTGTCGTCACACGCGACCATGCCGGCTCTCGCCCCCGCTTCGATGGTCATGTTGCAGACGGTCATACGCCCTTCAACGGAAAGATCTTGAATTGCAGAACCGGAATATTCAATCGCGTAGCCGGTGCCGCCGGCGGTGCCGATGCGCCCAATGATCGTCAATATGATGTCCTTGGCGGTGACGCCGCGCGTCAACTTCCCGTCGACGACGATGCGCATGTTGCCGGATTTTTTCTGCGTCAAACATTGTGTCGCTAATACATGCTCGACCTCCGAGGTTCCGATTCCAAACGCGAGGGTGGCGAGCGCACCATGGGTAGACGTGTGCGAATCACCGCAAACGACACTCATGCCCGGTAAGGTTGCGCCTTGCTCCGGTCCAATGATGTGAACGATTCCTTGGCGCACATCGTTGATTTCGAACTTCAAAATTCCGAATTCCCGCGTATTTTCATCCAGCGTGTCCACTTGCAGTTTCGACACCGGATCCGCGATAGGCGCATCACGATGCGTTGTTGGTATATTGTGATCCGGAACCGCAAGATTGGCATTGGGGCGCCATGGATGACGGCCCATCAACCTCAGGCCCTCAAACGCCTGAGGTGACGTCACTTCATGCACTAAATGACAATCGACATACAGCAAACAAGTGCCGTCATCGTCTTGATGAACGACATGCGCATCCCACAGCTTGTCATACAAGGTCTTTCCGGCCATAGTGGTAAAATCTACATCAGTGATAAAGTTTGTACTGCTAACCAAGCGAACTTAAGATGGTACCACGAGTATTTCGTTTTTTTGTAAGACTATGCAAGACAGCAATACTGCGCGCCACGACACGCCGGTGACGTTCCGCAACTTGATACGCCATCTGGCGGACGCCATCGGCCGCCACCATATACCGGTTCGAACCCGGGCGACGGACATTCACGAGTTCATTGGGCCCGACTCGATCCATCATGAGTTGGTGAATGGCCTGGTTCGCGCGATTTACAAAGCCAATCGCTGCGGCCACCTGGACGCACCGGTGCGTGCCGCCGAGACCTTCAATGCGCTCGGCAATCTGCGGGCACGCTTGAGCCAGTCCGGTCACGCTGATGTGGATCAGATCAACCTCATCGACGACATCGGTTGGACCGTGAGAGAGCAGCTCGACCGAGGCGCCGGCAACGCGTCGGACCCCAATGCCGGGCACATCGAACCAAGCGTCGAGCCGGCACAAATCTTGCCATTACGACGCGCCCGTTTCTAGCCCGGCGGAACAATGTGGACCGAAACCGTCAGTGTCGCGCACCCGTGAACACCGGCCGGATCCACACTAGCACTATCCACCCCCCGGCAAGCGCCAATCCGGCGGCGATCCCGAAGGTGGCGACCGGACCCAAGTGCTCCCAGGCGTATCCGCTGTAGAAACTACCCAGGGCGCCACCCATGCCAAAGCTCATACTGCTGTATAGCGCTTGACCACGGTGCTGATGGGCACCCTGAAAGATTCGATGAATGAGTTGTATCGCCGTTGCGTGGTAGGCGCCAAAAGTCACCGCGTGCATCCCCTGAGCGATGACCATCAGCGCCAGATATTGGGGAAACAAGGCCACCACCACCCAGCGTAGCGCGGTGACGACAAATGTGGCGGCCAGCACCGTGGGCAGCGGGGTCCATCGGAACATCCGATGCATCACCAGGAAGATGCCAATTTCGCAAATTACCCCAAACGCCCACAGTGCACCGATCACCGTCTTACTGTAGTCATAGTCCACGAGGTAAATAGAAAAGAAGGTATAAAACGGCGCGTGGCTGGCCTGCATGAGAAAACATGCGAACAAGAACGCCGCAACCTCGGGACGGCGAAACACATCCACCAACTTGCCTTGTGCGCTTGGAATCGTCCCAGCGCCTTCCGGGATGACTAGGCTCACCAGCCAGATTCCAATGAAACAAGACAGCAAAACGGGCAGGATGACAGCTGGCCCATAGCGGTCCACGAACGGCCCCACGCTCAACACCAAGACAATGAATCCTACGGATCCCCACACTCGTATCTTGCCGTAACGGTCGGCACGGTCACCGAGATGCTTCATGGTCGTCGCCTCCAACTGCGGCAACGAGGCATTCCAGAAGAAGCTGAATCCCACCATCAATAGCGCCAAGCCCCAAAAGCTGGTGAGCCAGAAAACCGCCGCATAGATAAGCATCGCCAGCAACGTGGCGACCCGGACCACGGTCATACAGCGACCAGACCGATCAGCGAGCCAACCCCACACATTGGGCGCGACAATCTTGGTGGCGAGCAACAACGCCACCAGTTGACCGATCTCTAACGCACTGAAACCGAGAGATTTAAGGTACAGACCCCAGTACGGTACGAGCACGCCCAGCGACGCGAAAAAGAAGAAATAAAAACCAGACAAACGCCAATAAGGCATGGAAGGCAGGATTTAGGCCAGAAAGTAATAACTTTAAGAATATCGTATAATTTATTGATTAATATGAGCTATCACTGGTTTTTCCATGTTTAACCTTGGGTGGCTTCGACACATGCCGGGATCACAGGGACCCGCGATGTAACCTCTGCGTTTTGCGCACGATGGCGCAAAAAATGATCCATCAGGACGATCGCCAGCATCGCCTCGGCAATCGGTGTCGCGCGGATGCCGACGCAAGGATCATGGCGTCCCTTGGTCACCACCTCGATCGGATTACCCTGTCGATCAACGGACCGTCCGGGCACCTGAATGCTGGAGGTCGGCTTGAGCACGATGCTGACCACGATGTCTTGACCGCTTGAGATGCCGCCGAGGACACCCCCCGCGTTGTTGGTCAGAAAGCCGTCAGGCGTCATCTCATCCCGGTGCTCGGAGCCCCGTTGCTCGACACTCGCAAAGCCGGCGCCGATCTCGACGCCCTTGACCGCGTTGATACTCATCATCCCATGCGCGATCTCGGCATCCAAGCGGTCGAATACCGGCTCTCCCAACCCCACCGGGACGCCGCTGGCCACCACCCCGATGCGGGCCCCGACAGAATCCCCCTCGCGGCGCAAGGTTTCGATATAAGCCTCCATCTCCTGCACCTTGTCCGCATCGGGACAGAAAAACGCGTTGTTTTCGACTTCCTCCCAGTCCAAGCGCGCAGCTCGAACCGGCCCCAATTGGGCCAAATAGCCGCGGATCACGATATTTGCCTTCTCGGCCAGGTATTTTTTAGCAATCGCTCCTGCCGCCACCCGCATTGCGGTTTCGCGGGCCGAAGAGCGGCCACCCCCGAGATGATCCCGAACGCCGTATTTCTGCTCATATACATAATCTGCATGTCCGGGCCGAAACGTGTTCTTGATGTCGTTATAATCCCGTGCCCGCTGGTCTTCATTTTTGATCAGCAACCCGATCGGCGTGCCGGTGGTCGTGCCTTCGAACACCCCGGAGACGATCTCGATGCGGTCCGCTTCCCGCCGTTGGGTGGTATAGCGTGATTGCCCCGGCCGGCGTCGATCCAAATCTCGTTGGATGTCCGTCGCGGATAGGGCGAGGCCCGGCGGGCATCCGTCTACAATGCACCCCAGCATGGGTCCGTGACTTTCACCGAAAGTCGTGACGCAAAACAATTTTCCGAAGCTGTTTCCGGGCATGACAAAATGGTATCAGTAATACCGCTTTGAAAGTAGCGAGCATCAACGTTGCGGGCCGCTGCCACACGAGCCCGCATGTCTCACCAGACGGCGCCAAAACTTCGAGTCCGCGGCAGAACGTAAGGCATCGAGCCGAAGTCAACAATTACAACGTGTTTCCGCAGTCACCCTATCCCGGTCCTGAC
>CALZGZ010000199.1 GCA_945787105.1 uncultured Gammaproteobacteria bacterium
CCTCGACGGTCAACACATACTGGTTGGTGGTCTCAAAGTCGAGGTTGGTGTTGTCCAGCACGGTGATCTCACCGGTCCCGGCGTTGATGGCGAAGATACCGTCGGTATTGCCGGCGGTGATCGAGTAACTAATGGCATCGCCGTCCTCGTCGGTGTCCAGGCCGGTGTTGACGTCGTTGACGTTGAACACCGAGGTGCCATTGACCGCGTCTTCGTTGACGCTGGTGGTGGCGTTGTTGATGACGGGAGGATCATCGTCGTCGATGTCAAATGTTGCGGTGCTGGAGATGCTGCCAAGATACTGCATATAGAGCGTTGTACCGGTGACATCCGCGCGATAGTCGGTACCTAGATTCTGGACGATGCCATCGATCGTCAGCGTTGGCGGCAACGCGGACTCCCAATTGGTCACTTCGAATACGGGGCTGAAACGCGGCGTGACGGATCCCACCTGGAACTCGAAACTGACGTGATCGTCGGGGTCGTTGTCGTCCAGGGTATACGCGCCACGTTCTTCGGCGAATCCGTCTCCGACTATCGTTCCATCGCCGCCGGGAATACCAAAATTTAACGTTGCCGGAGTGATGTAGTCATCCTGACGTTGCTCGGTAAGCGTGGTGTCAAATCCCAGCGTGGTGGTGTCGAAGCTGTACATCACGGCGGCGCGGTAGGTGGTACCGATGGCCGGGTTGAATTTCTGAAATCGAAGATCCATCGTCCCGGTATCATCGTCGCTACCGCTGAGTTCTCCGGTACCGAAGTTACTGATGTTCTGCACCGTGGCATTGACGAGACCGTCCGTCGCACCGAGTTCGTAAAGTCCCTGATAAGTGATCGGCGTGAGTACACTCCCAGAATTGGATATCGGTGCCGGATCGACTGGGGTATAGATGCCGCTGTCACCGGAGGAGCGTTGAAAGACTTCATCCATCACGGCATCGTCCCATGCCGCGTAAGTCATGAACATCCATCGATTACCCGGGTTCGTGGAAAGTGAAATTTCCATGTCGAACAGCACCCGGTCTTCGTACAGGTGAACATTGGTGGTAACCACACCGTAGGACGCACCTGACGTCGCCATGAGCGCGCCGGAATACTGGACGTGTGTCGTGACACTGTTATCCACCAAGATGCTTGTCGTAGTATCAGGGTCCCAGTTCATGAGTAGGGAGCCGATGCCGCTGACATAGTAGCTGCCCAGACTCATGGTTGACAGGATGCTTGTGGTGGGAGAACTGGTGCCCTCGAGAAACAGGTCCTCCATCAGTCCGGGCGACAACACTGCCTTGTATACTTCGGTTTCATGCACCAGGTCGGGAATGACGGTTACGGTAGCGCCGACGCTATCATTGTTGACCAAACCGTCGCCCACAGTCGCCCCAGTCACCGCACCTTGCAGGGTGTCGCTGCTCGTAGCGGTATCGGCAACGTCATAGGTGACGAGGTACTGGACCGACGAAGTGGTGACGGTTTCGCTCAAACCGGTGAAATTGGCAGTATTGCCGGCAAAGGACGTCGCGCTGATCATGGTGTCGGCACTGTCCCATATGTTGGCAGTGGCGCCGTCGTCCCGCCAAATTTTCACGCCGTTTGCGGCCACGTCATTGACGTCGGTTCCCGCGAACGATACCGTGAGATCAGTCAGGGTGTCGGTACCAGTGTCGGTCTGAAGGGTGAAGGCGTCCACGCCAAAGTGAAGTCCGCCGCCCCACCCGTCTCGGTCGGCTAAGGTGGCCCCGTCGCCAATCGTGGTCGTCTCGGGTATGTCATTGATATCGATGGTGATATCGGCCGGATCGACCAGGGTGCCGTCGGAGGCCTGGACAGTGAGCACATACTGGGGCGTGGTCTCGAAGTCAAGGTTGGTATTGTCCAGGACCGTTATCTCGCCGGTGGTGCTGTTGATGGTGAAGATGCCGTCGGTATTGCCGGCGCTGATACTGTAATTGATCGGGTCGCCGTCGATGTCGGTGTCATTGCCGGTGTTGGTGTCATCTACATTGTAGACACTGGTCCCGTTCGCGGCGTTCTCGGCTACAGCGGCGCTACTATCGCTGATTAATGGTGAGTTGTTGCTGTTGGAGTACTCAATCTGAACGTTGTCAACAAAGACCGGGCTCTGGCTGCCTCCGACAGCGACAATGAAGCGGACTTGTGTGTTTGATGCCATGTATGTCGTGATATCGAAGGCCTCGCTGAACGTGCCGGTGTTGCTGGATGCATAGGTCTTGAGAGTAGTCCAGTTGGAGCCGCCGTCCCCTGAGATTCGGATGGAGACATGGTCAATACCGGATAGCTGGTTGTCGATATCAAAGGTGAGATTTGCCGAATCTGCAACGCTCAGGTCCACTTGCCGGTCTAGAAAGTCGTTGGTCTGACCGGCATCAATCTCGAGGCGGCCGCCGGAAACCAGAATATCACCGACGGCGGCTCCACTCCCGTTGGTATCCATCTCGACCCAGTCGCCGGTCCAGGACACAGAGCCGTCGTTGTTACTATATGCAACCGTGCTGAAATCGTCGCGCACCGTCTCCAAGGCCATAATCTGTGTCCATACCTGCTGTGTTTCAGCAACAACCGCTACACTGGTCTCTATATTACCGACGGCATACTCTAGATCCCAATCGCCGCCCAGGCTCACGTGGCCGGTGTCGTCGGTGCTGGCGGCAACGTCGGCACCGGTCAGGCTGCTCATGGCATCGACCAAGGCCTTGCCTTCGGCGTGCTCGGCCAGGTTACAGCCATAGATCAGCAAATCTCCGTCGTCGTGAAACGACTGCCCCCAAGCCGTCAGGTCGTCCGCGTATTGGTCCAGATTGTTGGACTGCAACCAGACGTTGCCCAGCTTCACCGAGTCGCTGCTTCCATGCGACACAATGTGCACCCCTGTCAGTCCCTGAAAACCGGCCAGCTGCTCGGTGATCTGCTCGACGCCGTTGCGGTCATTGTCGAGCACAAAGATCTGGGTATCGCCAAGCACCGCGGAGCCGTAGGTTTGTAGGTCGAAGAGGATGGGATCAGCGGGGCTACCGGCCTGCTCCGCGACTGCGGAATTCGTGGCGTCTTGAATCGTGACCGACGCGGAATAGTTCGATTTGTTGAAGGAATCGGTGTCTACCGCCGCGGGTGTTGCGGTTGTGTCATTCGCGCCAGTCTGGTCGATGACACCCTCTAGAAGCACCTCATAATCGGACACCGTGGTTTCGATGAACACGACCTCGCTGACCACAGTCTCTACCGGCGTGTTCAATGTGGCTGCTGGATCCTGTTCTGCACTGGACGTTTGCTCGTCACCGCCAGTTGTTATGCCACCATCCTGTTGGTCAATGGAGGCATCGATGACGTTCTGGGTGGTGCCGGTAATCGCCACGTTACCGTCCGGCACATTGGGTTGGATCGTATTATCGGAGCCGGTCAAGGCGGTATCGGCTTGGATAGTCGTATCTCCGGGGGTTGACGACACACTCCCGGCGTTGTCGATGCCAGTGTCTTGGGTGGAGGTTGTGACGGGGTCTTGTTGAGGCGCTGGGTCGGTGCTGTTGTTCGTGTTATCACTCGAGGCGGCGGTCGTCTCGGAGTTCGTTGAAGACGAGGTCTGTTGGGATGCGGGATCGTTTTGTGCCGAGGCAGATGTGCCTTGGCTAGAAGATTGCGCCGCGGTATCAGTGTGGACAGAAACCGGAGCCGGATCCGGCTCCGTCAAGTTCTCGGTCACATCGATGGGTAGATCTGCGGACAGCAGCAGGCGCGGTTCTAGTTCCTCAAAAATGACCGGCAGCCGCCCTTCACGGCGTATCTTGTCGTTCTTCATCCTCAGACACCCCAACTCGGCACCATTGTGTGTGCCCCACAGTTAAAGTGTAGTAACAAAAGGCATTTTATCCAGAATCGACGCGCAGAAAAGATGCGCTAAATCATAGGGTTAAATTCCACTAGGCTGGTGTAACGGAAGGTCACCGGGTGTCAGGCGACCCGGCGGCTGCCAGACCGGCTGAACGTGGGTTTCAGGACTCGGGGAAAAAGCGGTATCGCAGTTCGGTTTGGATCGGATCTAGCCCCGGCACCTCGGACTCCGATGCGAGGGATTCGGGGTTATGCAACTGAATCTTGCACCGCAGACCGCTGGTCAAGCGGTAATCGGGGTTGGGCAATTCCAACCTAATCCTGAACGTCCCACTACCGGCGTCCAGTACCGAATCGACAGCGGTCACCGTGGAATTGTATTCGCCGCCCACCGGCGATTCGGGAAGCACGGTTGCCGGCTGTCCGGTCTTGATGGTGCCAAACAATGAAACCGGTGCCACGACTTCGACCCGCAGTGGATTTATTTGCGCAATCTTGACAATCGGACGGTCTTCCACCGACTCGCCCGGATTGAGATAGCGATCGACTACCACCCCGCTGATGGGACTGTGGATGGTTTGCAGGTTCAGAAATTCAATCGCCCGCTTCAACTCCAACTCAGCAATCCGTTTGTTGTCCTTCGCTTGTTGCAGCTTATAGCGGGCAATCTGCGTTTCGGTCTCGACGCGATCTATATCGTGAACTGGCACGACCTTCTTGGCGTGCAGCTCTGAGATGCGCTGCTGATTTCGCTGACCGAACGCAACATTGATCTCGTGAGAGTGAATTTCCGCCATCATTGCGGCGCGGGCGCGGGCTTGATCCACTGCCGCTTGTTCTACGCGGGAGTCGAGCTTAGCGACCACTTGGCCGGCATCAATTTGATCGCCGCGCTCAACGAACAGTCGATTGATGATACCATCGGCGCGGCTGCTGAGTTCCACCAGGACATTGGGCTCAATCACGCAGTCAAGCTCCTGCACTTGAGCGCTGGCCGGTAACGAGGACAACATCAGTAACAGCGTGCTAAAACACGCGAGTTCCCGAATTTTCGTTTTTGATGTCACGACTCCGTTATTCCAACGGTCCGGTAAAGGCCAGCATCTGCCTTGTTTGTTCGTCAAACTTCACGAGGTGGCGGCGTAACCGCGCGTCACGGCGTTCGGTGATGCGCTGCGCAAGATTTATAATCATCCGACCCCCGACCGGAAGATCTTGTCTCCCCAGATATCTTGTTATTTTCAGTATAGTACATGGCAGAGCAGCGGCTAGCAGCTCGTCCTCTAGTGAGGCGTTGACCTCGAAACAACCCGGATCGCCCTGGCGTCCGCAACGCCCGAAAAGCTGGCGATCGATGCGCCGGGCTTCGTTGCGCTCGGTGGCGATCACGTGAAGGCCGCCGCTCGCGGCGACGCCCGGGCCCAGGCGGATATCGGTGCCGCGTCCAGCCATATTGGTGGCCACCGTGATCGCGCTGCGGGTCCCAGCATTGGCGATGATCTCGGCCTCGCGCCGATCTTGGCGTGCGTTGAGTACCTCATGGCGCAAGCCCGCGTCTGCGAGCAGTTTGCTCAAGTGTTCTGATGCGGCAACCGATCGCGTGCCTAAGAGCACCGCTTGACCGCCGGCGTGCAACTGTTTTACGCGCGCGACGACCGCGGCCCATTTCGCGTTAGCGGTGGCATGCACCTGATCGGTGCCCTGCAGGCGGCGAAGCGGGCGATGGGTTGGAACCCGCACTACTTGCAGGGCGTACAACGACCACAGCTCGCGCGCGACTTCTATCGCGGTGCCGGTCATGCCGGACAGGCGTAGGTAGCGGCGGAAAAAACGTTGATAACTGGTGCGCGCGAGGGTTTGTTTCCGCGGAGTGATGTCACAACCCTCCTTGACTTCAATGAGCTGTTGTAGCCCCAACTCCCAGGAATGATCCGGTAGGATCCGCCCGGTGTTGCTGTCAATGATTTGCACCTTACCGTCATGCACCAGGTAGTCTCGATCCTTGTGATAAATATGCAGCGCACACAACGCCTGTTGAATCAGCGTGTCACGTCGCCGTTGGTCTTGCCACAAATCACTTAAGTCGGAGCATTCTTTATCTAGCCGTGCGTTTCCCGAACGCGTGAGTTCCACTTCGCGGTGTCGACGGCGAACCTCAAAATCGCGTTGGTTCTTCAGTTGTGTCGCCAGATCCAAGGCGCCCTGGTAGATTTGTAACTGCGGCGCTTCGGCCACACTTTGCGAGAGAATAAGCGGCGTGCGTGCTTGGTCAATCAGGACGCTGTCGGCCTCATCGACAATGGCAAAACACAGCCCACGGAGCAACACCTGCCGGTTACCACCGTCACCCACGCTGAGCTGGTCAAGTTGCCGATCCAACCGGCTGCGACGCTGGCCCAGCGCCACGCGATCCCTGAGGTAGTCGAATGCCACCTGCTTGCTGGTGCAGTAGGTGATGTCGCAGCCGTAGGCTTGGCGGCGCTGGTTGGGGTCGGCAATGGTTTCGGTGACGGTCCCTACGGTGAGGCCGAACATATGAAAGACGGGCGCCATCAGTTCGGCGTCGCGCTCAACGAGGTAATCGTTGGCGGTCACGATATGTACGGGTATGCCGGCCAAGGCGGCGGTGCAGGCGGGGAGCGTGGCCACCAATGTTTTGCCGTCGCCGGTTTCCATCTCCGCCAACATACCGTTTAACAACACCCAGCCTCCCATGATCTGGGTGTCGTAATGCCGCATCTCCAAAACACGCTGCGCGGCCTCGCGGACCATTGCGAAGGACTGCGCGGCAAGCGGTTCTTGCAATCCCTGATGGACCAGACTTTGCCGCAGCGCCAGCACCATTTGGTCAAAGGCGCCGTCATCGAGGGTGTGCAACTGCTTGGAACACGCATCGACCTGGGAGACGAATCGCTTCGCTCGATATAGACTGCGGTTAGATAACCGATGCGCGAGACCGCTGACGGTGTGTATCGACTGGTCCATTTTGCCACGTGGCGCAGGCTCGTTCTCCGGATAACTGCCGAGCGTCGCACCGGGCCGCAATGCGTGACTATACATTGAACCGTCTAAGAAAAAGTTGGCGGAAGCGCCGATACCACTGCCATGCCAGGGGTTCGCGGCCGTGATCGAACAGCGCATAGACGCGGCCGCCGAGTTTATCGACCGCGATGGGCAGTTGCAGTCGGACCTCAAAGATGCCCTCGAGCGTGGTAACACCGTGGATGTCGCCGGGATCCACCGGGAACGGCCCCCCACCCTGGGGACCCAGAGCGGGGCTCGGCAGCCGGTTAACTGCGGCGGGCACCTGGCGGATTATTTTTGCGGTGACCACGGTGTCGAGGCGCTCGGCCAGACGGACTTGTACGGCGTGGGTTTGCCGCCGCACCAGCCCGATGTCGGCCTGGGGAATGGCAACTCGAACTGTGGGATGGTGGATATCCATAACATAACCCACGAGATCTCCCTGACTCAAGAAAAATCCGGGAAGACTGTCAGGTTGCTCGACGATGAATACGCCATCCGCCGGACTGTGCAGGACCAGGGACTCCAACTGCCGTGTAGCTGAATCGAGGTCCGCCTGGACGATCGCAATTTCCTCCTTGAGAAGATCCGCTCGCACCTGTTGATGTGCGCCTATGCGGGCGTCGTATTGGGCCTTGAGTCCGCGCAGTTGCGCTGAAAGCAGTCGAACCTCAGCCTCCAAAAATGCGTCTTCGGTTTCTATTAGCGGTTGACCTTGTTTCACCAACTGTCCGGGGGTCGCGATCAATCGCTGGATAACGCCATCACCAGCCGCGCGGACCTCGGATTGTTCCTGTGGGGCGACGATTCCTTCGGCGGTGGTGGTGAGAGGAAACGGCACCGCGAGGAGCAAGCCCGCCACGCCAAACACGAGCAACGCGGTGACCGATACCGCGCGAAACCGACGCCGCTGCAACCGTGGGTGTACGAATATGAATGCGAATTGCTTGCAGATAGGAATAACGAATAACGTGGTCGTTGCCCACACTGCCAACATGATGCCGACGGCAAGGTACTTTTCGGCAACGAACAGGATGATAGTGACCAGGATAACGACACGATAGAGATATGCGGCGATGCCGTAGCAGATAAACCAAAAACGCTCACCCGGCGCCATGACGGGGGACTTTGAATCACGCAGGCCGAGCAGGTGATGCTGCACAAGGTAGCCTAAGTAATTCTTGGAGCGCGTCGCCAGATTGGGGATATCGATGGCATCTGCGAACACATAATACCCGTCGAAACGAAGCAACGGATTGCCGTTGATGAACAAGGTTGAGACGGCCCCAATGAGCATGACGTTGTAGGCGAGGGCGCTGACCACACCCGGTTCGACGTTCAACCACAGCAACAGCGCCAACGCCGCCAGGAACAACTCCACCATGATGCCCACCGCGCCAACTACTATGCGCCGTCGTTTTTCCGGGAATCCGGTGGCGGATGATGCATCCACATAGGGGACGGGCAATAGGGCGATCAATACGATCCCCATTTCGTGGACTTCACCCCCCCATACCTTGGTGGCCAGGCCGTGCCCCAGTTCATGCAGGGCCTTGACCACTGGATACAGCAGCCACAGCAGAAATAGATTCTGTGGTGAGAGTACACGGTCGGCGATGCCGCCAGTTAGTTGCTCCCAATGGGCGGCGGTAAGGGCCACCGCGGTGACAATCATCATGATCCAGATCAGGATGCCCAGGGGACCGAACGCCGGGCGCGCCAGGGGAACCAGCCGCTCCAGCAGGTGGTCCGGATCGAGCAGTGGAATGCGAATTGCCAATGGGTTCTTTAGGGGCCGCACACGCTTTTTGTGCTGCTGCTGGACACGGCGCTCGAACAGCGCCTCCATGTCCGGCGTGTTGTTTGACTGCAGCGCATCCGCGGTATGGAGCCGAGCCAAGAGATCGATGGTTTCGTCTTGCGTTGGTGCGTTGTCACCGAGGGTATGGTTGGCCGAATCCCAAATCTGTTGGACGGAGCGCGAGCCGTCCATGAGACCAATCAAATGGTAGGCGGCCGGAGAGAAACGAAAAAAACGACCAGATACCTGGTTTTGTAGCACGTACCACGTCTGTTGGCGAAATCGCTGTGGTTGAATTTTTACGTGGACAGCGAGGATGGGACGCAATGCTGACACGCGGTACCACAACGGGTTTTCCATCTGATTGTGCAACGCTGCGCTCCGGTCAACTCCACCATGACCACAGCGATAGCCGTAGCCAATCGACAATATTGTGGGTCCAGATCCATATCCGCCGCCGCTTTCCTGCTTCTATCTTGCCGACCCCGTGCATGCCGGGTCGCAGCAGCGGACCGTTTTCGTCCAACCGGGCTTCGACACGAAACAGGTTCTGACCCTCGAGGGCGGTTGATATCGGCGTGACTCGCTCCACGGTGAAGTGATGCATATCGTTGGGTAGACCCGCCAAAATCAGTTGGCCTGACTGGCGCGCATGAACGGCGGCGATCTCGCGCTCGTCCACGTTGAGGATGATGCGGTAGGAATTGAGGGGCGCCACTTCGAATAACACCTGCCCTCTTTGCACCGGGGCGCCTAAGGACTGACTGTGATCACCGCTGACCACAATGCCATCGAGTGGCGCAGCGACACGGGTGCGACTTAGCTTTTCCTCAACCAGCGCCAGTCGCGCGTCGGCCTGATCGAGCTTGGCCTTGAGCACGCTGACGCGAGACCGGTCATGGGTCGCCAAGGCCTCCCGGTATTCTTTCACGAGTTTGGCTCTCTCCCCCGCCAAACCGGAGCGCTCCAGGCTGAGTTCACGGTCTTCCAAACGGCTCATTATTTGGCCCGCGCGCACCATGTCGCCGGCACGCACCGGGGCCTCGGCGAGATAGCCGTCGAAGGGGGCGATGACTACGCGCTGTACCGTCCCCTGAAGTTGGGCCTTGGCATCGATCCGGTACGCGCTTTTGCTCAGAGAAAAAACTACGACCGCCGCCGCGGCGAGCACCACCACGATCGGTTTCCAGGCCAACGGTTGGCTGCCGAGCGGCGTGGCCAGCCGGTCTTTAACGGTGGCAATTATCTTTGTCGGCACGGACTGCTGATCGCGGCGCTTGAAGTCAAGGATGGGGCCCA
This sequence comes from uncultured Gammaproteobacteria bacterium, assembly GCA_945787105.1. GTDB lineage: Bacteria > Pseudomonadota > Gammaproteobacteria > Arenicellales > JAANXG01 > CALZGZ01. The sequence continues at coordinate 9,968 of CALZGZ010000199.1, forward strand.
CCAGGGAAGCTATGTATTCACACAGACTGACGGTGTCGGCATCGAAGGGCTGTCCCCGGGTACGTTCCAGGACCAAGGCGCCGATGACGCGACCGTCATGACTCATGGGTACGGTGCAAATGGCGCTCGCCCCATAATCCCGCGCCAGACTTGCGTGTGCCGTGGACAGTACGCGTGTATTCTCCGACGGCGGCGGGAACAACACACTGGCGTCTTGTTCCAGCGCTTCGTTGATGGTGTTACCGAGCGCGCGGACCAAGTTGGTTTTATCGTCGATCTGCACTGCCTGAGAAATGGCCTCGATTTGAACGTCATGACGGTGCGTGAATCCAAGGCTGACACGATCGCAACCGAGACGGTTGGTCAATTCGGTGGCGACCGCCATTGCTGCGGCACCAGATTCATGTTGATCGAGGCTCTTGGCGAGGACATCGACCACGGTAAGTAGGCGCTGCTCGAGTGGATTGGGCTCATGGGTCATCAACATCTCGAGCCAAGCGGCGCCCCATTGCAGAACGCGAATTGCGGCACGCTGGTTCTTAGCGGGACGGCTGGTGATCTCCGCGGCAACCGCGCCCGTTAACGGACCTTTGAGCAGCAGAGGGCAAGCGACAATATCGTGGATCGACTCTCCGGGGATCGCCTGCTGTTCGCCATTGAGCCGTGGACGACGCTCGCGCAGGGCTTGTTGCGCGGCATCGACAAGGGAGTCATCGGCATCAGCGCCTTCGGGCCATAGGGCGACGGGATTGCAGGCATCGGTATCCGCCGCACCGAGCACGACAACGGCGCGATTGACTCCGGACAACATGCTGCACTGCAGACTCAACCAGGTGCGGGTGAGTTCGTATACCCCGGCGCGTTGCGCGCTGTTGGATGCGGAAGTTGACCCACGAGACGACCACCCAAGACTCGGCGTTTCGCCGAGTTCCGGTGCCTCATGATTGCGTTCTGCCATCGGAACTCCATGTTGGCCTGTCTTAACCCACATTTCTCACCAGGCCCCCCGCCTCTATTCTTGCCAAGCAACTTTGGGCTTCGAATGGCGCCATTTCATGGCAGAAACGCGGCGGTCTCTCCGGTGCAGACCATGAATAGAGTCGGGGCTACCCCGGCCCTGACTGGTCCTCGCCCACCTGCGCTTGGCCGTCACTTGCGCCACGGCTCGCTATGGGTCTCGCATCCAGGCACGGTGCCCAGCCGCGCGAGTCCTGCGTCAGCATCCCAGGTCCTGGTGGGAAATGGGGGTTAACAGGCTTTTATTGCATCTTACTTATATCGACCAAAAGCGCGGGAATCTCAAGTAAACGGGGTTTGTGGGAGGAATAATGGATCCCGTGGCGGCCAAGATTCTTGACCCTACGGCAAATTGGGGCGGATTTGGCCGCCCCAAGGCGAAGCTGATTTAAGATAGGGTTTGATTTCATGCCGGAGACCTTGTGATGTCCACGCAACCCCTCCCGATCTGGGACGATGTCTTGCTGCTCAGTGAGCAACTCGATGGTGAAGAGCGCATGGTGCGCGACACCGCCTATGAATACTGTCAGGAAAAGCTGATGCCGCGAATCCTTTCCGCCCACCGTGAGGAGCGTTTCGACCGCGAAATCTTGCGTGAAATGGGTGAGCTGGGCTTTCTCGGCTGTACTCTAGATGTATACGGTTGCGCGGGGCTCAGTTATGTTGCCTACGGATTGATAGCCCGCGAGGTCGAACGGGTGGACTCCAGTTATCGTTCGGCAATGAGTGTGCAGTCGAGCTTGGTGATGTACCCCATCCATGCCTATGGGACCGCAGCGCAGAAGGACAAATACCTGCCCGGGTTGGCGACCGGCGAACTGGTGGGCTGCTTCGGGCTCACCGAGCCGGATGCGGGCTCCGATCCCGCTGGCATGAAGACCCGCGCTAGGACGGTGGACGGTGGTTATTTGCTCAGCGGCGCCAAAACTTGGATTACCAATTCTCCAATTGCCGACCTGTTCGTGGTATGGGCCAAGGACGATGAAGCTGTGATCCGTGGCTTTGTGCTGGAAACAGAAATGAAGGGGCTGTCGACGCCAAAGATTGAGGGTAAGTTTAGTCTGCGTGCCTCCGAGACCGGCGAGATCGTGATGAACGATGTGTTTGTACCGGAGCAGAACGCGTTTCCGGAGATCCGTGGATTGAAAGGACCGTTTGGCTGCCTCAACCGCGCCCGCTACGGGATTGCTTGGGGGGTGATGGGAGCCGCCGAATTTTGCTGGCATGCCGCCCGTCAATACACGCTGGACCGCGAGCAGTTTGGCCGTCCGTTGGCGGCCACGCAATTAGTGCAGAAAAAACTCGCCGATATGCAGACTGAGATTTCCTTGGGGCTTCAGGGTGCGCTCCGAGTGGGCAGACTTATTGATTCGGGGGACTGGGAACCGACGATGCTATCGTTGATCAAGCGGAACAACTGCGGCAAGGCATTGGATATCGCCCGCACCGCCCGGGACATGCATGGTGGCAACGGCATTGCCGACGAATTTCATGTGATCCGCCATGTGATGAATCTCGAGGCGGTGAACACATATGAGGGCACTCATGACATCCATGCCCTGATCATGGGCCGGGCGCAAACCGGAATACAGGCATTCGCGACCTAACCGAATATGTAATTGTGCAGTCGACTAACTCGTTTCCAACTGCCGCACGTATTCGTACATGACAATGGAGGCCGCGACACTCACGTTCAGACTTTCAGTGCTGCCAAATTGAGGGATTCCAAGGCATAGAAGATCAGGATATCGGGACCGGTCGATGTTGATGCCGTATTCTTCATGTCCGAAGATAAAGGCGCTCTTCAAAGGTAACGGATGTCGGCATACAGAGCGGTTGCAACTCGGTTCGAGAATGAAGAAGGTATATCCACGTGCGGTAAGATCGTCGTGGGATTGCTGAAAGTCTTCAAAAAATCGAGCCGGCACTCGCCGAAAAGCGCCGACCGCCGGGGCCGGGTCAAAAGGTCCGATTTTGATTAAATGAATTTCGCTGGCTCCGAAGACCTCGGCGCTGCGGAATATCTTTGGCACGTTAAAACCGGCCTTGAGGCGGTCTAACACAATCACGAATGCGTGGCGGCCGGGGGACGCTGACAGTTGGTTGCGTGTGCGGTCGTTTTTGTAACGCTGCATCGCCCGGTCACGCTCTTCCCGCCGGAGTGTTTTTGATTTTTGAATACTCATCGATTCAACGTGTGATCACGTGTTCCGGGGAACAATATTAATCGATCGTCATGATGTCCACCCAATGGTATATTGGTTCCTCACCAGGGTATGTGTAGAAGCGAGTCATCAGTATTATTGCTGACCCTCATGCACGCTGATGTTGAGTGGCCTTGTGGGGTTTGGTGTGTCCGGGGCCTGCAACATGCAGGAATTATGCAGGCGGCGAGGCTTCCCGTTCGCATGGTAGCGAAATCCGTGCGGCAATCAAAACGGGAACTTTTTGATTGATGTCAAGTGAAACTGATGTCTCATCTGTCTATAGTATTGATGGCGCCATTTCGAGTGTTGGGAGGGTCGGGAGACAATGTTAGAAGTCAATCCAGAAACAGTGTGTTTTATCATCAATAAGGCACAGGAGTTCCAAACTCAGGAACAAGGGGTGTTCCAGGACGAGCCGACTGACACCGACGTCGAATGGTCATCCCAGTCCGCACCCGAATACCAAAATGACATGTCCTATCAGGAGCTGAAAAGCACAATTGAGGATCTCGAGCCCGATCAACAGGTAAACCTTGTGGCGCTGATGTGGCTGGGCCGCGGCGATTTCTCCGTAGACGAGTGGGGAGCGGCGATAGAGCAGGCAAAGGATAATTGGAATGACCGCACCGCCGATTATTTGATTGCTACACCTTTGATCGCTGATTACTTGCAGGAAGGTTTGAACCAACTTGGTTATTCCTGCGAATAAGCAAGCCCGGTAGTTGAGAGATGGCAATTTCCCTAGCCTCTTGCCTGCAATATGCAGGCTAGCTACGCTACGGAACACATGGATACCAGCCAGTGATCGCGATATGCTCTCACTGAGAGTCTTGGTGCAATATGCGGGCTAACTGTGCGATTGATTCCATGAATGCTGATGCCAATCTGGTCTGTTGGAAATGCGGCACATCCCTGGAAATGGTGTTGCTGCCGTTCCGGCGTTTGGAGGTTTGTCCTGAATGTGACGCGGAACTTCACGTATGCAAGATGTGTAATTACTACGATCCGCACGTGGTGGAGGCGTGTATCGAGGACAGCGCCGAGGAAGTACGTAACAAGGAACGTGCCAATTTTTGTGACTACTTCAAACCCACTCCCAACGCTTATCAGTCGCGGGATAGTGCTGCGACCCAGTCCTCACGCGCCAAGCTCGACGCCCTGTTCAGTGAAGATACATCCGCTGAGAAATCGGATACGACGGCCACTCGCCGCTCGTTGGACGATTTGTTCACGGATAATAGCGATGGCAACTAGCAGAGATTGGCCGAACAAGCCGATTCGCTGTCAGGACTCGTTTCGTAATTAATTAATCAGAGCGCGTTCGCAAACGAAAACAAACCCATGAGCGATCGAGCTATCCCAAGAATTGTGCTGTGGTTGGGCTATGCCGGCCTAGTGCCGTTCGTAGCCAGTGCCTTGGCGCTTTGGGTAGCGCCGGTACGGCTGCACGGCTTCGTGTTGTACTCATTGCTTACTTATAGCGCGGTCATCCTCTCATTTATGGGCGCGATACATTGGGGTTTAGCGATGCGTGACGAGGATGTATCGTCTCCGGTGCAGTTGGGTCTGAGCGTTGTCCCGCCCCTGGTGGGCTGGGTTGCGCTGGCATTGTCTCCGATGATGTCGTTTGTGGTGCTTATCATTGCGTTTGGAGTGTTATACGTCGCGGACACGCGCGCAGCCCGCCTGGGGTTGGCGCCCTCGTGGTATCCCCGCTTACGCTTACCCTTGACCGTTATCGTGGTCTTGTCTCTGATTACGAGTGCAATATTGGTCTAAAGGCCCGCCCGACCCTGCGCTTGTCCCCGCCTTGTCCCCGCACAGCAGGGGAACAGCAGGGAACTACGCGCAGGACAAGTCCCTTCGCCATCACCCGGGATCCTGGGCGCAATATGCGGGCGAGGCGAACCATGCAGGCACGCTAACCGTTCTCGTCGGACTCGATCGCGTCCAAGAAGTCGATCAAATGTGGGACCGGGCGGTCGCCTCCTTTTGATTCTGCGAATTCGAATACGCGTTGAATCGCCTTGGCAACGGTAGCAGGCACGTGCTGTTGATAGGCCATGCTGGTGTAATAGGAGAGGTCCTTATGGCAGTTGGACAGCGAGAATCGAAAGCCGCCTTCATCGCCCCCCAGAATATATGGTGTTAGCCGCTTTAGAGCTATGCTGTCTCCGCCGCCAGACGCGAGGACATCGATAAACGTGTCGATGTTGACGCCGCCACGCCGCGCGCAGACGACGGCCTCGGCCAACAACACACAATTACCCAGCGAGACAAAATTGTGCAGCAATTTTAAAGTGTGACCCGCGCCCACCGGACCGGCGTGATAGATATTTTCGGCAAACGCATCCAGTAATGGCCGCAGTTCATTAAGTGTTTGTTCGTCTCCGCCCACCATGACATTGAGGCGCCCTTCCTCCGCCTCTTTGGGCGTGCGTGTCAGCGGCGCGTCCAAGAAGCCGGCATCTTTACCAAACACCGCATCAGCGACCTTCAACGTTATGTGTGGTTCAATGGTGGAGCAGTCCACCACCGTCTTGCCCGCCCCGAGTCCCGCCAGGACACCGTCTGCTCGAAACATCACATCTTCCAACTGCGGAGAGCCAGTCACGCACACGAAGATTACATCGTTGCGCCGCACCAGCTCTGCCGGACTGACGAGGGTCTGGGCGCCAAGTTCGAGCAGGTCATCCACAGGCTGGTTACCGGCGTGTTCGAGTAGGGTAAGTTTGTAGCCGCTAAGCAGCAAGTTCTTGGCGATTCCGTGACCCATCAGGCCCACACCGATCAAACCTATCTCTATGCTATTCATCGCTCGTTACCGTGGGTAGGTCTTGGTTCGACGACTGTAGCCCCGCAGGCGCCGACCGGTTACGCGCCCGAATGAGCAGGGCGATAATCAGAATCACGATGCTGGCCGCGATGGGTATGTAGTAAATTGCGCCACTTGAATACTGGTCGAAAGCGACGAAGCGCTGGAAAAATTTCACCATGGCATCCAGTCCCAGAACCGCCAGACCGCCAAGGGTCAGTGCTGTCGACGGGTGAATTGCCGTCAACACGAGGTACGTGAGATATGGCATGACGCCGATCAACAGCACCGAGAACCACAGTGCATGATGTTCATAGTGTGGCACGACGGCAGTGGCCATGGCCAGGGCAAAGCCGGATGCGACCACGAAATAGACCACGGTCCTCACAGTGGGATTTACGTTCATAGGCCGCAAGATACAAAGAATCGGCTCGTGATGAAATCCCCAAACACCGAAAATTACCCCTGAGATGAATCGCTTTGCGCGGCAAGCCTAAGCGCCGGCACCGATTTGCTCAATGCAATGCCGATATCCATCGGGATTTCCGATGTCGAACACCGTGCCCGGGAGGCGGACCCCCAGTAAACCGCGTTCACGCACCAGCAGGTCTCGAATCGGCTCGTCAGTGAACTCTCCCTGGCCAACCTCTGCGCGCGCGCGGTGGATAACATCAAAAATATGCGGACCGGTTACCATCATGCCGCAGGTGCGCCACTCTGTTTCGTAGCGACGTTCGAAGTGACCAGGGCCTTTGGGTAGGCCACCCAGCACGCGAAATGTCGTATCGTCAATGGATTCTAGATCTACTCTACCGCTGTTACTGAAGGCGAATTCGTTCGTCTCGGTGACCAGCGACAGTGCAACTACGTCAGACTGCCGCTCACAGTACACTCGTCCGAGCATCTTTAATGCCCCCGGCGCGGGCAGAAAAATGTTGTCGGGATACAGAATTGCCAATGAATGGTTTCCGACTACCGATTCCGCCAGCGCAATGGCGTCGGCTTCGCCAGTCAAGGCGTCTTGATAACAGACCGTGACGTCCAGTTCTTGCTGCTCCAGGTAGCGGCGTACAATCTGTTTACCCCGATTCAGGATGACGACCACGTGATCGATGTGCGCGTCGCGGGCCTCTTGCAAGGCATAGTAGATGGCGGGGTGCGCACCGAGGGGCAGCATTTCTTTGGGAAGCCATGGATACACTAACTTCACGCGGGTGCCAAGGCCGGCGGCGGGGATCACGAGATAGCGTGGTGGGTCGAACATTTATCCTAGAGTCATCAAGTCTTCGGCCAGACGGACATCGGCGCTGCAAAATGCCTTCGCCTCCGCAAGCCGGGTATCGTCTTCCGGGCGCACCGGATAAAGATGAGACAAGATCAGAGTGTTCACATTCGCCTGTGCCGCAATCCGTCCGCATTCACCAGCCGACAAATGGCCTGCAATCTTGAGCGCGTCGGGAAACGAGCAATCCAAAATCAAAATGTCCGCATTGCGCGCCAGGGTGACGATCGCCGGATCATAATCGCAGTCTCCCGACAACACGATAGAACGCCCTGCCAGTTCAAAACGATAGGCGACACTGTTGAGTTGTTGCGAATGCAGGATCGGACAGGTGGTCACCGATAGGTCGCCGATCGCCAAGGATTCCGACACCTCTAGGACTTCAATATTGAAATGTTTGGGCTTGGTGGCAACGGGAGTGACGCATTGTTCGAAATAGACCTTGAATCCAGACGGGCCATACAGGCGCAAAGGCGACTCGCGTCGAAAGTTCGGCGTCGCTTTCAATGCGTGAATCAGTGGAATCAGGTCACCGACATGATCAGGATGGGTATGGGTAATGAAGGCGCCGTCAAGGAACTTATAGCTGGTGCCGGCCCTGATCAACTGCCGCAACGTGCCGCTACCGCAATCTATCAGATATTGGTGAGAGCGGATCGAAAGCAGATAGCCGGGAGAGCTGCGTTCCAACGAGGGCACACCGGTACCGCTTCCAAGTATCGTCAGCTTCATCATAACTTCACGCACTAAACTTTTTGCAACTCGACATTTGATACATGTTTACTCCGAAAACCAATTTTACATTGCTATCAATCAGGCTGCTTTGCTTTGCTATGAGCTTTGAGGCAGTATTCGAATCATGAATATATCTGCTGGAAACAACGCGAACGTGCAGTCTCAGGGACGCCGTTTTGGTTGCCTGCACGTTACAATATTGCTTTTGGTTGCAATGATAGCAACTGCGGGCGTGACATTTTGGATTGTGCGCAGTTACGTATTCCCGTCCGAGTTTAAACCTGTCACCCTGAACGCAAAAGAAGAGCAGGCTTTGAATGTCAAGTTAGAGCGATTGGACTCGCTCAATCAACCGATCGAAGGACGCGCACAGGAAAAGCGGTTGGGGCGACGGGACGAGAACAGCAATGCTTTGCAGCCCGAACGCTATAGTGAGGCTGGTGCGAGTCGCGAGATCAGCCTCAGCGAAAGAGAATTGAACGCGTTGGTGGCCAAGAATACCGATCTTGCGCGCAAGCTTGCCATCGATCTTTCCGACAACTTGATTAGCGCTAAGTTGTTGGTTCCGGTGGACGAGGATTTTCCTGTTTTGGGCGGGCAGATAATCAAAGTACGGGCCGGTTTGGAACTGGCCTATGAAGCGGGAAAACCCATTGTAGTTTTGAGAGGTGTCAGCATTATGGGAGTACCGGTTCCCAATGCCTGGTTGGGCGGTATCAAGAATATCGACCTGGTGCGGGAATTTAGCGCTGAGGAGGGCTTTTGGAAGGCGTTCGCGGAGGGTGTCGAAGATGTTCGGGTTGAGGAGGGACGCCTGCAAATCAAGCTCAAGGAGTAGCTGGAAGCAACCGTGATTTTGCCTATTGCGAAGGATTAAAGATCCCGGTTTTGCAACCAGCGATGTCGAGTAAATCATGATTACAATTGCTGGTCGTTTCGTTTTATATCTTTTCCTAATTGGGATCGCAGGCTGTGCCAGTCTACC
>CALZGZ010000200.1 GCA_945787105.1 uncultured Gammaproteobacteria bacterium
GCGGTAGCTATGGGTTGAGTGAAGCGCAAGTCCAGGCGTTCGAGACCGAGCCAGAGCCGGGATAGTCCCGCCCCTACTCTTGCCAAATAAACCAGAGAATCGTATGTTGCCATTTCATGGAATTGACACTGAGGATCTTTCCCCTACGTACCATGAATAGGGGCGGGGCGCCTTGGTGCAATATACGGGCTGACATTCACCGCCTTGAAGGTCCGACTAACAGAACGCGACCGCGAATTACCGGCGTTTTAAACAGTCAAAATAGCTTTCCCATCAAAGCACCACGATGAAGATGCGTATTCGTGACAAGTGGCGTAACAGGGCCCGGCAAGGTTCACTGGAGGACAATGCCACTTCCCTCGCCTACGCGATCTGGCAGATCGCCCTGGCCGCGGCGAAGAATCTGCATGTTGAGAATTTCGAATACGAGTCAGATGAACAACGCACTGCGGTAATCGCAGAGTATCTGATGTTCTTGGTGCACGTTGCTGATCGTGTTGCGTTTGACCAGATGAACGAAGAGTCGCGCAATATATTCGTCACCACATTGGCGCAACACACCGCGCGCCATTATCAACGCAATGTCGCCGACATAATGGGACGCGGCGATTATCGAACCGGTTACATCGAGAAATTGAACGTGCGCGCCGCCGAATACGCGGAAACCCCATTCTCTGATGGTGATCCCGGTTACGAGACCCGCCGTTGTCTCGGGACAAGAATCCAAGAGTTGATGGGGATAACCCAAATCAATAAATGGGTAATTCAGCAGGTGATCGACTTGGACGCTCCGGAAGCGGTAAAGCATCTCAAGACCGCAATGGACAATCTATTCGGCACGTCCAACATCGATCCGCGGCCAGCCTCAAAAGAGGCGGTGATCGGCGCAGATTAGCACACCGCGATTAATTACTTTTTGAATCGCTCAGCGCTGTTGATCTCTTTCGCAGTTCCATCTTCGTAGCCGGCCTCGTAGGCCTCTGTAATCCGCTGCTCTTCACGCTTTGGATTTTCCAGATAACCACCGATCCAACCCTGGATATACTCACGATCAACGCCCAGCTTTTCTAACTTGTCGATAGTTTCGTAATACATTTTGTCCATCAATTTTTCTCGATTGCGTGTTGTGGACCGATACCAAGGGCGCGCAATATATTGCATCCATCCGGCGGCGACAAGCACCCCAAATCGGTAGATGTTCGAACGCGGTCAAATACCCATAAAGAGTTAGCCCGCATTTCTCACCAGGCAGCGCTAAACTCCGAGTCCACGGTGATACTTAAGGCATTGTGCCGAAATGATGAATTACAAGGTGTTACGACAGTCACGCCTATCCCGGCCCTGGCTGGTTCTCGCACATCTGCGCTTGGCCTTCACTCGACTCATAGCCCGCTATGGGTCTCGTTCCAGGCGCGGCGCCCAGCTGCACGAGTCCTGCGCCAGCGTCCGGGATCCTGGTGAGAAATGCGGGCTAGTTCGAATCGTGGCCAAAGCCGGCAACAATTCGGAACTTGACCAGACGAACGGCAACCGGGCCTTTGATGGAACTTTGCGCTGAAGACACTTTAAAGCTCAACGTACTACTCGCCAACTCGCATGCGATCCGTATTAATGAGCAGACAATGTGCGTGCACGGGATGACCGACAGCGAAGATGCCAAGGTCGAGCTAAATCCCAACTGCCCGCCAGAAAAATATCTGCGTTTGGTGCGCGAGATGCTTTCCACGAACGCATTGGGGTCCCCCGGGGGCTACCCGGTGTATCTGCGGCGATGGACGCGCATGGGGGACATGCGCAATACCCGTCTGGAACCGCTGCTGATGTTGGCCGAGGATGAAGCAGTGATAGCGGTGGCCCGCGCTGCTGGCCTGACCGACAAGCTTGCGGCACGAATCTGGTGGGCGCTGCCGACGGCGGAGGTGGCCCGTTACTTGCTCGAACATCCCTGCGTTGTCACTGATGCCATGGGTCCAATAGTTGCTGATTACCTGACGGAGTACTTGCCGTTCGAGGAGGTCCCCGGCACCTTGATCGAAACTGTACGTTTAATCCTGCAGCCGGGGTTAATCAGTGATGCGAAACGTCGCGAGATATGGCGACGCGGCGCACGTAAAAATCATTACTACGTGGGCTTCCTGCAGACCATGCCTGATGCGCTGCCCGATCCGCAGCCCGCACGCGAGGATTATCATTCGATAAAAAACGCGTTACGGATGCTCGCCAACGATCCCATGGCAGCGCAACTGACCCGGGTGCTGTCTGCCTCCGGTCAGACATTCTTGAGCACTTGCGAACTTGTCCTCCGCAAACCCATCGATCAAGACGTCGCGGTTGAATCCCTGGATCTGATGCATCACTACTTTAGGCAGCTGCGAACGAGTGATCGTGAGTTCAACAACGTCGACGAGTTGGAACAATACATCGATAGTGTGATTCGGGCCCATGACCGGCGGTGTGCACCGGTGCGCCAGCGGCTACCGGAAACGGAGGCCGACCTCAGGGCAATGCTGTTGTTGGCTCATACCGGCGAACCGCTGGTCCGACCGATCTTTGCACGGACTGATGCCATTGGCTCGCTGATGCGGAGGAAAATCGCGCCAGTGACCAATGCGGTGTTGGCAGCAACCGCCCGGCTGCTGGGCAAATCACCGTAATGCCTGTGAATGCAAACACAAATGATCTATCAGTTCGGCTACAACTCGTGTTATCCCATCTTGTAGTGCTTGCTAATCGGTTTTTTGATCTCCCAGACACACGACAATCCAGCCATGAATACCACCAGGTCGCCTGCCGAGATAGTGACCGGATCACCGTTGTCGGGGGTCACCACCGCCTCCCCTTCTACAACATAACAGGTCTCGGTTGCATCGTAGGTCCAGGGAAACCGTGAGACTTCTTTTTCCCATAAGGCCCACTGCTCAACATGCATCACGTCGAGCTTCATTGGCGATGGATCTTGCTCAACCAATATCTTGGACATGATCCATAACCTCACTAAGTTCGATGCGACTTTTGTGCTTTAGTTTTCATGTACCAGTTTTCCCGGTCTTCGAGTATCCTGACCGCCGCCCATGAGCCCGCATATTGCACCAGTCGGCCACCGGCCTTGAAGTAACTGATTGAAAAGCCGTTTGCATATATCGAATCTACAACTCTTGGCCCGGGTACGTTCTGTAGACGGCCGGTGTCCTATCCGGGCTAGCCGGAGATATCGATGATCTTGAATATAACAGTTGAGGACAGAACTTACTGTATCGAAGTACCACAGGATGTGCTCGATGAGGGTGAACCGTTCTTTCAGAAGATGGATGAAGATATGGATCAGGGCTGGCAGATGAGCCGTGAGTATGTGCCAAACCCTAATGTTGAGCAACGATGCCAGATCGCCGCCGACCGCTTGTTGACAGCGATGCATAATGCGAATAAGCATTCGCTGTTGCTCATGGCTGGGTACATCGTGAAACGCTTGCCCAACGTGGAACGGGTCAACATCGATACCACAGGTAATATTAATGACACGCGGTTTCACTTCGAGAAAAACTAAAGGCACCGCCATACACGCATGAGCTCTAAGTCTGAATCTGTACTCGACTACGCACTGCACGAATTATCTCGCCACAGTTTTATCTATGAGATACGTCATGCCCTGACGCGCAAGGTCTGTGACGACATGATTCGCCGCTTCGAGGCACATCCGGAACAACAATATAGCGGCAGGATTGGCCCGCAACACGACCAAGAGAGTTCGATCAAGCGTTCCACCGATTTGCGAATTAGCGGTAGAAAAGATTGGAGAGCCGTCGACGAGGGCTTGTTCCTATCCTTGAGCGCCGCAGTGAATGAAATTGCCAAGATCCATCCGTTTTTCGCCGCAAATTCGTTGCGTGACATGGGTTACAACATGCAACGCACGCAACAGGAAGAGTTTTATCACTGGCATGTAGACAGTGGTCCGGGCGAGTTCAGTCAGCGTCAGTTGGTCGCCATTTGGTATCTCAACGACGTCGACGGTCCCGGTGGCGAGACCGAATTTTATTTTCAAGAAATCAAGATTAAACCCGAGACCGGCAAACTAATCTTGTTTCCACCATTTTGGACCCATGCCCATCGTGGCGTCACACTGCAGCAAGGGACTAAATATATAGCCACGACGTGGGTATGTTATAGCGGGGACATTGAACCTGCCCCGAAGAAATAGGATCTGAATCTGCCAAATGTTGACACGACCGGGTTCGGCGGCATTCCGGTTTTGAGCACCGCGGCGCTAGCTAGACGCGCCGGTCCTCGATCCGTCCAACACGGCAGCCGATGTTGGTCGGCATGTTGTTGCCTACCCGTTGCTCGTCAGTCGTCGGTTATACACACGGCATAGCAACCGATTGATTACCTGTCGACGTCTTCGATTATTATCTGATTGCACTTTGCGACACACGCATCACAGATATTAACGGCCGGGCCTTGGATCATGTGATTCACTTCGGACTTGTCGCGACCGCAAAATGAGCAGCAATGTATGGCGATGTCGTCATTCTGTTTTGATACGATCTTGTGGACTTTATCCCGCAGAATTTTCCATTCTTTGGGACTTTTGTCGCCGAACTTCTTCTCGTCAGTCACTGCGAGCGCCTATTGATTCGGTGGTTCAAAGTTCAAGACTCAAAGTCTATGCCACAGCCGCATTGTTATGCGATGGCGCGTTTCACGATGTCGGACAACATGTCGACGACAGAATCCGTGGCGCCGAGGTAGTCGCAGAGCTGAATATCGACATCCGGATATTCACTGCTTTTTTGATTGACGATCTCAGGGATATCCACCGCGACATGGCGTCCGGCCACGAGAAAGTACGGCAATACCGTGATCCGACGTGCGCCCCGGGTCACCGCCTGGTCAATGGACGACGGTATCGAGGGGGCGGCAAGTTCTAAGAAGGCGCACTCTATCTGTACACGCCCAAGTTCGAGTTTCTGTGACAACTTTGTGGTCAAGTGACGGATTTCATCGTTGGCCTTTTGTCCTCGGCTGCCGTGAGCAACGAGCAGTAAGACATGCGCATTACTCATCTTGCTGACCCCTGACGCTTCGGCCACGCCGTGGCCGCCGCCGGCCCTCGTATTTGTTCACTTCGCGCACGATCTGATCGAAGGGAATATTACACATTTCCTGAAAACGTTTTATGGCGCGATTCATTAGTCCGTATACATCGGATACTCGGGATTCTTGCGCAAACGGATCCAGCGCGTTTTGCAGGCCCAACAACCCGCCGCATTGGATCTTGATTGCCTTCGCATGAGGTAGCGCCCCGGGCGTGCGCTTCAACCCCAGCGCAAAATTTGCCCGTTTTCTTAGGTGGTGCAAAAACGCAACGCAGGTCTCCTGTGCTTCGGGAGACCCGCAATTCACCGCCTCGCGCTCGGCAATATTACACTTGGTCGCTCGCGGACAGGCACATACCCGTTGCAGTATGGCTTTCTCAAACGGACAAGGGGCGGTGATCACCTCCTGGTACGTTCGCCGATATTGCTCTTCGTCGACCATAGTCTTGCTCAATCGTCTTCCGAAGGTTGACGCTCGCGGCGGGCTTCCAGCAATATTTCAGCCTCACTTCGATGATTGGCGAAAATAATCTTTATAGTATCGAGATCATCCCGGAGTTGCGTCTGACGCATCTGCCTGGCCGTGTCGCGCGCTTTTCGGTAGTGCGCGAATTCATCGATATAGGTTAGAGATCGCTGCGGCGAAATCCGGTAGATAAAATAAGGCATCAAGGCCCTTTAATCGGTTAGTCTTAGCTGATGAATGTAATCCTTCGACTTCCCAAATTCCAACTTTCCGACGATTTGACGCTCGACGACTCCTGTTTATGAATGAAAACCAGTCCTTGTCCAAAGAACAGCGTATCTTATCGGTAATGCAAAAGGTGCTAACGCGGGTTATCAAGGAAACCGCCACGCCGCCCGGTCTCAAGCATCCGCTTTCCGAGGACTGTATTAATGATATGCGCGAGTGCTTGGTGTTAATTTCGGCGCGGAAACAGGAACTCGCCAAAGACGCCGGGCGCGCCAGCGGTGCACGCCCCCGTTATATCGATGAACCCAGATCGCAGGGCCCGGTGTCCGTGCCGATTGAGCGAATCAAACATAAAGACCAAGACCCCAAGTGATTTCACGATTCATCGGTAATCACCGGCGTCTGTACGCGAGAGTGCGGAAACTTGAAAGTTGCAGGCATGTGGATGCGCCAACCGGAAGCCACCCAGCGTACGGTTGTTGTGTAAAAATATGCGCCCGGGAGTAATTATATGAACAGCGTAACGTCAGCGTCACCCGCGAATTCGAAGAAAGTCGCCGCACCGCCCAGCTCGATGTTATCCATCAATTCATCACGATTGAAATCAAATAAATCGATGGTCATCTGACAACCCACCAGCCTGACTTCGGCTTCGACACACAGATCCCGCAACTCTTCGATGGAGGCGACACCCTTCGCCTTGATCTTCTGCCTCATCATCGTGGTCATCATGCCTTCCATGCCTGGAATAGTGGTGCCAAGCACCGGGAACCACTTGTTCATACCCATGGGCATCGGCATACCCGGATTACCGAGCGGACTCACTTTGAGGTCCAGCTTCTTCTTAATGAGCTGTAGCCCATAAAATGTAAAGAAGATGCATGTCTGATAGCCCAACGCCGACGCTGTCGATGCCAAGATGAAAGGTGGATAGGCCCAGTCCAGCGTGCCCTTGGTGGCGATAATTGCCAATTTCTTGTCAGCCATAATTCAATCGCTCTTGAAAAATTAATCGTACTGGTTACATGTGTCCCAGCTTGATGCTCGTGGTGCAGCTATCCGTTTTTTCGCAGCAGAAAGTGAAACTCGCCGCTGTCTTCAGTGGACTCCAACAACGTGTTGCCGGTCTGATGCGCGAACGCCTCAAAGTCTTTGACCGAGCCCGGGTCGGTCGCCATGATCCGTAACACCTGCCCGTCGCCCAGATCGTTCAACGCCTTCTTCGCACGTAGAATGGGCAGCGGGCAATTCAAACCGCGAGCATCGAGTTCTTGATCAAATTCGGCCATGTTCAGCTCTCCTCTATCAGTGACGCCGTTTATTGTAGGCTTGGTAGATCCCGTTTGGTATCGTCCCCAGCGAGTCCGCCAGCGGGATGATTACCATAATTTAATAATAGTATTGTATTAGAAAATACAAAATTATTGAAATATTATGCCAACACCGGTAAAACATGAAGTTCGCACACCGTACGTCATCGTTCATCGCTGGTCATCCGTTGACACCAATTTACCGCCGGGGGCGGCGCTGGGGGGGCCAAGTCCCGGCTGCTTGAATCTTACGCACCACGACCTATCCCAATATCGCATATGGCGCCACACATTTTCGGCCAATTAATGTCCTTTTTACACCGTTTCCCAGTGTACCGGGTTCCCACATGGGAGTATCTATGTTTCCGCTGGCGGCGCCGCTCGCTCGCGATCTTGGTGGCCAC
>CALZGZ010000201.1 GCA_945787105.1 uncultured Gammaproteobacteria bacterium
AAATTGCCTTGGTGTTTTTCCAACTTTCCCTCGAAGCGCTCAAACAGCGTAAACGCATCGGCGGTGCCACCGGCAAACCCGGCCACGACCCGATCCTTGGATAAGCGCCGTACCTTGCGCGCGTTACCTTTCATAATGGTTTGGCCAATGGAAACTTGTCCGTCACCACCGATAACCACCTTGTTACCGCGCCGCACTGACACGATGGTTGTGCCATGCAAGGACTGCAAAATTGTGTTTGTCATGATTATGCCTGGTAGCAACAACGTCTAAAGCATTGTAGATAAGGTGCGCGCGAACCGATTTCAAGCGCACCTTAGAGTCGTCATTTGATGAGTTTGAGATGAGGTTTGGTCGATTTACTGTCAGCTTCCGGACCCGGCTCGGTTGGATTTTGAGGATCTCTGAAAAAAATACCTTGCCCATTCTCCCGTGCGTAAATCGCGATTACCGAATCTATGGGCACGGTAACATGACGCGGCATACCCCCAAATCTGGCAGAAAACGCCATGATCTCGTTGTCCATCTGTTGTAGCTGGACCGCTTGGTCGCCGATGTTGAGTATGATTTGGCCGGATTTAACGTGTTGTTCGGGCACATCGACCCCCTCCATCGTGACATCCACCAATATTTGCGGCGTAAAATCGTTATCCATCGCCCAATCCCGGATCGCTCGAATGAGGTATGGTTTGGTGCTTGTCATCGATTCAGATTCAACGAAGTTCTCGCTCCACTTCGCTGAGGCTGGAAGTAAATGACGACTTCTCAAATAATCTTTGCGCATACTCGAGCACGGGTTTCGCCTGCCGTGGCAGCTCTATCTCCCATGACTTCAGCCGCCAAAGCAAGGGCGCCACAAAACAATCCACCAGGCTGAATTCATCGCCGAGCATGTACGCCTGTTCTCGGAACAGGGGCGAAATCGCAATCAAGCCATCCCGCACCGACGATCGAATACGTTTGACTTCTGGCCGGATTGCGTTCTGGCTGCTAATTAACGGCACCAGCCAATCCCTTTGCACACGCGCCATCATCAAACGTGCACGACCTCGATTCACCGGATCTACCGGCATCAGTGGCGGGTGAGGCAAGCGCTCATCCAAGTATTCATTGATGATCTGCGCTCCATACAGCACCAGATCCCGATCCAAAAGCGTTGGGGCTTCGTTGTATGGATTCAGCTCGGCAAGTTCTTCTGAAGGCCGATCATCGTCGACGTAGATAATCTGACATTCCACTTCCTTTTCGAACAGCACAATACGACATCCATGACTATATAAACAGTCAGTTCCTGAATATAGTGCCATGATCGGTTTCCTGCCGGAGGGGGTCACCATGTTTGCTACTCTGCTCTTATTCGCTTGTACGGATAAATGAGATATTTATTGAGACCTAATGCAGTTCCTTCCAGTATTCTTTTTTCAGCAGATACGACAAAACCAACAACCCCCCTAAAAACAGCATAACGAATACGCCTATGAGGTAACGCTCGAGTTTGGCCGGCTCACCTAAATAGACAAGAAAGTTAGTTAGATCTCGCATCGCGTTATCGTATTCTTCCGGTGCCATCGTCCCGGGTTTTTCAAGCCTGAATATGCGCTTACCGTCGCCTTCACTGCTGTTACTAACGAGACGTTGACTGCCTTGTAATCCGTAAAGAACATGCGGCATCGCCACATTCTGAAATAGAGTGTTATTCCAACCGCTCGGAGAGCCGTCATCCAGATAGAAATTGCGCAGGTAGGTATAGATCCAGTCCGGCTTACGCACCCGAGCAATGAGAGTGAGATCGGGTGGTACCACTCCGAACCAGTCTTTTGCATATTCTGCCGGCATTGTAGTTCGCATCAGATCACCGGGTTTATCACCGGCAAACATCAGATTCTCTTTCAATAACTCCTCGCTGATATCGAGATCTTTTGCCATACGCCGATAACGCATGTACGCAGCGCTGTGACATGACAAACAGTAGTTGATGAATAATCTTGCGCCACGTTGCAGCGATGCTGTATCGCTCAGGTTGATATACACTGGGTCCAGCGGCTCATATTCGCTGGCGGCCATACACCATGGTGCGGTCGCGACCAACAATAAAAATGCGATTAACCTTTTCATTTGAAAGTCACCCTGTCCGGTTCGGGTTTGTTTTTATCCCATTTTGTATACCAGGGCATCAGCACGAAAAAGCCAAAGTAAACGAAGGAAAATATCTGTGCCCACACCAGATTCGAAAACAAAATTAAGTCCGTGTCTTGTGGGTGTTTCAGTCCCAGGTACCCAAGTATCACGAAGCTAATTACGAACAGGGTTAGAGCTGTCTTATACATCCAGCCTCGGTAACGAATCGACTTGACAGGGGAGCGATCCAACCACGGGAGGAAAAAGAGCAACGCAATCGACGCACCCATACAGATCACACCCCAGAACTTGGCATCGATACCGAACAGCGGGTAAGTAACGGCTCTTAAGATGGAATAAAAAGGAGTGAAATACCACAATGGCACGATGTCCGACGGAGTCTGCAATAAATTAGCCGGTTCGAAATTGGCCCGCTCCAGAAACAGGCCAAATAACTCAGGTGCGAAGAACACCACCCCGAGAAACAAAATCAAAAATACAGCGGCCCCGAATAGATCCTTAACCGTATAGTAGGGATGAAAAGGGATCCCATCTTTGGGGATGCCCTCCTCGTTTTTGTGCTTCTTTATCTCGATGCCATCTGGATTATTGGACCCAACGGCATGCAACGCCAGAATATGTATGATCACGAGCCCGGTCAGAACCAGAGGTATTAGCGCCACATGAAAGGCGAAAAAGCGATTCAAGGTTGCATCGGAAACAACGAAATCGCCACGCAGCCACTCTGCCAAGGCATCTCCCACCCATGGGATGGCTGTGAACAGCGAGATGATGACCTGCGCACCCCAATAAGACAAATTTCCCCAAGGTAGCAAATATCCCATAAAAGACTCGGCCATCAGCAACACATATATGATGCAACCAAGTAGCCATACCAACTCACGCGGGGCGCGATGTGATCCATAAAGAAGCCCCCGGAACATGTGCAAATAAATCACGACAAAAAACGCCGAGGCGCCTACCGCATGCATATAGCGGAGCAACCATCCCCACGGTACATCCCGCATGATGTATTCGACCGACGCGAATGCATGCTCGGACGACGGCTTGTAATGCATTGTTAGAAAGATACCGGTAGCAATCTGTAGCACGAATACCAGGATGGCCAACGAACCAAAGTAGTACCAGAAATTAAAATTCTTAGGCGCGTAATACTCGGCTAAGTGTTCGTTCCAGAATTTCCTTACCGGAAATCGCTCATCTATCCAATTCAAAACCCTGATCATTACGCTGTCCCCCCATCGTCTTCGCCAACCAAGATTAAGGTAGCGTTGAGAAATCTATATGGTGGTACCACTAGATTAGTCGGGGCGGGAAGGTTCTTATACACGCGGCCGGAGAGATCAAACTTTGAACCGTGGCACGGACAAAAGAAACCACCGGGCCAGTCGTCACCGAGTCCCGATGCCGGACCGATAGCAAAGTTTGTTGTCGGCGAACATCCCAAGTGGGTGCACACACCAATCAACACCAACACCTCAGGTTGCCGTGATCGGTGGACATTTTTTGCATAGACCGGTTGATCACTACGCTCCGAATCAGGGTCCGCCAAGTTCTCCCCAAGGCCCGCCAATTTCTGCAGCATCTCATCAGTGCGGCGGATTACCCACACCGGCTTGCCGCGCCATTCTTCCTTGACCATCTGGCCTGGTTCCAACCTGCTAATGTCGATAACCACAGGAGCACCGGCAGCCTTGGCGCGTTCGCTCGGAGTCATGCTACGAATGAAGGGAAACGCGGCAACAGTGCCGCCCACGGCCCAGGCGGCGGCTGTTACATTGGTCAAGAATCGGCGCCGCTTATTATCGATGCGATCGTCCACGATAACGCTCCTTGGGATTTGTGTCCCGCCGAACAGGCGGGCAGAATTTTCTGTCTCGAACGGCTGCTGACGTTAACTTTCTGAATTGAAGGGATTGTCTCGCTTCTTTTTGAGATCTTTGGCCAGCTGTAACCAGGGGATTATAACAGACGTGTCAAGGGCCCCGGGCCCGTATTTCTTGTCGGGATCTGGGATTCCGCCCTCGATTCGGACAACTGGGATGATGCTTTTTCAGGCTCGCGGCCGCAGGTTCAGGAGACGTTAACCTATACCGTCTGTCGCCTAAGTCCCGAAGCCACCGCCTGTGCTCGGAGTGACAACGCCCACCGGTGCGCGAGCACCACGCCTACTTCTTTACAGCAGTTTGTTGCGCCACAATCATCGCGTCGATGTGGCTTGCGTACCAAAATGGATTTTTCGCGATCTGGTCGTGCCCACTGTTCAGTGCGGACAACACTTGGTTTCGAAGTTGCTTGTCTTGAGTTCGTTGCGCAATAGCAAGCGATGCATTGGCGAGCACACCCGAAGGCGCAGGCGTCGGTCCGTCCATTAACGCGTCCTGGGACGCAGGCTGCGCAATCAGACTGTCTTCCGCCAGTATCCAGCCCCTGTTATAGAACCGTTTCCACGCCTCTCTAATCACATCGGCAGCTAGGCGCCACTCGTTGTCATCCTGGGTCAATTCCGACCATGCCAGCAGGCCCTCAGCAACATAAGCATAGTCCTCCAAGACGACTTGCCCAATCGCACCGTCCTTGCTGACCGCGCGGCGCAAACTACGACCGTCCCACAGCGTGTTCACCACGTAATCTTTGATTCTAAGGGCCGCATCCCGGTAACTGGGCTCCTTGAGCACCTGCGCTGCCTCGGCGAAACTAGCCAACGCCAATCCATTCCAACCGGCGAGCAGCTTTGTGTCTACCGGTAGCCCACGGCTTGCCCGGACTGCTTTCATCTTCTGCTGCGCGTTCTGCAACATCGCCGTGATGTCGTCCTCATTGCTGCCGAATTCCTTGGCAATAGACATCACATCCGCATCACCCATCGGCAAATAACCATGGTCGAATGGGGGCGCGTCACTCATTCGCCACGCGCGCTTGGCCACTGCGTATTCCGCATCGCTCAAGACTCGCATCAATTCTTCATCGTCCCACAAGTAATAACCTCCCTCTATATCTTGGTCATCGACCGCGGAAAAAGATGCGTATAGGGCGCCGCTCGCGTCGGTCATCTCGCGCATCATAAAATCCAGAGTCCTGCGCGCCACCGCAAGATAGTCATTGCGACTCAACGCAACCGCCGCGCGTAAGTACAACCGGCCGAGGAGCGCGTTATCGTACAGCATCTTCTCGAAATGTGGCGTCTCCCAATCGGGATCCACCGTATAGCGGAAAAAGCCGCCACCGATATGATCAAACAAGCCGTGAGCAGCCATCTGATCCAACGTCAATTCTAATATTTCACGAATATTTTCGTCCGGTTTGCGGATGTATTGGTTGAGTAAAAACTGCAACTGAGGGACGCTCGGAAACTTATTCTGGGTGCCAAATCCACCGTGGATATCGTCTGCGCGCTGCAGCGCCCTGCTCACCAAGTCTTGGGTATACTCGGCCACCTGTTCCGGAGACAGTCGGGGAGCGCCCGGACCCTTCCCGCCTCGCGCCTCGCGGCGCGCCACCTCCGCCAGCCGTTGCGGGTCTTGTTGCCACAGCTGATTCAGGCGGATTAACAGGTCCTCAAAGTTGGCCGGCGGCAAATACAGTACCGCGTACAGGGGATGTCCTTGCGGGGTCAGAAATACATTGAGCGGCCAACCGCCACGGCCCTGGGTGGCCTCCACGAAATCGATCATCTGCGCATCCAAAGCGGGCTCTAATTCTCGATCGACCTTTACCGGGATGAAATTCTTGTTTAGGACCTCAGCTATTTTGGGATTTTTATAGCTCTCACGCTGCATCACGTGACACCAATGACACGAAAAATAGCCGATCGACATATACAGCAGCTTGCCTTGCTGTCTCGCCATCCGCGTCGTTTGCGCACTCCAGTCCTGCCATGCCACCGGATCCGTCCCGTGGAGCGCAAGATACGGCGAGGGGTGGTTGGTCAGCTGATTCACAAGCGCCGGCGCCGCCCATACCGGACCGGCGATCAACCACAATGCAACAAGCGACAACGGTATTTTAAATTTGATCATCAACCCGCATCGATAGGCTTAGGCGATCATGACATCTTCTATTGACTGAATTGCCTTGATCACCTTATCGCACAATCATCCACGATGATAGCCGACATTAACTGACCCGGTTCTCCACCGGCGAAATCGACTCAAAGCTTATCGAGTTCTTTCTCAGCAGCCGTGAACTCGTGGTCCATGCCTTCATCATCGAATTCAGTAAACTCTTCACCGTGAACGTCTTCAGCATCGGCTTGCTCATCTCCCGTTGCGTCCGCAGTCCTGGGTTTAATACGCCGAGACATGACGACACCTAATTCAAACAATATCCATACCGGCACTGCAAGCATGGTCTGGGAGAAGATATCCGGCGGCGTAAGCATCATGCCGACTACAAACGCCCCGACGATGATATAGGGCCGCTTCGCGGCTAAACGCTCCGGCGTCGTCACACCGGCTTTCACCAGCAAAACTGTGGCAATCGGCACCTCAAAAGCGATGCCGAAGGCGAAAAACAGCTTGAGCGCAAAGCTGAGGTAGGCATTGATCTCGGTCATTACTGCGACCCCTTCGGGCGCAGTGCTGGCGAAGAAAGTAAAGATGATTGGAAAAACCAGGTAATACGCGAATGCGATACCCAAATAAAACAACAACGTACTAGATGCCATTAACGGCACTACGAGACGTTTTTCGTTCAGGTATAGACCGGGGGCGACAAACCCCCAAAGTTGATACAGCAGATAAGGGATGGCAACCGCCACCGCCACCGCAAATGCAAACTTGAACGGCACGAAGAACGGACCGTGCGGCTCGGTAGATATCATCGTATTGCCTTCCGGCAATGCCGCCATCAACGGTGCAGCGAAGTATTCATATAGGGGGTTCGCAAACGGTGCGGCGATCAGGAATACGACCAATACCGCAAGAATGCTGCGTAATAACCGATCACGCAGCTCGAGCAGATGGGAGATAAACGTGTCCTTTTGAGGCGTGTTTTTAGCCTGCGCCGGCATTCTCTTTCGAAGGGGCCTCCACCGATTCGGCGGGTTGATCGGCAACATCCTGGTTCTCAGACGCGGCCGACTCATTGATCGCTTCGGCCAAAGTGTCGTCGGAAACCACGTTCTCGTTGAGTTCACTGCTCACGTCATGCATTTCCCGTGACGCATCCTTTAAGTCGGCACCAATGTCCTTGATTGCGCGGAGTTCCTCGCTTTTCAATTCAGTATCGATATCGGCTTTCACGTCAGCCATGAACCGGCGCGCGCGACCTACCCATAGTCCCGCTGTTCGCGCTACAGTGGGCAGTCGTTCCGGTCCTAAAATCAGCAAAGCCACTACGCCAATCAGACACAGCTCCCAAAAACCGATGTCAAACATTTAAAATGTTCGCTCCGCACGCTATGCCTTGTCTTTGTGTGCCGCCTGAACCTCGCTGTCAACCGACTCGTCATCCTTGCTCTCAATCTGCGCCGGCTGTTGCGACTCAGGTTGCTCATCTTCCTTCATTGATTTGCGGAATGTCTTGATCGCGCCACCTAAATCCGAACCAATATTTCGCAACTTTTTGGTGCCGAAAAGCAGCACCACGATTAACAATACAATCAATAACTGCCAGATACTAATACCACCAAAACCCATCGTCGTGTCTCCTATTTCGGTTACTCTTCAACGCCCGTGACGGGTTAGCCGCCTTTGCTGCGCACCGCCTTTTCTTCGAACCCCGAAACTCCAAATCGTCGACTGAGTTCGTTCAAAACATCGTCGGGGCCCAATCCTTGATGCACGAGCATGATTAAGGTATGAAACCATAGATCCGCTGTTTCATAAACCAACTGATCCGGGTCACCTGCTTTTGCGGCGATTACGGTTTCATTAGCCTCTTCTTCGACCTTTTTCAAAATCTCGTCGATCCCCTTGCGATACAGGCTGGCGACGTAAGATCCATTGGGGTTATCTCGTTTTCGCGACTCCAGCACCTGCGCCAACCTGTCAAGTATCGATTGCGAATCACGGTTCAAGACGACGGCCCCCGCCCAGCGCCGTAGATATCTTTAGGATCCTTGATCGGGGCGCTAATGGTCTGCCAGCGGTCGGCGTCAAGACGCTGAAAAAAACAGCTATGACGCCCCGTGTGACAAGCAATCCCACCCTTTTGCTCCACCTGCAGCAGTATGACGTCATTATCACAATCGAGCCGAATCTCTTGCACCAACTGCTCGTGACCGGACTCTTCACCTTTGTGCCACAACCGCTTCCGGGAGCGTGACCAATACACTGCCTTACCGCGCTCGGCAGTGAGTTGTAACGCCTCCCGATTCATCCACGCAACCATTAACAACGTGCCACTCCCCGCCTCTTGGGCGATGGCGGGGATCAGGCCGTCCGCATTCCATTTGACATCATCCAGCCAAGAAGTTTTCATAACCGACATTCTAACCGAGATCACCGTCCCAGGCGTGGTTCAATATGCAATCATTGGTGGCTGGCGTACTAACAAGCCACTGGCCACACTAAAGGCGTACTTCGATACCCTTTTCTGCCATGCAGCGTTTGGCCTCCGCAACCGTGTACTCGCCGAAATGAAAGATACTCGCCGCCAGCACCGCGTCTGCATGGCCGTCGAGAATACCCGCGGCCAAATGGTCGAGATTACCCACACCACCAGATGCTATCACCGGGACCGGAACCGCGTCGGCCATAGCGCGTGTCAACACCAAATCGAACCCATCACGAGTTCCGTCGCGATCCATGCTCGTCAGCAGAATCTCCCCCGCACCGAGATCCGCCATGCGCCGTCCCCAAGCAACGGCATCAATACCGGTGGGGTTTCGCCCACCGTGAGTGAATATTTCCCAGCGCGGTTGGTCACCGCCCTGTACCTGCTTTGCGTCGATGGCCACGACGATGCACTGGGCCCCAAAATGATCACTGGCTTCGCCGACAAATTCGGGCCGGTACACTGCAGCAGTGTTGATGGAGACCTTATCAGCGCCGGCGATAAGCATCCGCCGGATATCATTCAATGACCGAATACCACCACCAACGGTGAGCGGAATGAACACTTCGCTGGCAACATCTTCGACCACATGAACAATGGTATCTCGGTCATCCGAGCTCGCGGTGATATCCAAGAATGTAATTTCGTCAGCGCCTTGCTGGTCATAACGGCACGCCACCTCAACTGGATCACCAGCATCACGGATGTCCACAAACCGCACGCCCTTAACTACACGGCCCGCATCTACATCAAGACAAGGAATAATGCGTTTGGCGAGGCCCATTACGGTCAACTAGCGTCCCATCGGGAGACGTCGCAAGATTCGTTAACAGGATCTTTCATTACCTCAATTTTCCAAGCTTATCCATCGGAGTCGGCATTCAAACGCAAGTTGACTTGTTCGATCATTTTTTGGGCCTCAACGAAGTCCAGGGTGCCTTCGTAAATAGCACGGCCCGTAACGGCGCCGAACACACCCGCATCAGCGATCTCACACAGGCGCCGGATGTCATCGAGATTAGTGATACCACCGGCGGCGATAACTGGAATTCGGATCGATTGGGCTAATGCCTTGGTCGCCTCGATATTAACGCCCGACAACATTCCGTCGCGGGAAATGTCCGTGTAGATAATCGCCTCGACGCCGTCGTTCTCAAATCGTTGTGCCAAATCGATCACATCATGCTTAGCCAACTTTGACCAACCGTTGACCATCAATTTACCGTCCTTGGCATCCAGCCCCACAATGATGTGTCCGGGAAAAGCGGCGCATAGGTCGCTAACAAAATGCGGCTCGTTGACAGCGCGCGTACCGAGAATGACATATTGAACGCCTAAATCCAGATAAGTCTGCACCGTGTCTTCGTCACGAATTCCACCCCCGATCTGAATGGGAACATCTGGATAGGTGTCGGTGATTCGCGCGACCGAGTCTCGGTTAATGGGCTTACCGGTGGAGGCACCGTCGAGATCTACAATGTGTAATCGTTCGGCGCCGCTTGTTAGCCATCGCGTCGCCGCTTCCAGCGGATCGTCAGCAAATACTGTGGCATCATCCATACGGCCTTGCCGCAGACGCACGCATTTTCCATCCTTAATATCAATTGCGGGAATCAACAACATAACATCGCACCCTACTTTGAATTACATAACTCAACTGGCCCCATCCCATGCAACGAAATTCCTGAGCAGGGTCAACCCATCACGCTGACTTTTTTCCGGGTGAAACTGTGTGGCAAACAAATTATCGCGGCCCGCCGCGGAAGTAAATGACCCGCCATATTCAGTGACCCCCAGGACCTCAGCGTTATTTTTTCCCACCGCGCAGTAACTGTGGACAAAATAGAACCGCGCGTCAGGGGCAATGCTTGACCACAATGGATGCGGTTGATTTTGGCGAACCGTATTCCAACCCATATGAGGAATCTTGAGTTCCCTTGGCCATTGGGCAATCTCGCTCAACTGGGTCAGATATTTAACCTCACCTTCCAGCACCCCCAAGCACGGCGTGCCATCGTGCTCCTCGCTGTATCTATACAGCGCCTGTAATCCCAGGCAAATGCCCAAGAACGGCTTAGTGCGAAGCGCTTCCATGAGCACATCACTCAATCCCTTTTGGTCGATGGCGCGAATACAAGTGCCGATGGCGCCCTGTCCCGGAAACACGACGTGATCGGCGGTATGCACCCGATCCGGATCGTCTGTTACCTCGACGCGGACTTTTGGGGCCACATGCTCGATGGCTTTCGATACGGATCGCAGATTTCCAGTCCCGAAATCAACTACTGCTACATGTGTCATGAGGCGCTCGAAGTAAGGAATTTAATACGGATGGGTCCGTTGTTGTCTACAGCATTCCTTTTGTCGAAGGCAGGGCGCCGCTTAGACGTTGATCAATTTCCAACGCCATACGTAACGCACGCCCAAAAGCCTTGAAAATAGTCTCCGCGATATGGTGTGCGTTGCGTCCACGTATATTGTCGATATGTAACGTAACCAACGCGTGATTCGTAAATCCCTGAAAGAATTCATAGATCAGGTCGACATCAAAATCACCAATACGGGCGCGTGGATAGCGGACGTCATACACCAGACCCGGCCGGCCGGAAAAATCAACGACAACCCGACTTAGCGCTTCGTCAAGGGGTACGTAAGCATAACCGTACCGGCGAATGCCTGTTTTATCGCCGAGCGCCTTGGCGAACGCCTGGCCGAGGGTGATACCGATATCTTCAATCGTGTGATGAGCATCGATGTGCAGGTCTCCCGCGGCCCGAATGTCCAGATCCAGGGATCCGTGTTGCGCCACTTGATCCAACATGTGCTCCAGAAACGGAATTCCAGTACTTATTGATCGTACACCCGAGCCATCCAAATCTACCTTCGCGGTAATCTGGGTTTCCTTGGTGTGACGACTGATTTGCGCGGCGCGGTTAGACATCGAAGTTGGAGAGGCACGTGCTCAACAAGAATATTAACAGAAATGCGGCTATTGGAGCGAATAGTCCGAGGTGACCAACAAACTCAATGCATTTAAAAACGCTTCGTTCTCATGAGTCTTGCCGACGGTCGCGCGAAGGCAATTCTGTAATGCAGTGCCGGGACGATGCAAATTCTTGATCAGGATCTGATGCTGAAGCAATCCTTGGAACACCTCTTCTGCATCACATTCCCCACATCGAAACAAGACGAAATTCGCGTCGCTCGGGTATGGGGTAATCTGGTCCAGACTACTCATAATCCTTTCTACACGTGTCCGCTCACGGCATATCCTTTCAGCTTGTTCCTGGAAGACACGATAGTGTTGCAAGGCGAATTCAACAGTCAACTGGGTGAGCACATTGATATTAAAAGGTAATCGCACTTTCTCAAATTGAGTCAACCATTCCCTTCGCGCAGTCATATACCCGAGCCGGATACCTGCTAATCCCATTTTCGACAGCGTTCGCAGCACCACCACATTGTCATATTGATCAAGATCGTCGATAAAGCTCGCTTTGGAAAAGATGTGATATGCCTCGTCAATGACTACTAAGCCGTTACACTCTGAAATCAACTCAACAATGGCCTCGCGATCGAATAAGTTGCCGCTTGGATTGTTCGGATACGCGAGAATCACCACCGCGGGATTGTGCTCACGTACCGCCGAGATCATTGCCTCCGCGTCCAAGGAAAAATCGTCACGCAAAGGTATACCGACAAACTCGGTATCGGTAAAGCGAGCGATCATCTCGTACATTACGAAGCTCGGCACCGGCACCAACACCTTGCGTCCGTGCCCACCCACGGTCAACATGATGACCTGGATCAGCTCATCCGAACCATTACCAAAAACTAGAGAATTCCCTACAGGAATCAGACCAGCCGCGCGAATACGATTTGCCAGCGCGACGGCCTGGGTGTCGGGATAGCGGTTCATCTCCACTGCGCGAATCTGCTCCAGCCATCCCTGTATCATGTCATCCGGCCACTGATACGGGTTCTCCATTGCGTCCAGCTTGATCATGCCGGTGGCATCCGGAACCGGATACGCGCGCAAAGATTGTACCGCGCTTCGAACGAGCGCAAATCTACTTTTGTCTGTTTCGTCTGACACCGAGATCACCTGTCCGGTCAGTAGTTGTGTCTTGCAAGATTCGATATTCCGCCGAGCGTGCGTGGGCAGTTAGTTGCTCGCAACGTGCAAGCACCGACGCGGTCCGCGCCAATACCGAAGCACCTTGCTCGGAACACTCAATGATACTCGTTCGCTTTTGAAAGTCATACACACCCAACGGTGAGCTAAACCTGGCGGTTCCCGATGTGGGCAGTACATGGTTCGGTCCCGCACAGTAGTCACCGAGCGACTCGGCGCTGTGTCGGCCCACAAAAATAGCGCCAGCATGCCGTATTTTGTTCCCAAAAGCGCGCGGTTCGCGCATCAGCAATTCCAAGTGCTCCGGCGCAATTCGATTCACCACGTTGGCCGCTTGGGCCAAGCTGTCCACATGAATCAACGCGCCTTGTCCAGTCAACGCCGCCCGTATAACGGACTCGCGTTCCATGGTCGGTAACAGACGCTCAATCGCGTCTTTGACCTTCGCGAGCACCGGCGCTTCGGAGCTTATCACAATGGATTGGGCCAACTCGTCGTGTTCCGCCTGCGCGAACATGTCCATCGCCACCCAATCGGGATCAACGCTGTCATCACATACCACTACAACCTCCGATGGACCGGCGATCATGTCGATCCCGACCTGGCCGTACACCAGTCTCTTGGCAGTGGCGACGTATATGTTGCCTGGTCCGACGATCTTATCCACCGCCGGAACAGTATCAGTCCCGTGGGCTAGCGCGGCCACCGCCTGGGCGCCACCGATACAAAACACACGATCTACGTCCGCCAACGCCGCCGCGGCCAGCACCAGGTCATCGAGCTCGTCATTTGGTGTGGGCACCACCATGATGACCTCCGCGACGCCCGCCACCCGCGCCGGAATGGCATTCATCAACACCGACGACGGATACGCCGCCTTGCCTCCCGGCACGTAGATACCCACACGGTCCAGGGGCGTTATTCGCTGCCCAAAGACATTGCCATCAGGTTCGTCGTATTCCCAAGTTTCCAGACGTTGGCGCTCGTGGTAGCGTCCAATGCGTTGCGCCGACTGCTCGAGCGCCGATTTGTGCACCGGATCCAGGCCGCTCAACGCCTCCATCAATTGTCGCTTGGGCAGTTCGAGGTCGGCCACACTGGCGGCATCGACGTGATCGAACCGCCGGGTATATTCCAGCAAGGCTGCATCTCCCTGCTCACGGACCTTATCTATAATCTCGCGCACTGCCGCTTCGACGTCAGCGCCATAACCTTTGTCACGAGCAAGCAGCTTATTTAAGCGAATATCGAAATCGCTGTCCGCAACATCAAGTTCGTGAATTCGAGTAGCCACTAATCAACCTCATTCCCGATATAATGATTAAGGGTCTTGAACGCTGAGAATTTAGTAATTGTACGTTGTCGGCAGATAATCGTACGCTGCTGTCAGCGCCTTGGTAGAGTTCCGTGCATTCTGGACCTGTAACGCAGGCCCCAGCGTCTCTCCGATCACCAGCACCGCACATCACGCCAAACCCTGGCGCCGGCACCATCGCTACAACCAATCCTTTAAACTCAGATCGTCTTCCGTTGGTCCCAGGGTGGGTGTGCGCAGCTATACCACGTCACACGAGATTCAAACTGCCGAAGTTACGGCGCCGGGCGCCTCGTTGTTATACACCGGAATCCGCCGGATTTTTGCCCCCAATTGAGCGAGCTTTTCCTCTATACACTCGTAACCACGGTCGATGTGATAAATGCGATCTATGAGCGTGTCACTTTCCGCCACCAATCCGGCCAAAACCAAACATGCGGAGGCACGCAGATCGGTAGCCATCACCGGGGCGCCGCGAAGCCTCTCCACGCCACGTACGATAGCGGTGTTGCCTTCCATTTCCACTTGCGCACCCATACGCTGAAGCTCATGAACATGCATAAAGCGGTTTTCGAATATCGTCTCAGTCACCGTCGCAGTACCTCGGGCGACACTGTTTAGCGTCACAAACTGCGCCTGCATATCGGTGGGGAACCCGGGGAACGGTGCGGTGCGCGCATCGACCGCTTTGGGTCGACGACCACGCATATCCAGCGATACCCAATCCGGACCCGTCTCTATCTTGGCTCCCGCTTCGCGCAGCTTCTCGATGACGGATTCCACCAGATGAGGATTGGTGTTTTTCACTTTTATGCGGCCGCCGGTGATTGCGCCCGCCACCAAGTAAGTCCCGGTTTCGATCCGATCGGGGATGATTGGATGGGTCGCGCCACCAAGCCGCTCCACACCTTGAATATGGATTTCGTCGCTTCCGGCGCCAGTAATTTTGGCCCCCATGGTGTTCAGACAATTAGCGAGATCTACAACCTCCGGTTCACGGGCGGCATTCTCGATTACGGTCGTGCCGTCCGCCAAGGTCGCCGCCATCATCAGATTCTCAGTGCCGGTGACCGATATCAGATCCATGAACACGCGAGCCCCTTGCAGACGTCCCGCCCGCGCCTTGATATAGCCCTCATCGATATCGACTTCGGCACCCATCGCTCGCAATCCTTTAATGTGCAGGTTCACCGGTCGCGAACCGATCGCGCACCCCCCCGGAAGCGATACCTCGGCATGTCCGAAACGCGCTAGCAATGGACCCAGCACCAAAATTGAAGCACGCATGGTCTTGACCAAATCATAGGGGGCGCGCACTTGCGTGATCTCCCGCGCATTGGCCTCGATGGCCATTTTTTCATCGACTTCCAGTCGCACGCCGAGCTGGCCCAGCAGTTCCATGGTGGTTGTAATGTCATTCAGGTGCGGGATATTGCTGACGCGCAGGGTCTGATCTGTCAATAACGAGGCGATCAAAACCGGTAGCGCCGCGTTCTTGGCGCCGGATATTCTTATCTCTCCGTGTATCGGAGCCCCACCGGTAACTATGAGTTGATCCATTTACGGAATCGCCGAACCAGTCGCCACAAAAAACAAAAGGCTACCTCATGGCAGCCCTACGAGTGCAATATCGGGTGTCGCGGTTTAACCGCCAATGCCGGTCAGTTTCGTCTGCAGCTCACCTTTTTGGTACATCTCCAACATGATATCGCTGCCGCCTATAAACTCACCTTTAACGTACAGTTGCGGAACCGTTGGCCAGTTTGAGTATTCCTTAATACCCTCCCGTATATCAGGATCTGACAACACATCAACCGACGCAAATTCAACCCCACAGGCGGTGAGGACCTGAACCGCCTGTCCCGAGAATCCGCATTGTGGAAACTCCGGGGAGCCCTTCATGAAAAGCACCACACCGTTGCTGTTAATCGTCTCTTCAATTCTTTCCTGCACAGTCATTACTACTCACCTCGCTAAACTTGCTATTGAATCACTACCGATTATACCGATTTTCGGTCACGCACCTTGCTCCTGCTGCCATTCTTCGGGGGTCAACGTGCGCATCGACAAGGCGTGAATCTCGGCCCTCATCTTATCGCCCAGCGCCGCATATACCAGTTGGTGCTGAGCTATGCGCGATTTACCCGCGAATAGCGGGGTGACGATCACCGCATTAAAATGGTGTCCGTCGCCGTCGATTTCAACGTGCGCATCCTGCAAGCCGCTTTCGATCCAATTCTTGATATCTCCGGGAGTTACCATAGGTATTGTTTCTCAATCCGTAACTTACAATTAACGTTTGTCATACGCCACTACTATACAACGGACCAAATGCCATATTGATCAGGCACGCAGTTTATAGCCGCTCTTGAGCAGCACCAAGGTCAATGCCGACAGCACCAACAACGCACTCACCACAACTAGAAAGCTCATCTCAACTGCGACGTCAGATTGACCAAAAAACCCGTATCGGAAGCCGTCGATCATATAGAAAAACGGGTTGAAATGGGACAGCGTCTGCCAAAACGGCGGCAATGAATGAATCGAGTAAAAAACCCCGCTCAAGAAGGACAACGGCATGATGATAAAGTTCTGGAACGCGGCGAGCTGATCGAATTTCTCCGCCCAGATTCCTGCAATCATACCCATCACCGCCAATACGCCAGCGCTCAGTACGGCAAAACCGATGACAACAACAACACTATGCACCGGCACCTGAACGTAAAAAATGGCTATCAGAAACACCCCCACACCGACGGTAAATCCGCGCACCACCGCTGCCGCGATATATCCAACAAATAACTCAAAGTGTGATAACGGCGTGAGAAGCAGAAAAACAATGTTTCCTGTTACTTTTGACTGAATTAAGCTCGACGAGCTATTGGCGAAGGCATTCTGAATCACCGACATCATCATTAGCCCCGGAATCAAGAACGCCGTGTAGTTCACACCCTCAAACACCTTCACACGATCTTCCAGCACATGTGAAAACACCACCAAGTACAACAGCGAGGTAATCACTGGGGCCAAGACGGTCTGAAAGGCAACTTTCCAAAATCGCAATACTTCCTTGTAGAACAACATATATACGCCGTACATGTCCGACCCCTTACCCACTGCGCTCACCGGTCAGTTGAACGAACACATCCTCGAGTCTGTCCTCTTCAATCTGGATATCGATAATGTCGATTCCAGCGTCGCGAATTGTGTCTAGTACCGACACGATGGAATCCTTATCTTTACGCAGACGAAGCTCCATCGAATGACCGTTTATATACTGTACCTTTTCGCGCAATTGATCAGGCAGCGTCTCAATGTTGTGCGCCGCGAAGATGCGCAAACGGCGGCAAATTCCCCGAGCAAGCAATTCCGATTTGGTCTCCAGCGCCACCGCCGCGCCGTGATCCAAAATGGCGATGCGTTCACAAAGATTCTCCGCTTCTTCCAGGTAATGGGTAGTTAGAACGATGGTGTGGCCCTCGGTGTGCAACCGTTTTATGAATCGCCATAACGACTGGCGCAGTTCTACGTCTACACCGGCAGTAGGCTCGTCTAGCACCACCACTGGTGGCTTGTGCACTAAGGCTTGCCCAATGAGCACCCGACGTTTCATGCCTCCCGACAGCGCACGCATATTAGTCGTCGCCCGGTCCGTGAGGTTTAGCGTTAGCAATAATTCGTCGATCCAGTCGCCGTTTTCTTTACCCAGTCCGAAATAACCAGCCTGAAATTGCAACGCCTCACGTACTTGAAGGAAGGGATCGTAGACAAGTTCCTGCGGGACCACGCCGAGCAATCGCCGGGTGCGACGATATTCGGTGACCACATCATGGCCCATTA
>CALZGZ010000202.1 GCA_945787105.1 uncultured Gammaproteobacteria bacterium
TCCAAAGCCTGTTCGACCACTGGTGGCAGGGAAATGTTTTCGACCAACAATTTGGTGACGTCCAGGCCATAGGCGACAAACTCAGGGCGAATCTTATTCGTGACATAGCGGCTCAGGTCCTCGTAATTCGCGGCCAAATCCAACACCGGGATACCCGACTGCCCAAGGATCGACGCAAAGCGTGACACAATCAGATTGCGCAGCTGGTTGGTGATCTCGTCAGTGGTGAAGTGCGCATCAGTGCCAACGATTTCTCTCAAAAATACCACCGGTTCGATCACCCTAATCGAATAGGTCCCGAAACCGCGCAGACGTACCGGACCGAACTCCGAGTCACGCAACATCACCGGATTCTTCGTACCCCATTTCAGGTCCGTAAACTGCCGGGTGTTGAAAAAATACACTTCCGACTTGAATGGACTTTCGAATCCATAGGGCCATCCTTGTATTGTGGACAAGATCGGCAAATTGTTGGTTTTGAGTTCATACATACCCGGCTTGAATAAATCCGCGACTTGTCCCTCGTTGATGAACACCGCCACCTGCGATTCCCTTACTGTCAACTTGGCACCATACTTGATTTCATTGCCGTAACGCTCGAATCGATACACCAAGGTGTCATTCGAATCATCGGTCCACTCGATGATGTCGACAAATTCACCGAACAGCTTGTCCAACAGTCCCATGCTCAAGCTCCGGCTGCCGGGGATTCGTCGCGTGCTGTCGCGGCGCTCAGGGTCTGGCGAAGCTCATCTTCGGCTTTTTGCAAATCCACTAACGCCTCGGCTCGTAATCGCTTTCCTTCATCGGCGATGCGGAGGCTGTCTTCGATAGTCTCGATGAGGGTCCGGTTAGCCTTCTTAACCGCCTCAATGTCGAATACCCCCCGTTCTATCTGGCGTCTCGTCTCCGCATTGGCAGTCTTGAGCATCTCGGCATTCTTCTCGAGCAGGTCATTGGTCAGTTCGGACGCTGCTGTGACAGATTTTGTGGCCTCCTGAGATCGGAATATTGTCACCGAGGTGGCCAATTGCTGACGCCATAGCGGTACGGTATTGACTAAAGTAGAGTTGATCTTTGTTACCAGACCTTTGTCGTTTTCTTGCACGATACGGATACTTGGCAGGCTTTGCATGGTAACCTGCCGGGTGAGCCGTAGATCGTGAATGCGGCGCTCGAGATCGTCTCGCGCACTCCGTAAGTCCCTCAACTCCTGCGCGTCCAATGTCTCATCGGATGCAGCGACTTCTTTCTCCTTCGCTGGTATCACATCCTCATCCACCTGCTTCAACTTCTCATCGCCGGCCGCAATGTACAACTCCAGTCCATGAAAATAATCAAGATTGGCGTCGTACAGGCGGTCCAGGGACACGATATCAGTCAATAACTTCGTTTTATGGCCTTCAAGATTATTCGTGATCGTGTCAATCTGCTTACTGACTTTTTCATACTGCTGTAGGAACTTCACTACCGGTTTGGCCCGTCCAAACAGCCGCGCCAAAAAACCAGGCTTTTTTAATCCTTCCGAATCAAAACCACGCAGCGTGGCCACCATTTCATTCAAAGCGCTGCCGGCTCCTCCCACATCCTTATTGCGTACGCCTTCCAGCATATTATCCGATATTTCGGTTATTTGTTCTTGCGCCTTGGCACCGAAAAAGATGATCGAATTCGTGTCCGTCATAGTGATCTCAGACATTAATGATTCGATCATCGAACGATCGTCTGATGAGACTTTATCCATAGCCACGACCACATCCTCTACGTCTGGAAGCGTTGCGCGTTCAAATAACTTTGGATCAATTTCTAGAGTGCTCGTTGTTTGGTTCATTGCGGTTCTTCCTGTTTCTCCGTTTCAACGGATCGGGTCTATAGAATGCCTTCTCGCTTCAACTGCGTTGCAAGAACCTCGATCTGAACATCGAGGTCCAGCACGTCATTTTGTAGAAGTCTACGATGTTGCTCGTCGAAAACCTCCTCAATCGTCACTAACACATTACGAAAATTTGCTTCCAATTCATCGGACTGCGTTTTTTTATGGGCCTTTGCATAACCTTCCGTCACCTTTCGCGCCCCTTCGAGATAAGTGTTCAGAAACTTACGTGCGCGACGCAGATCCCGTGGATCATCCTCAATTACCGAAAGCACCTTTCTCGCCGAAACCACGATGCGCGCCAGTCGGTCCTTCAGTTCTTGGTTGTGAATATGGTGGCGGGCCGATTCGATTTTGCGAACCCGTTGTTCCGCTTCTTCCAATGCCGCCACGACTTCTGCCGTGGTATATCCATAGCCGGCCTTTGCGACCTTCTCTTTTCGCGGATCCGTGCCATAGGCGAGGACACAGCCAACTGCTGCCCCGATACCGAAACACGTCGCCACCAGGAAGCTATGATCGGCGCCGATGTTTGCAGCCAGCGCGGCGGCAATGCCAACGATGATCGAGGCGGTAAGTTTGAGTGGTAATTTTGGGGCTATTGCAACTTTCTTTGCGTTATAGGCGCGTTCCGTTTGCAGACCCTTGCGCAACGTCAATGAGCCGATCAGAAACAGTATCGCCGCCGAGGCGTTTCCCAATACACCAGAAAAGTCGCCGCGGCCCAACGACACCGCAACCGCCATGAACAATGGAATAGGAAAAATGAACAGCAGCGATCCACCAAACGAAATGCCCCCTGGGGTCTTGGTTACCCGTTGAGCACTTTTGAAGGATTCGCCGCTGGTCTGCTCGTTCATGTCTCAGTTACGGCGGATCGGTTGACCGTCGAAAGTGCTTTGAACGGTCGTAGTGCCGTCGGCTTCCGCAATCCAACTGAACAAAAAGGACTGGCAACTCGCCAAGCCCGCGGTAATGACGAGCAGGAATATTCCCAACGTTTTGCGCAGAATTACCTTGGATTGCAATCCCCGACCTCCCGGATCAGCGCCACAAAAAGGGTGGGTAGCTTAGGTCTGTTGAACTCGGATTACAAGACTGTTGACACTAATTCACAACCAAGTTGCGTCGCGATTCAACCCTCCAGCCTGCTGATAAAATCCGGCACCAATGTGCCGGCCGGCCCGTATTTCTTTTCCGCAAACGCCGATTCAACTGCCGATGGTTCGAGATTAAGTTCCACTGTATGAGCGCCTACAGCGGCCGCCGCGTCAACGAAACCCGCTGCGGGGTACACGTTTCCAGAGGTCCCAATGGCGATAAAAAGATCACAGCATTTGAGTGCATCATAGATCTCGCCCATACGCAGGGGCGTCTCACCGAACCACACGACATGCGGCCGTATTCCTCCGGTGCGATGACAACGCGCACACGTATCCGTGATTTTGAGTGCTTGCGTTGCCATCCCGATATCACCGCAGTGGGCACAGCGCTTCTTCAATAGCTCTCCATGCATATGTATTACCTTTTCCGAGCCGGCTCTTTCATGCAGGTCATCAATATTCTGGGTCACGAGCCAGAACTTACCGCGGAACCTCGCTTCGAGTTCAGCTAACGCAAGGTGTGCGCGATTGGGCTGAACCGTGCCCGATACCAGCTGTTGACGCCTGCCATTATAAAACCGGTGGACCAGGCTTGGATTGACTGCAAATCCCTGTGGCGACGCAATCTCTGCAACCCGATGGTTCTGCCACAGGCCGTCCAGTGCGCGAAACGTGGATATCCCGGACTCGGCGGAAACGCCGGCCCCGGTCAAGACGACAATTGACTTACGTTGTTGCTGCGACAAGGATCGGTTTAGCCCGCATAGTGCACCGAGTATTCCGGCTGATCACGAAGGCACTTGTCCTGCGCGTAGTTCCCCCTGCTGTGCGGGGACGAGCGCCGCGCTGGAGCGAAACACATAGCCGAGCTATGAGCTGAGTGAAGCGCCAGTCCAGGCGTTCGAGACCAAGCCAGCGCCGGGAAAGTCCCGTCCCTATTCTTGCCACGCAACCTGGAGCATCGAATGTCGCCATTTCTTGGACACAACGCTGCGGGTTTCCTCGGTGCATAGTTCATGAATAGGAGCGGGATGCCTTGGGGCAATGTGCGGGTTAGTGTGCGAAGGTCCGAGTCGCGGTTCAAACGGTACCTTTGACTGCATGTCCTTCGTTCATCTTTACGGGAATTTTAATGTCAGGACAAACCAACGCAGGTGCGGTTTACGGAAACGGTCAAACTCGTGGAGTGACCGGAAAGGACCCGATCTATTAAAAGAAAAATTGGCTTGGATCGAGATCATACTGTTCCGGCTCAACAATTTTCGTGATTGTGCGTGGTGTCTTGGCTGGAACCAAGTATTGTGCTGCCAAGTCAATGGCCTGCGGTTGTGACATCTTTTCACCGCTCGGTTCAGTTAGCACCATAACTCGTGGTTTTAGTTGTTGTACCCGGTTACGACTCACCACCACACCGATCTCGCCGGTGTTCAATTCCACAAAACTTCCGACCGGAAAGATACCGATACACTGGATAAACTGCTCGACCAGCCCACCAGGAAATGTTTTGTCCCGTTCTTCGTACAGCTCCATCAATGCTTGAAATGACGTTTTAGCTTTCCGATAAGGACGCTCTGCTGTCATTGCCTCATAGGAATCCACCAGTCCGGCGATGGCCGCCAACGTGTCGATTTGCGAGCGGGAAAACTTACGTGGATATCCAGAACCGTCGAATCGCTCATGATGCAACGCCACAATGTTCGTCACCTTATTTGAAACATCTTCCATGGAATTGATCAACAATACCGAGATCTCTACATGTGTCTTTAGCGCTTCTCGTTCTTTTCTGGTTAGCTTCGCTGCTTTCGACAATAGCTCTTGCGGCAGTTTTACCTTACCCAAATCTTGTAACAACGCCGCAACACCCAGGGTCTCGAGATCATTCTTCGGTAAACCCAAGAATCGGCCCAAAGTGAGCGCCATCACACACACTGATATCGCATGTGAGTACGATGTCTCATCGCGCTGCTTTAATCGCACCAACCACGCCGTTGCCGCTGCATTCCTGAGCACACTCTCTACCAGAGAATTGACGACCTTTTTTACCGCCTTCGTATCGGTAACATTACCGGCTTGGATATCTTGAATAACCTTATCGTAAACCACACGGCTATCCTCCAGTATCTCCTGCGCCTGATTGAGCTCCTCTTCTACGGTAACCTGTTCAGGATAAAAATCCTGCAGCGGTAATGCATCCGCGGTTTTATTTACCAGACCGCCCAGTTCAGTCAGGTTGTGCTCTTCAGAAAGGTATCTCGCGGCACCGACTCCAAGCTCGGGATCTATATACACATAGCGACAAAGCTCCTGAAGCCTGAGAATTTCATCGACAGCGGTGATCGTAAACCCCTGCAGATCGAAGGGCGACTCGAAAGGGACCGATTCCCACGGACGGTCGAGCTCAACGATATACATGCCTAGCTTTAGATCATTAATTGATACTTTATTTTTCATTCGTCAGAGCGGCGCCTGCTTTTAATCGTATTATCACCGATCACGATAAAATCGACTACCGCGAAGTCGGAAATAATCTCCCCTGGCCTTGCACAATCCCAAAATAACAATCGCTAATCGAGAAGTTTCTCCATTTCGTCCGCGGGTACCGGCGACGAGAAGTATTGACCTTGGGCGAAGTCACATCCCATGTCCACGAGTAACTTTTCAGCCTTTTCCGTTTCGACGCCCTCGGCAGTGACCGTTAAATTATAATTATGCCCCAAATCGATCACCGTGCGCACCAACGCGATGTCACTATCGCTCCGTTCCATCTTAATCACAAAATCTTTCTCGATCTTTAACTCATTAACTGGCATTTGTTGCAGATAATTGAGAGAAGAGTACCCGCTGCCAAAATCGTCAATCGACAGGCCAACTCCGATTTCAGACAAGCGCCTTAGAATTCCAATTGTGCGCTTTTGGTCCCGCATCATCGTTGTCTCAGTTATCTCTAGCATGAGCCGCGAGGGATTCACCCGCCAGGTCCTAAGGGTTCGCTGTATCAATTCAGGAAAATCCCCCACGTCGAGGTCATATGCTGAGAGATTAACCGATACGACCAACGGCTTGCCGTTCACGCGCCACTCCGAGCATTGCCGCAACGCAGAATTTAAAGCCCACGAAGTAATAGACGTAATGATGCCGGTTTCTTCGGCGACTGGAATAAACTCCGCAGGACTGACCATTCCATACGTGGCATGCGTCCAGCGACACAGAGCCTCCACACCCGTTATTACCCGACTGGATAATTCATATTTGGGTTGAAAATAAAGCTCCAGGTCATTATTGGATACGGCACGTCGAAGTTCGCGTGCAAACTCCACCGGTTGAATATTCCCCGGTGTGAGCACTTTCTTGTAAAGCTCGAATGGAGATTTCGAAGCATTGGCGCGATACCTGGCTATTGTGGCTTGGCGCAGTAGCTCGCCTTCGCTGTCGGCAGTGTCCGGATATAACGCGATGCCGATACTGGCCCGCACATCCATCGGCTCACTGTCGCGTACAATAAATAACTCCTCAAAGGAAGCACTGATCTTGTGTGCCGCCAGAATCGCATGGTCTTCATGCAATATCGACGGCAGGAGAATGGCAAACTCGTCATCACCGATACGAAACAGCAAATCTCCCTGTCGAAGCGCACCGCGCAAGCGGTACACGACCTCGTCAAGCACCGCGTCCCCGACATCGAATCCGGAGGACAAATTGATCTCCCGAAACTCATTTATATCAATGCATACAAGAGCCAACGACAAGCTACCTTGTGCACTGCTGTCTATCATTTCAGACAGCGCTGTGGTCATACCGAGCCGGTCAATTTGGAGTGGTGACGCTGCGATATCTTCGCTAGGCGCGACCACATCTGTCGGTGGACTTATAGCTTTCAGATCTGGTCGCGTGTTAATCATAGTTCCTACATACTGAACGATTATATAAACAACTCCCGGGGATCGATGTTGTAGTCCTTGGGTTCAACGATCTTTGAGATCATTCTCGGCATTCTGCCTGGCAGCACAAATTGTGCGGACAAGTCCAAGGTCTGCGGATGCGGCAGTTTATTACCTTTCGGATCGGTCAATATCATTATACGAGGTTTAAGTTGGATGATTTGATTACGTTGTACGACTACCGAGATCTCACCCGTGTTGAGTTTCACGAAGCCGCCAACCGGAAATATTCCGACACACTGGATGAACTGTTCGATCAAGCCGCCGGGGTGGGCACGGTCCCTTTCATCATACAACTCCATCAATGCCTCGAATCCGGTTTTGGCCCTTCGATAGGGGCGGTTGGCGGTCATCGCCTCATAGGTATCTACCAAACCTGCAATCGAAGCAAGGGGATCGATCTCCGACCGGGACAGACCTCTTGGGTAACCGGTACCATCGAAACGCTCGTGGTGCGCAGCGGTAATTGTAATGATTTCGCTCGAAATGTCGTCCATCGAACGGATCACACTTATAGATTTATTCACATGTAGTTTGATCAGTTCGAGCTCTTTCTTGTCAAGCCTTTCCACCT
The DNA here is from genome assembly GCA_945787105.1 of uncultured Gammaproteobacteria bacterium. GTDB lineage: Bacteria > Pseudomonadota > Gammaproteobacteria > Arenicellales > JAANXG01 > CALZGZ01. The sequence goes on from CALZGZ010000202.1 coordinate 7,489, forward strand.
TTGATAACAAATACGGTGGAATGCTCAGCTTGCCGATATCCTGAAGTAGCGTTGCTACGCCGAGCACATTGAGTTGCTTTTTGGATAAGCCCAGATAACGCGCCAAGGTCAATCCGAGGACACACACCGATATCGAATGTGAATACGCCGATTCGTCCTGTTTTTTTAGTCGAACCAACCAGGATGTGGCCGAAGCGTTGCGCAACACGCTTTCAACCAGCGTACCTACGACGTTTTTGACAGTACTGGCATCCACCTTATTACCCGATTCGATATCGCGAACAACTTGATCATAAACTCGACGCGTATCATTGAGAATTTCCTTGGCGCGCACTATCTCCGTGTCGATCGGTTCCTTCTCGGGGTAATATTCTTCTAACGGCGCCGCGGTAGCCGTTTCCTGGATTATATTAATTGCAGAATTGAACTGGTGTTCGTCCGACAAATATTTCTTTGCACCGACCCCCAGATTGGGATCGATGTAAACATAGCGACATAATTTTTGGACTTTTAGGAGTTCCTCAACGTTTTGGATCGTGAAGCCCTGGAGTTCAAAGGGCGATTCAAACGGTGCTGACTCCCAACTACGATCGAGCTCAGCAACGTACATCCCCAACGTCAGGTCATCCGTCAATACCTTGCGCTTCATAATTGAGCAGAGTGTGGCCCACCTGATGCTGTGCTTTTATAGTATTGACCATGAAACCCGTCTCATCCAGTTATTGTCCGGGTTCTTGCTGTTTTAGGCGGGTTTTTCCAGGCCCAATAAGGCCTCCATCTCCACAAGTAAGTCGCGACGACAGATACCGGCCTGCAGATAGACCACCTGGGCGGAAGCGCCGAGACAGCCCTCGACAATCTGGCGCACCGTCCCGAGATCGCCAGAATTACGAAGATACACGCGCAGTTGTCTAATTCCACCCAGCCCCGGTGTTGTCATCCTGATTGATTTGGCGACATGGGCTATTAACGCCTCAATGTTACGCAGAATCTCCTCGGCCTGGGCGCGGGCATCCCCCCGATGCTGTGATTCGTATCCAACAATGCTCGCCGTGCCCGATATAAACAAGGTGTCTTCACGGTTCCATCGCACCAAGGTTGCGCGGGCAAACAGCGGACTTTTGGGTCCATACTTCAGCGGATAATGGTATGCGCTGACCTGCCGGGGATTTTCGTAATGATACAGCGAACTTCGACCGGCTAGAAACACGATCTGCAAATCCGTCCCTGTAGTCCCCAGAACGCTCGTTGCTGGTAGATTAGGTATCAATTCTTCGTAAAATGTCTCGAACGCGTCGTGCCTGGCGCGACAGAAGCGACGGTAACATTCCATACCTTCGATTTCGTCACCGATCCGAGGCAAATAATTCCACACACGCATCAAGTGTGCGTATCCCTGCGACTGCAACAGCGCGAGCATCGCGTCATACCGACGTCGTATCTGCTTCTCGAGCGACACGCCGTTGGTCGGAAGCGTAAAATGCGTGTAGCCAAACAGCACTTGATCATTGTTGCTAAACCGGATGTCGGCCTGCTGGCGATACTCAACGGGCGTTGGGCTCAACCAATATTCTTTGACTAATGGTTCCCACAATTGCTGGATAGGGACACAAACGAGTGGATAGTTAATATCTTCCCGGTGTAGGGTGGTTGGCGTGGATTCGAAACGAATTTCGCCCAACACGTGTCGGTCGGATTGCCCCGCTGCGGGTTCAAGGGAGTCCGACGCATAGATCAGCTGAACAGGGACACGGTGTCTCCCCTGTTGGTCGTTAGCAGGTTGCAGTTTGCTGGCTTTGGATGTCATCGACTAGTGTGAATACGGCGAAAGCTGCGGACAAGCAGTCCAATACCCGGCTTCGATGGTCTACACATTGATCAACACACTATGGGTACCCTAACGCTGCACGGACGATCTCGCAATAACTTGCGCGGATTCCGAACATTTGCGAATTCGATGCCGAACAAACGTCAGCATACGCAAAGCGCAATCCTAACCCGAATTAGGTGTTGTAAGCGTGAAAATCCCAGCGCGCCGCATATTTTCTTGGAACCCAGACCACTCTCGATCGAGAAACTTCTCAATCGTGGCTGATTGTGGTACGAGCCCAAAAAGCGCAGCCGGAACCGGGCCCATCCCAATATTTCACCATGTATTCAGGATATTGGCGAAACACCCGGACCACGGCAGCAACTGTGAGCCTCTGTTTGGGTAGTCTCGCTGCAACCATTGGACGATATGGTCCAGGAACAGAACTTTCGCCCTCGATCAGATTCAAATCAACTGTATGGCGGAAGAGGAGATCCCATGACCGCAATCTATTGCTGTATCTTAGCGCTGGCAACGCTTGTGACGACCGCCCACGCCTGGGGAGATCCTGCAACGCCTGCGAACTACTATCAGGTTATCACGGATGTCACCCACACCTCTGAGGAAGGTTTCGCACCCGAATTCGGATACGCAGTGTATATCCACTATGATGGCAACGATGTTCTATTTGACACCGGCGCCACACCCGAGACCCTAGAACATAATCTAAGGGCAGCAGCGATCGACCCAAGATCGATCGATACGTTGGTTGTATCTCACAATCACCCTGATCACATCGGCGGAATCTCGTATCTACGAAGATCAAATCCTGCGGTCAAGGTTTATGCGCCACCGGCGCAACCAGTCGACGGTGACCCGGTACAGCGAGTCTCGGATGTATATGGGATTTCACCGAATCTATTCGTGCTCAGAACCCATACTAATATCCCTACGGTAGGGATTAGCGATGAGTTATCCATGCTCATCAAGACTGCCCAAGGCCCTTACGTATTAACGGCTTGCTCACATACCGGTGTCGCGAAAATTGTGGCGAAGGCGGCTGCGGTTGCCGGGCGTGAGATATTCCACTACACCGGCGGCGCGAGACTGAAATTTAGAGGAGTACGAGATACTGAAAAAGTTACCGAAGAACTGAACCGGTTACGGGTATCACAAGTCAGCCCGGGTCATTGCAGTATTGATCACGCTGTCATCAAAACCATGAGACAGCGGTTTAATGGTCGCGTACTTAGTTCTACACTGGGACAAAAAATCCCGCTCCATACACCGGAAAACTAAAGCAGGTGGTTAGTTTTCCAGTTGATACGTAAACGCGATCTGTGTTGTCAGCGCCGAGTCCACGATCTGGTTTGAGAACGGCCGAAATCTTCCTAATTGACGCACAGCTTTAGAAGCTGCGCGATCCAATAAACGAGAACCTGATGGCTCCACAACAGTGACATTCGTGATTTCACCGTCACGGTGAATTGTAACGCCGACCACGACCCGTCCCGCACGCCCGTCGCGCCGAGCCTGTTCGGGGTAAAATTTCTTTCCAGCTATCGCAGCACGTAAGTCTGCCAAATATCTTTTTTCTTGCTCCTTTTTACTTAGCGTCGGCCATGACGTTGCCGCCTCCCGCCGCGATACCGATATATCACGATCGGGATCGGTTATGCCCGCCTGCCAGGAACTGATCCCGCCCCCGGATTTCGATGATGCGGGCGGTCTAACCGCAGTCTCCCTACTCGATTCTTTTTGACCGGCGGACCAGGATCGGCGTTCGACAATCGGCGCATCGGGCGTCGTCTCAGCCTGCATCGACTTGGGCTCCCTTGTCCGGGGTTTTTCGAGGCGAACTTCTCCAATCGCTCGTGGCACACCGGGCTTGAGTGACGTGACTTCCACCGTGAGTAGCGAAAACGTCGAGGGCTGCGGTTGCCCCCCCCAGTAAGGAGACACCATCCAAAATAGTACACCACCCAATGCTAGATGCGCCGCTAACGAGGCCAGCACACTGGAAAGCAGATGAGATGACGTCCCGTGCCTTCTCGTGTCCGATAACGGGACAGAGTTAGGTAGCACAACCACGTTAATCGGCACGAGTAGTCGGTGAGAGAGTGCGCAGACGCTTCAACTTCTCATCTTTGCCTCGCGCCTCCGTGCGTGTAACACCGGCTCCGTATACCCGTTGGCTTCCTCCCGTCCTTTGAAAACGAGATCCAACGCTCCTTGAAATGCCGCGCTATCGTAACCATTAGTCAAGTTGCGGTAATGCGGATCACGGTGGTTCTGCCGGTCCACAATCAGCGCCATTTTTTTCATGGTTTCCAGGACCTGGTCCTTTGTGATCACATCGTGGTACAACCAGTTCGCGATATGCTGACTGGAGATCCGCAACGTGGCCCGGTCTTCCATGAGGGCAACGTCATTGATATCCGGCACCTTGGAGCAACCAATACCCTGATCAATCCAGCGTACGACATAGCCGAGTATACTTTGCGTATTGTTATCCAATTCCTTTTGAACCTCCTCGTTAGTCAATGACCGTTCTCCCAATAAGGGCGGGGTCAAGATATCGTTTAGGCTAGCTCGTGCGCGACCTGCCAGCTCGTGCTGACGTTCGAACACATTTTCTTTGTGGTAGTGGATACCATGTAGTGTCGCGGCAGTAGGCGAAGGGACCCAGGCGGTATTGGCTCCGGCTTGGGGATGCGCTATCTTGGTCTCAACCATCGCCTTCAACTCGTCCGGCGCCGCCCACATACCTTTACCGATTTGTGCGTGGCCCGGTAGACCACACTGGATACCGATGTCCACATTCCAGTCTTCGTAAGCAAGCATCCACGGTGCGTTTTTGATCTCGGGTTTGGGCATCATCGGCCCTGCTTCCATGGCGGTGTGTATCTCATCGCCGGTTCGATCTAGAAAACCGGTATTAATGAAGATTACGCGTTGTTTTGCGGCACGAATGCATTCTTTGAGATTTACCGTTGTGCGCCGCTCTTCATCCATAATACCGATCTTGATCGTGTTACGGACAAATCCCAGCGCGTCTTCCACTCGGCTGAATAGTTCCACGGTTGCGCTGACTTCCTCCGGACCGTGCAGTTTTGGTTTTACGATATAGATACTGCCTTTTTGGCTATTACGATACTTGCCGTTTCCGTTGAGGTCGTGAAGGGCAGCCAGCGCCGACACCATGGCATCTAGGAATCCCTCCGGGATCTCGTCGCCGTCCGCAGTGATCACCGCATCGGTATACATATGCAGACCAACATTCCGAATTAGCAGCAGGCTGCGTCCGGGTAAGGTGATCGAGGTGCCGTTGGGATCGGTAAATTCCCGGTCCGGTTTTAGTCGGCGATCTACACGCTCGTCGCCTTTATTGAATACGGCCTTGAGGTCGCCCTTCATAAGGCCAAACCAGTTGCGATAAGCGCGCACCTTGTCTTCAACATCTACCGCTGAAATCGCGTCTTCGAGATCCTGGATTGTGGTCACCGCCGATTCGATGACAATATCCTTGATTCCTGCGGGATCATCTGTCCCGATGACGTCGTTTCGATCAATCTGTATTTCGATATGCAGGCTATTGTTTTGCAGCACGACACTGGTTAGCTCTCCCGCCACCTGCATATAGCCGGCGAACTTCGCACTGTCGGCCAGGCTGGTTTGCGTACCGTCCTTGAGAACAATGACGAGTTGTTTGCGCCCGTCCAGATCGGTCAACTTGAATTCAGTGGCCTCGCGGTATTGACCGTTAGCGAGCGGTACCGCCTCATCCAGGAAAGTCTTTGCGTAATCAACGACCTTGCGACCGCGCACCGGATTATAGGCATCTTGCTTATCGGCGCCTCCGGAATCGTCGATAACGTTGGTACCATACAATGCATCATACACGCTGCCCCAACGCGCGTTGGCCGCATTCAAAGCGTACCGCGCGTTATCCAGCGGTACCACCAGCTGCGGACCGGCTATCTTAGCGATCTCGTCGTCTACGTCTTCGACGTCGACTTTGAAGTCTGATCCTTCCGGAACGAGATAACCGATTTCCAATAGAAATTGTTTTTGCGCCTCGGGATCCAACGGCTGGCCCTTTCGCGCCAGGTACCAACCGTCAATTTTCATCTGCACCGCGTCTCGCTTTGCGAGTAGTTGGCGGTTCTTGGGACCCAAATCACGGACTATGTCGGCCACAGATGCCCAAAAGTCATCGGGGTGGTTGCCTGAACCCGGTGCAATCTCGCTCTCGATCAGGTCAAACAGCGGTGCGGCGACCCTCAACCCGCCGATATCGGTATAAGCTGGGTGTTTTTTCGCGCTCATCCTGCTTATCATATACTGTGATGGTGCACCGCAACATAGCACAACCCGTTGTTGCACCGCAATAATTTACGCCGCCGATACAAGCGTCGTGCGGTAGGCAAATCTTTGATTTTGGCGACCGTGGATTAGACCCATTTAAACCCGGAAAGTCCCCGCGGGTTGTTCCGACGGCGTGACCACGCGCACCTGTGGTCTCAGCCCCAAGCGCGCGTCAACTTGCCGTCCTGCGAGCGGTAGTAGGGCACCCACGCGACGCCGAGCAAATGCACATGCACGTCCGTCGTTTTGGGTTTGATGGCAATCTCGTCCAGTTCTTCGGCTTGCGCATCGAAGGAGGTTTCGAGATCCGCTAATTCATTTTCGAACTCCTGGTTGAGTTCTTGGAGTTGCTTGCTAACTGCCGCCGCCGTTTCCTGGGCACGCTCGACATCCCCGGTTTCTTTGCTCAACCTACCCGCGCGCCTTACCGCCGACCCGACCCTAGTCGCGGTGGTCGTCGACACCCTCTTGCGCCCCAAAAAGGCACCTAGAACCGCCGCACCAACCGCAATCGCGGTGTCCAACTTAGTCTGCTTCGATTGTGCCTCCTCGGTTTCGATACGTTGTTGCGCGCGCATCAATCGGTTCTCCAACGTCGTGACCTTGGCATCATACTTTTTGCGCAGCTTTCCAATCGCAATATCACGCTGTTCATGCGCCACCACCTGAAGCCGAGCACGGAAATCGCCCTCCGACTCAGCGGCTTCAGATAACGCCTTGAAGGTTGGGCTTTTATATAACGCTAACGCGTGGGCATTACGGACCCAATTTATGAACAACTTCTTCCAGTCACCATAGTTCTTCTCATTCATCGCGACCGTCGCGATCTCCCCGTACACTGCCTGTTCAACACCGGACCGCTCGAGTTGGTCAGGATCCAGTTCTACGACCTCCCCATCCTCCCAGTCCACGGGTACCGGATCATCTACGATCTCGGTCAACGCGACGATACGGCGTTCGGTATTGACTTTATAACGTGCACTCGAATAACCCACGTCAGCAGCCCCTATTAGCTGGGCATGATAAATCAAGCTCGCGTCATCCTTGCTCCTGCGCAGAACCGGTAAGTAATACTGCGGCACCGACGGCGAGAGAATCGGTGGATTGGATTGACCCCCTGCCAGCTTTGCTGGTTCTGACGGCGAAGGTTCCGGCTCCGTTATAACGTCGGCAGTGCGGCCGGCCATAATGTTTTTGATCTGGTCGCGCGTTAGCGGTCCCGATAGATACGACATCACCCACCGGGTACTGAACACAGCGGACGCAGTCTCGTGGACGTTGTGCAACAAGAAACGCCGCTTACCCAATCCTGCGAGGATACGCTCCATTTTTTGTTTATCGAATTCTTGCCCGGAAGACACGCCCTCCAAACCCTCCATGACTCGTGCCTTATCGCGCTCAGTCTGAAGCCGGCCGATAAACCATGTTCCGGTATTGGATAGGCCCTTGTAGTCGAGGTCGACCGGATTCTGGGTCGCCAGCACTAGACCAACGCCATAGGCACGCGCTTGTTTGAGCAATGTCAGAAACAGTGTTTTTGACGGCGGATTGGCGGTCGGAGGGAGATAGCCAAAAATCTCATCCATGTAAAGGATCGCCCGCAGGCTCCCGGTACCCGGCTGGCGCCGCATCCAACTAATCACTTCGTTGAGCAGCATGGTTACGAAGAACATGCGCTCCGCATCCGACAAGTGGGCGATAGATACCACTGAAACCCGGGGTTGACCGGAGCCGGTATAAAGCAGACGCCCCGCTTCCATCGGCTCGCCTTCCATCCACACCTCGAAACCCGGTGCCGCCAGCAGGTTGTTGATACGCATTGCCAGCGCTACCCGCTCTTTGGGCGGAAAGAACGAATCGATGTCCATGACCCCGACACGCGCAATCGGAGGCTTCTGGATGGCCGCGATCAAGCCCGGCAGGTCGAGATCCTGAGTATCGTCCCAGCGATGTTGGAGGATGTTTGCGATCAAGATATGCTCGCGGCTAGTTAGCGGGTCGCCCTCGATATCGAGCAGCGCAAGAATGCTGGTTGCCGTGGATAGAATGCGCTCGCGATATAGGTCCCGGTCTTCCCTGAGCTCCGCGGGCGGGGCGGTGAATGATCTCAATACCGAAATCGGCAGACCGGCCGTACTACCGGGCGTGTAGATCGCCATGTCCACGCTGTCGCGCAACCGCTGGATTCGGTCTGGGGTCTGCCCCCACTCTGCCAAGCCTTTCTTCCACAACCGGGCCTGGTTCTCGCCATACTGCGCGA
>CALZGZ010000203.1 GCA_945787105.1 uncultured Gammaproteobacteria bacterium
CGTAAGTTTAATCCAATTTCCACTATCCACAACATGCCGTGTATGTCTCTTATTCAACAGGGTTTTAGATTCGGAATCGTCGGCATTCTTGCCACCCTGACCCATGTTGCACTTTATGTCGCTCTAGTGGAGACAAGCGGCGTGCATCCCTCATTGTCTAATGCGATCGCGTTCGTAATTGCTTTTGGCGTGTCTTTTATTGGTCATTTCCGTTGGACTTTTGCGGTGCCGGACAACACAAAGCCGCGGCCATGGGGAAGACCGCTACTCAAATTCGTCCTGGTCGCGCTTGTTGGCTTTTTACTCAACGCGCTCGCCGTGTATATCGTGACCGACGTGGCACAAATATCCTATCTTTATGCCACTATCTTCATGGTCACAGTGACACCGATATCTGTTTTTGTGCTGAGTAAACTGTGGGCATTTTCATAGGCCTTGGCAATCACATTGGATTTTACTACCGCCACTTGGGAAATTTTTCGAAGAAGTACTCCACCACCCATGTTCCGGTCTCGAATCCGAAGGTCACGGGGCTGATACTGACAAATCCGACCACCGCCAGGACAAGATACCCGTAGACGCTGACCCGTTGTTTAGTCAGCCCGTCAGCGCGTATCCAACCAACGTGATCAAGCCACAGCACAACCGTTAATATCGAAAACACGAATGCAGTGAAGTAATGGTATAGAAATAATACCCGGGTCACTTGTGACAGCGGCGCATAGGCGCCGATGAAACCCAGGATGGGTAACCACAATATCGGTTTACGCTCCCGCCCGGACACAATTTTTAGATCACAAACACGCACTAAAATTAGATTTACCAACGTCACAACCAGCATGACGCTCATGCTCCACCAAATGATTGGATTTCCGAATAAGTACAACCTGGCCTTTTCGTGAACCCAGTAAAACACGGGTGTGTGCATCAATGGCCATCCCCACCACGGACTGGTGTCTGGATGCCCCGCGGCCAGGTCCATGTTTGAAGTCAGCATCTTCACATGCGTCCTGATTGCATCCGCCAAGAAGTTGCCGGTCGGCAGGCCCCACGCGTCGCCCTCCCCCGGCAGGGTAAGCAACATGAAATGCAGCTTCCAACCTACCCCATACGTAATGACGAAGCCGGCCATAATCCACAGCGATTTGCGCAGCCAATACCAAACCATCTGCCGGTCTTGAAACTGGCGGACAATCTGCACGCCGATGCATACCCCAATGAGGCCGGCTGCGATCAATCCTGTGAGCTTGGTACCAACGGCCAATGCCACAAGCACACCGGTGAGCAAACAATAGGCGGCCCGCCCCCAATGTGATTGCGAGCGGATCGCGGCCAGAATCGCCACCACGGACGCTAACGTCGCGCTGAGCAGGATACCGTCCAAGGCAATAATACGCGTCTGCAGAAGCAGCGCGTTGTCGAGAACCACAAGCAACGCCGCGAACAGCGCCGCAGGCCGCGATCCGCCGAGTTGCAACATCAGGATATAAACAGTGAGCGGCAGCAGGGTGCCGGCAAGGGCAGGAATAAAACGCACCGGCACCGGCGAGACATCGCCATACGGGTCGTTGATCGCGCCAAATTTCACGTCGCCGCGATATCCCAGCAATCGCGCCCCACCGGCAATCAGCAGTTTGGCGTGCGGCGGGTGTAGATCAAAGAACCTCTCATGGTTACAGCAGTAGGCACTGACGTAACTTCCAAAATGGATTTCATCAAAAATCACGTTGGCAGGATGTGAAAGCCATGCGAAGTGCAAGACTGCGCTCAGCGACAAGACAGCAAGCAATGGCATGACCTGTTTTTGCGTCTTACCCATTGGATGAGCTTAATTCAAGTGGCGGCTTGATGTTATCGCGATGGTATTGCTTTTGCGAAAACAAACGTTAGATGATTTACTTGAGATCCATTCATTTGTGATATGTCAATCGCGTTCGTCGTTAATCAAATTAAGCGTATGGCACCCGGTGCTATAATCACAAGCTGTAAGGTAAACTTAAGCGATGTACTGATTTTTTCGTGCTATCGCCCTATGTTTCTTGTTGTAACTTGCTGTAATGAGCGCCGGATCGATAATCAAGACCGGATGAACAGATGGCACCCTGCGACGATATACTTGCGTTTGTCTCGTTCCAGATATGACTCTGCCATGGAGTGGCACTCATGTCTTTCAATCATGGCAGCGGCCATTGTGATTTGCAATTCACGGTTACAGATCAATGCGTAAAAATACACGTCCAGGATTACCCAACCAACAATGCCGAAGAGATAGAATTTTAAATAATCGAACACTCGACTCAGAGGAGGCTGTGAAACTTCCACAACAGCCTCGAATCAACAACCAAACTTGTAGTTCGAACATCGTGCCCGTACACGACTCATGACGGAAACCAAAGAACCCTTTGTGATGTATATATTGGAAGGCGTATTTTTAGTCTTCTTAATATTTGTGGTGGGAAGTATTGCTTATTATCTGATTGCCGAACCAACACCAAGCGAATTAAGGGAACCAAAAATAATTGCCAATTTTATCGAAGCGCAAGAATTGGAGGTCGCTCGTAAAGTAGATTCTATGAACGTCACTGTCCAGAAGACCGACACCTTCGAAAATGGTGTCTGGTCACATGATGATCAACTTTTTATCTCTAATGTTTCGGTGACTGATTCGGTGACGTTTTCGCTGCCGATCCCTGAAGAGTCGAACTATCAGATTGTTCTCTACTTGACCAAATCGTATGACTATGGTGAATGGGTTATCAAAGTAAATGATCTAGAAACAAGAAGAGTCGATTTATTCAGCACGATAGTTGAACCCACTGAACCGGTTTACCTTGGAATGCATCATCTCACACCATCGAAGACTATTCTATTGTTTGAGGTTGTCGGTCACAATACCAAGGCAAGACCTCCCTATTACCAACTTGGTATAGATGGAGTAGAAATAAAGCCAGTGAATGAAGCTCCGTAGCGTAAACGTCACAATCATCCTGCTCATCGTCTGGAGCATTTTTTTCGTTTTTCTATGGCAAACAGTCTTCATTGTCGATGAGCAAGGCATCCGAACCACATCGCTCAAACTCTGGAGCGATTGGGTCGTTCACCTGACGTTTACACACATTTTCGCGGAATGGCCGGTCAATGACTGGTTTCACACCAATCCGCTGTATGCCCTCGAGACGTTTCGTTATCCATTTCTGGCAAACCTGGTTAGCGGCCTGCTTCTGAAGACAGGTATGTCGCTGGAGTCAGCAATGATTCTCCCATCGATACTTTCTTCAGTGTTGCTGGTCGTAGGATTGATAATGTTTTATCGCGTTGCCGGGTTTAGTAATGGCTGGACTGCCGTTGGGATGGGCCTTTTCCTATTCAATGGCGGCATGGGTTTCATTGCATGGGCACTGAGTCTATCAAGCACACCGACTTACGTCCCGGGTCTGGGTATCATCATTCAAAATTTCGTGACGTCTGAGTTTATCCCACAAAGGTCTATGCTTTTCGGGGCATTCTTTTTTCTCCTCTTAGTCTCCGCCGTTTATTTTGTTTCGCAAAGAGCGATTTCATGGCAAAGCCATGCAATCATGACTTTGGCGGGAATCGGCGCCGCGGTACTCA
>CALZGZ010000204.1 GCA_945787105.1 uncultured Gammaproteobacteria bacterium
CGCAACCGCGGAACCTTTAAAATAACCAAAAATACATGGAACTCTTCTTCCTCGCCGTTCTGATCATCCTGATGGCCAGTGCCCTGGGCTCCGGCTTTCCGGTGGCCTTCGCGCTACCCGGATCAGCCATCGTCACCATCGGCCTCGCCGCCCTGTGCGGATACCTGTTTGCCGGCAACCCCGACGCCTATTTCGCCCAGGGCAGCGCCTGGAATTGGTTGAGCGCCGGCGTGACCAACTTCCGTGGGATCTACTGGGAGGTTGAACGCGACACGCTCATCGCCATCCCGTTGTTCATATTCATGGGGATCATGCTGCAACGATCGAAACTGGCGGAGGACCTGCTGGTCACCATGGCCCAGATGTTTGGCCCGGTGCCGGGCGGCTTGGGGATTTCCGTGATTTTCGTCGGCGCGCTGCTTGCCGCGACCACCGGCATTGTCGGCGCCACGGTGGTCGCCATGGGGTTGATCTCGCTGCCGGCGATGATGCGCAACAAGTATGCAAATTCCCTTTCCACCGGGACAATCGCGGCGTCGGGCACACTTGGGCAGATCATCCCACCGTCCATCGTGCTGATTATCCTGGCTGACCAATTAGCCAGTGCCGTCGACCAGGCCAGCACTGCCCGCAAGGAGCTGTACAAAGTTTCGACCGGTGAGTTATCCATGCCCACGGCCTTCGACGTATCGTCCACCAGTGCCGGCGAGATGTTCCTTGGCGCCTTCGTTCCGGGACTGACCCTGGTTGGCCTGTACATGCTCTACGTTATCGGTCTTGCGCTGTGGCGGCCGAAACAGGCGCCGACGGTGCGCCATGAAGGAGAATTCGACCGGGCGTTTTGGGCCAAGGTGGTGATCACCCTGGTGCCGCCCCTGACTTTGATCTTTCTGGTGCTCGGCTCGATCATTACCGGCGTCGCGACGGTCAATCAGGCCGGCGCCATCGGCGCCGCCGGCGCCTTGATCATGGCCGGCTACCGCCTTTACGAAGGCCGGCGTCATGCCTATACCCCGGCCATCATTGCCCTGATCTCGCTGGTGGTGATCGCGCTCGTCGTCACCATCTTCCAAACCAACATCAAGAAGATCGACACCACCCAGGATGTCATTGGTTTGGTGCTGGCGTTGACCTCGGTGGCCACCCTGGTGCTCGCCCTCATATGGAGCGGCTGGCGAGCACTGAAGATCGAGGACACGCTCAAGGGCGTGATGCTCGAAACCGCCAAGACAACCTCGCTGGTGTTCATCATTCTGCTGGGCGCGGCCATGCTGACCGCGGCGTTTCGCGCCTTCGGCGGCGAGGAACTGGTGAAGGAATTCCTAACCACCATGCCGGGCGGGTTCTGGGCCCAGTTCATCATCGTCATGGCGGTGATCTTCGTTCTTGGGTTCTTCCTGGACTTCATCGAAATCTCCGTGGTGGTCGTGCCCATCGTCGCACCCATTCTGCTGCTTGACCCCGCGGCCAACGTCACTGCGGTGTGGTTGGGGGTGATGATCGGCCTGAACATCCAGACCTCGTTTCTTACCCCGCCCTTCGGGTTCGCGCTTTTCTATTTGCGTGGTGTGGCCCCGCTGTCGGTGAAGACCACTGAGATGTACAAGGGTGTCGTGCCATTCATCACCTTGCAGTTGATCGCCCTCGTAATCGTCGGGCTGACGCCGCAGCTCGTAAACTACCTGCCGACCCGGTTGTCGTTGTTGTCGGACACGGCGCCACCGCCCCGTAACCCGGCACTTCAGACATGCATCGAGGACTATGTATTCACCGAGTTCAAACAACGCGGCGGTGAAATACGCAGCGCTATCGCCGCGGCGCGGCAGCTCGATCTGTCTATCCTACCGAACGAAATGCGCTCCGACCTGAAGCGCAGCTTCGATATGGCTGAGAAAACCTTCGAGCTTCTCGAAAACATCGAGGTTTCGGAGAAGGCGATGAACGCCTATGCCGTGGCCTATCGGCCGCTGCATGTCGAGGTCCGCGAAATCCACAAACAACTGGCACGAATCAAGCTGGTGCGCAAGGAGCTGGAAATCAACTTGCAGCGCTTACCCGATGACGCTAAGTATGACGGCAAACGCCAGCGCATGACTGCGCATCTCGACGAGCTGACAGCTGAAGCGAAGGCGTTGACCGAATCCATTCCGGCCGAGTGGACCGAAAAGCACGGCGCGTTCGTCAAGTTAAAGAAGGCCGACAATAACGCCCGCCGCCAGTATCGGCGCAACGTCGACGAGGCCTACGAAATTTTGCACGAGGCCAACACGGTGATCGCCGCCAACGGCAGCCTGACCGCGTTCACTGGCGAAATCGCCAAGATCAAGGAAACCGCAGAAACTGATCCCGCGGCTGCCGTCGAGGCAATCAAGTCCCTGGTGAAACAGATCAGGGCCGTTCCCGGCACCCAGTCGATCATCGATCAGCTGTCAACGGCGCGGAAGTTCCTGCGTCGATCGAAACCAGATTCCGACCAGGCCCTGAAGGCGCTCGACGAAGCCGAGAAGGTGCTGGCGACGGAAATCGCGTGGCGTCAGCAGGCGTCCGGTACACTGAAGCCGGCGCTCTCTGGCTACGAGGCCTCGATCCGCGAAACCATCGGCCTGCGCTTGCAATCGCGGCTGCCGAAGAAGCAGGCCTTGTCCGTAGCCGCCTGCAAATCCAGTACGGAAGATCTAACGCTCGATTTCTAAACGAAATGGGCACAAGTCTGTGCGCCATTATCCGGGATCATTGATGCAATATCTGAGTTAGTTAGTTCCGTTATTGTTGAGTGTAACGACGAACACGCAAATCGGCTTGTTCCTTGTGTCCTGAAAAATTTTCCAAGGCACAAAGCCTGGAACAATATTCACCCACCTTTACAGAAGCTTCATCTGTTAACACTTTTTGATAAGTGCAAGTCTTCAGGAATTTTCCAACCCACAGGCCTCCTGTATAACGAGCGGATTGTAAAGTTGGTAAAGTGTGGTTGGTGCCAATGACCTTATCTCCATAGGAAACATTAGTCCGTGGGCCAAGGAATAAAGCGCCATAGTTGGTCATTTCAGAAAGAAACCAATCATCACGGTCAGTCATTACCTGTACATGTTCAGACGCAATTTCATCGGCGATTTCTCGCATTTCTTGATAGGAAGCCGCTACAATAACTTGGCCATAGCTACGCCAAGCTGGTTCGGCATTGGACCGTGTCGGTAATATTTTCAACTGTCTCTCCACCTCATCCATAGTCTCACGAGCCAACTTTTCAGAATTGGTTAACAAGATTGCTGGTGAAGTTGGACCGTGTTCAGCTTGCCCCAAGAGATCGGTAGCGCACATCTCGCCATCAACCGTTTCATCAGCAATAACCAGTGTCTCCGTAGGGCCCGCGAACAAATCAATCCCAACACGGCCATACAGTTGTCGCTTGGCCTCTGCCACATAGGCATTCCCAGGTCCTACCAACATATCAACCGGTTTGATGCTTTCTGTGCCTAAGGCCATCGCCGTGACGGCCTGCACCCCTCCAATAACATAAATTTCATCTGCTCCGGCTAGTGCCTGTGCCGCAACAATTGCAGCAGAAGGTTTGCCTTCAAAGGGAGGGGCACAGGTAACGATTTTGGGGACACGTGCGACTTTGGCAGTAACAACAGACATGTGTGCGGAGGCCACCATCGGGTATTTACCCCCTGGAACATAACAACCTACTGAATTCACAGGAATATTTTTGTGTCCTAGAATGACGCCTGGTAATGTTTCTGTTTCTACATCTCGCAACGCAGCTTTTTGAATTTGTGCAAAATTTCGAATTTGCTCCTGGGCAAACTTGATATCGTTGAGCGCTTGCCCATCCAAACCATCAATACATTGTTGAATTTCTTCCTCGGCAAGACGAAAATTCTCTGGTGACCACTGATCAAATCGTTCTGACATTTCACGAACAGCAGTGTCGCCTCGTTTTTCAACATCGGCGATGAGCTGTTCAACAATTTTGCGTACGTTCTCTTGATCCGTCCTTCGATCTTCTTGTGGTATCGCTTTCTTTAACCAAATAGCCATGTGACCTCTTGTTTCATCTTGTTTAATGTTTGATAAAACGGTTTCGTTTCATCTTTCAAATAAACGGCCGTCCTCCATCAACCGGGATAATACAACCGGTAGTAAAAGGCATCATAGTCGCGACCGCTAAAACTGTTTCAGCCACATCCTCTGCCGTGGCTAAGCGATTGAGGGGTGTTTTATCTATCTGCTCCTGGAGATAAGCCGGATCTGCCCGTTTGGCATACTCTCCCATAACCCAGCCTGGTGAGACAGAAACAACCCGAATCTTTGGAGCCAAAGCACGGCCAAGCGAGAGAGTCATGGAATTCATGGCTGCTTTAGACGCGCAGTAAACGACATTGCTACCAATTCCTGTGACTGCAGCGATTGAAGAGATATTAATAACCACCCCGCCATTATTGTTTGACAAGAGAATTTTTAACGCCCGGATACAAGCAAAAGCCCCCCGCCAGTTGGTGCGGAAAATAGAGTCAATTAGATCATCATCCAACCCTTCAAGATCGTCATGAGGCACAGGACGGGTGATTCCAGCATTGTTGACCAACAAGTCCACCGTGCCATAATGCTCGGTTATCTGCTCTGCCAAATTTCGTAGTGCCTCACTATTATCGACCGGCGCTTGTACACATAGATGATCCTCTCCATCAAGGCTTTGCGCTACTGCTTCAGTTTTACTTTTACTGTCACGATACGTGAGAACGACTCGGGCTCCTGCGGCGGCCAATCTTCTACTAATTCCAGAACCAATCCCACCGCCTGCGCCCGTTACTACTGCAACTCGACCTGCCATCGAAGATTCTGACGCCATTGTTTTCTCCTTGCCTAAAATTTGATGCGCCTCCTAATCCGGTCACATTGAAAGATGCCATGCGCTTAAACAGCTAAACCACCACCTTTGTTCGCCCACTTATAAATGACAGTACTGCGGGCACTGTGCTGTGTCATCCTGAACGAGTGTGAAGGATCTTGCGAAATATCAGCTAGTTAACTTATATATTAAGGGTGGGCCAGCTTCCAAAAAGGAGCTATCAAAAGAGTCTGGCACAAATGGTTGAGAGAAACTTTTACTAAGCTTATCCAAGCTTAAAAACTAAAAATATTTAATGCAAATTATATGTGTACATCACATGACTCAAAAGCACGAAGCTTCGATGACTACGGCTCTGATTCAAAAAACGTCGATCATTGAGCGCTTACGTACGACACCGCTACGATAGTTGCAGGTTTCGATAATCTTTGGCGAACAATTTAAGCAGGCTCGCGTGGCATGCGCTGAAGTCGAGATTAATCTGGTGCAGGGTGGATCGGGCATCCTTTGTTGCTGCTGCACGGTTACCCACAAACCCGTGTGATGTGGTACCAGGTGGCGCCCGCCCTGGCGGAGCATTTCCATGTCATGTGTGCCGATTTGCGTAGTTACGGGGACAGCTCCAAGCCGGAAGGTCGCGCCGACCACAGTACTTATTCCAAGCGCGCCATGGCCCGGGACATGGTAGAAGTCATGGCGCAACTCGGTTACAGCGAATTCCATGTGGC
>CALZGZ010000205.1 GCA_945787105.1 uncultured Gammaproteobacteria bacterium
ATAGGACGTCGGCCGTATACAAAACGTACTCAGGCCAAAAGGGCAAGATTCTATAAATGCAAACGGTATTTCAATCAGCTCCGTTAAGGCCGGTGGCCGACTGGTGCAATATGCGGGCTAGAGCTACGGCTATGCGTTTCGCTCCAGCGCCGCGCCCAGCCGCCCGATTCCTTCGCCATCATCCGGGCTCCTTGGTGCGATATGCGGGCTAAGTCGGGCACACACGAAATTATCGATAAAAGCAGCGCGGCCCGCGCCTATCAGGGCTTGCAGCCGGAACAGATTTTGGATGCCGTGGAGAGCGTTGGTTTTCAATGTGACGGACGATTATTAGCGCTCAACAGTTACGAAAACCGGGTGTATCAAGTGGGGCTGGAAGACGCGCCGCCAATGATCGCGAAATTCTATCGCCCGCATCGCTGGACGGATGCCGCGATCCTCGAAGAGCATGAATTCGCTTGGGAGTTGGCGGCGGCGGAAATCCCAGTGGTCCCGCCGTGGCGGTTAGACTCGGGGGAGACGCTGCATTACCAGGGGTTGTTCCGCTTTGCGCTGTTTCCCCGCCATGGCGGCCGTGCCCCGGAACTGGACAACCCGGCACACCTGAAACAGCTCGGCCGCTTTCTGGCACGCATTCACGTGGTCGGCGCCGTGCGCGGGTTCGCGCACCGCCCGGCGTTGACGATCGAATCCTTCGGTACCCACCCCTACCGTTACCTGTTGGAGAAAGGATTCATTCCGCCGGAGCTCGAAACACCCTATCGGTCTATTGCCGAGGATGTCTTACAACGCGTTGGCTATTGTTTCGACCGTGCCGGGGACGTCGGTAGTCTGCGCTTACATGGCGACTGCCATAGCGGGAACATATTGTGGGGCGACAAAGGGCCTCATATCGTCGACCTGGATGACGCCAGAACCGGTCCCGCGATACAAGACCTATGGATGTTCTTGTCCGGGGACCGGGCCTATCAAACCGCGCGTTTGGACGAGCTGTTGGACGGTTATGCCCAATTCAACGACTTTGACGCGCGTGAGCTGCACCTGGTCGAGGCCCTGCGCACGCTGCGCATGCTGCACTATCACGCGTGGCTGGCAAAGCGTTGGAACGATCCGGCGTTTCCGCGCGCATTCCCATGGTTCAATACCCAGCGGTGTTGGGAGGATCATATCCTCACGCTGCGCGAACAGGCTGCGTTGATGGACGAGGCGCCGTTAGAGTGGTCGTAGCCCTCGATTGGGAGCTTGAGGATTTATACCCGCCGAGGTACAAGCTCCTTATCCGACCTGTTCAACCTGTGTGTGGTCGCTGGGCGCGTCCGCCACGCGTGGAAGCTCGAACGCCATTGTGGTTCCCTCTCCGATGACGCTGCTCGCCCAGATCCGCCCCCCATGATGTTCAATGATGCGTTGGCAAATAGCGAGCCCGAGGCCGGAACCCTTGGGTCTGCCTGTGTCTGGATCGCTGACTTGGTGGAAGCGCTCAAACACCCGCTGCAAATGTTCGTTTGGAATCCCAGGACCATTGTCAATGACCTCGCATCGATAATCCTGTTGCGCTATCTCAGATAACCGCACCACGACACGTCCAGTATTTGGCCGGCAAAACTTGTTGGCGTTGGACAGTAGGTTGATCAGCACCCGCATCAGCCGATCGTGATCACCCTCCAGTATCATTGGCCGGTTTGGGAGGTCCTGGGTCAAGGCAATTCTCCGCTCCGCGAATAATTGCCCGACGGCAGCCACCGCATCGCGCACCAGATCGCGCAAGTCCAACTGCTCCATACGCCAGTCCATGCCGCCCGCTTCGATCCGCGCCAGTTCCAATAACTCGTTGACCAGTCGCGTCAAGCGCTCGGTCTCTTTCACCATAGTCGCCAAAAACTCGTCTCGTTTTTTAACGTCCAGGTCCGGATTATTATGCAGTATTTCCGAGAACGCCCGGATCGATGTCAGCGGGGTACGAAGCTCGTGACTGATCGTGAACACGAACTCGTCCTTCAAGCGATCCAATTCGTGCAGACGTTCGTTGGCGGCGCGTAACTCTTTGGTGGCCGCCTCTAAGGCAACCGACTTCTGCTCTAGTTGTCGACTGTATTCCACCATTTGGGAGGTCTCGTCCAAGATTTGCATGACGTCCTCTAAACTCAGCGCCTCACCCTTCACCGTCGACGACACCATGACCCGCGCGGAGGCGGAACCAATAACCCCCGCCAACTGGCGCTCCACTAGATTTACCAACCGGGGACCGGCCTGAAGCTCGCGTTCCAGCTTGACGCCTCGCTCGCGCGCATGCCCGGTGAAAATTTCAGTTGCCCTGGATAGGCCGAGGAACCTGGCGCACAAGTCGTAGAGCTCGGACACGGTAGCCGTGCCACGCCAAAAATACGTCTCGCCCCTTGGAATTGCCTGGCGAAAAACATCGACGAAGAACGCCGCCTGCATCCTCTCGATGGGGCTCTGGCGCGAGAACAGCGATACCCCGACCAAACCACCGACGTTCAACAGCAGGCTCCAAAACACCGCGTGGGAAATCGGATCTAGGCCCTCCAGTCCAAACAGTTGGTACGGTTTCAAAAATTCCAGCCCGAATAGACCAGGTTCGATAAACACCGTGGACAGCCAGCCGGACTTGGCAAAGGCGGGCAACATGAGTGTGTAGATCCATACACTGAAACCGGCAGTCAGGCCGGCAAGCGCGCCGGCGCGGCTCGCACCCTGCCAGTAGATCCCGAACAGGATCGGCGGCGCGAACTGCGCGGCCGCTACAAACGACACCAGCCCGATGGTGGCTAAGGCATAGGACTCGCCGATGAGTCGAAAGTACAAGAAACCAAGTAATAGAATTAAGACAATCGCGCCGCGGCGAATTCCAAGCAACAGGCCGCCCAGGTCCCGCCGCTGCGTCAGGCCTAGGGCCTGTACACGCAACAACACCGGCATTACCACGTCGTTGCAGACCATGGTCGATAACGCGATGGTTGCGACGATAACCATGCCGGTCGCCGCCGACAATCCGCCTAGAATTACGAATAGCGCCAGCGCCTCTTGATGCTCGGCCATCGGTATCGTTAACACGAAGGTATCGGGATCAATGTCGCCGTTCGGAAAGTGCAGCAAGCCACCCAACGCGATTGGCAACACGAATAAGTTGATAACGAACAGATATAAGGGAAACAACCAAACCGCTTTGCGGACGTGTTCCTCGTTGACGTTCTCGATCACCGCCACCTGAAATTGGCGGGGCAGGAACAAGATGGCAAACATTGACAAAAACGTGAGGAAAAACCAGCTGGTGGCGCCGCCAGGAGCACCTTCCAGGCTCATCAAGCGGGCCAACTCGGGATTAGCCGCCGCGCGTGAAAACAGATCTCCGGGGCCCTCGAAAACCCCAAAGGTCACGAATACTCCCACCGACAAAAACGCCAATAGCTTTACCAGGGATTCAAGAGCGATTGCGGCTACCATGCCTTCATGGCGTTCTGCCACGTCGATGTGCCGAGTCCCAAACAGTATTGTGAACGCCGCCATCATCAATGCCACGTAAAGCGCGGTGTCGCTCCATAATGGCGTCGCGGTCGCGTGCTCCAGTACCGGCAGGTCGGGATAACGTCGCACGATGTTGAAACTGGTGGACACTGCCTTCAGCTGCAACGCGATATAGGGCATGATGCCTACCACCGCGATAATCGACACCAGGCCGCCAAGTAAGGCGCTCTTGCCATATCGAGACCCGATGAAATCAGCGATTGATGTGATGCGATGCACCTTGGCGATACGTATGATCTTGCGCAGCACGATCCACCATATCGCGACCATGAGCGTGGGGCCGAGGTAAATAGGAAGGAAGCCAACGCCGGTGCTCGCGGCTCGCCCAACACTTCCGTAAAACGTCCAAGCGGTGCAATAAACCGCTATCGACAGAGTGTAGATGTACGGATTACTGATGATAGAACGCCCCATATCGGCGCGCTTGTCACCATAGTAGGCAACTCCGAACAGCAGGGCGAGATAGCCCAGGGACACTGCCAGAATAACCCATTCATTTAACATCGCTTATTGTCGCTGCGAAGATAGATGGCGTTTCCGACGTTTCGGTCCCGGGTTTTTCATTACCGCACGCATTAGACCGATGAGCACCGCCCACGCGACGAATAAGTACAGGTATAGAACCGGTATACCCAAGATCAGGGCCGACGATCCGAACAGACTCAGCAACGGGTAATTGAAAGCAAGCGCGGCCACTATCACCAACGTGATGATGCGGTCAGTCTGCCGTCCGCCGTTGTGCATAGTCTAAAAGCGGGCTTGCTCGGTTCTAATGGTGACCACCCGCTCAGACGCTTCCAGTGCCTCGCTCAGGCGAGTCACGCCGTGCTCAATCAGCACGTCCAAGAGGCGAACAAAGATTTCCGCGGTCACCAGTGCATCACCTAACGCGGTGTGGCGTCCGGATATCTCGACCCCGAGTCGATTGGCGATTCCATCCAAGGTATGGTCTTCCACGTGATCATGCAGAAACACCGACAGCAACAACGTATCCAGCATCGGATTATCGAATCGGCACCCGGTCTCTGCTTCCTTGAGGTGGATAAATTTCATGTCAAATGCCCCATTGTGTGCCACTAACACTGCATCACCCACGAACTCCTTAAACTGCGGTATGGCAACTTCGATCGGCGGTTTGTCTTTGACCATGTCGTCGGTGATACCGTGGAACCGGATGGAGCGTTTGGGTATGTTTCTTTTAGGGTTCACCAGCCGTTCGAACGTCTCGGATGTCAAGATCCGGTTCCTGACGATGCGAACTCCGGCAATCGACACGATCTCGTCCCCGGCAGATGGTTTCAAGCCCGTAGTTTCGGTGTCGAACACCACGTAAGTAAGACGGTCCAACGGTAGCTCGGCGAGCGTCCCTAAGTCCGACGGTTCGCTTGCCAGGCCGAAATCATAAAACTCCGGTCGCGGTGGCAGTTTTTCGCGAGGAAGCTCCCATTGTTTGTGTGATACCGGTACCGGCAAGCGTATCAAAGAGTAGCCGCGGCGGCGCGCCCGCTGGCTCCAGATCTGACCACCATGGATGTCAATCACATCACTGACGGTTAATACGCCCACCGCGCTCATCAGCGGTTCAGACGACCACTTAGCAAGCGCGGACTCGCCGATAGGGTCACCCTGCCACACAATATCGATATAGACACCGCGGTCTCCCATCAGCACGTTCAGGTCAAACTCCCGCACGTCGCTGGCCGTCTGGATTCGGCGTATCAACTGCTCGAGCAGGAGCATGAGCGAATGACTGTCTCCGTGCAGCCACAACGGCGCTCCTGTCATTACCACCAATGGATCACCGGCGCGCTTGAACCGGTGCACTACGGCGCCTAACAGATCCGCCGAATACAAATCGCCTGTTAGCCATTCGTTTCCAACCAGCGCTCGGGTACGCTCCCCGGCTCGATCCAATTGCTCGCTCAGTCGCGCGCTTTCCTGGGCAATGATTTGTTCAAAACGGGCGCGCGTCTCGACATTCATATCCGGATGCGTCACTAGGTTTTCTGCGGCCGCGCGAATATTCGCTACCGGGCCGCGGTTGTCTTCCAGCACTTTTCGCAGGAGATCATCGCGTTGGCCAAGAGCCCGAACTTGGCGCGTGATGTCATCAAAGGCGATGACGAAACCCGATTCAATTTCCATATCTGCTGACAGCAAGCGCAACCGGCAGCGCAGCAACATCTCCTGGTCAACGGTGGCACAGACGAACTCAGTTTCCGGCTCGTTCGTGTCCCGGTTTTGATCCATGGCCCGCGACAACACTTCAAGGCTGTGCTCCACCGGCTCGCGGGTAAGAACATCGTGTAGTGACCGGCCCAGCCCCAGCGCCGCATGATTACGAAGGATGCGTTGCGCGGCCGGGTTGTACAAGATAATGCGGCATCGCGCGTCGCATACGAACACCCCCTCGGTGAGCTCACACAGCACCGCCTCCAAGCGAGACTTTTGCTCCTCGGCATTCTTTGCACCGCTGATCAGCGCCTGAGCGACTTCGGTTCTGATCTGGTCTAGCTCCAGGCCCAGCTCATGCATGGCATCCGGGAGATCATCGAGCAAGTGGGGGCTGCGGATCTCCAGCTGGTGCTGTGGGTTGGCTTGGGTAATAATGCCCACACCGCGACGCAGTACCCGCAATGCTTGCAGCAACGAACGATCCAGGAATATCCAGGTTATGACCAAGGCGGTGGCGAGTACCATGCCGAGTCCAGCAAGGACAACCAGAACTTCCGCCGCTGCTATGTTTTGTTGCAGTCGGGTTTCTAGCCACCACGCCCCAAAACCCAAGACGATTAGTTGCACGCCCAGGAGTGTGGCCAGCAGCAACCAGAACTTGCTGCGTGCGGTCATCTGCCTCAGGCGTCGGGCTGGAGCAACCGGTGAACTAGGTCAACCACCTCTTGGGTCGAGAATGGCTTGGTGATGTAATCATCTGCTCCCACCGCGAGCCCTTTCTCACGTTCTATGTCACGGCCCTTGGCAGTTAGCATCACCACCCGTACCTCTTTGCAGTCAGGATTACTGCGAATTTCTTGACAAACTTCGTAACCGTTGCCCTTGGGAATGTTGATGTCGAGGAGCACCAGATCGGGCACGGCGTGCTTGATCTGCTCCAGTGCATCTTCCCCGTCGGCCGCGGTCGCCACCGAATATCCTGCCTTCTTCATCAGAAACTCCAACGACAAGACAATATTGGGCTCATCGTCAACGATCAGCACCTTTTTTCCTATGGCTTCAGACATGATCAAGAACTGAGACTACTGATCACGGAGACGCCTAACGTTGCAGCCAGGCTCGCGAGTGGTTAGCGAATACACCCGCGGCGACTTCCGACTTGCTAGTCCCATGCTTTGTCCCCTTCCCAACTTGACCACCGATATAGCGTCGGCGCCCGTGTCCTTCTCTGCCCGTGCGCTGCCGATACGCGTCGCTGTTGCAGCCTAGAGATTTGCAATCAGCTTCGTTACTTGTTCCGGTACGTCTTGCCCTTGTAAGAAGGCCCTGATCTGGTCTACATCACCACTCAACAAGGCGTGCCGTTCTTCGTTGCTAATTGCCGCGTCCCGAAGGGTGTCCTTTGGGTCGGCTTTGTATCGAGCAAGCAAATTAGGATCATCAGCTAGCGCTATAAGGTAATCTCTGAAGTGTTCGGACATTGCCGTTCTCCTTAGATCAAATACTTAAGTGACGAATCCGGCCTGTACCGGGGCTGTTACCGCTGGCGGCACCGCCGCCAAGGTCTAAGTATACGGCCCGCGAGGCTCGGGCAAAACAGGATGTTTAATGATATTTGGATATCGGCTCGAGGGTATGGATCTATGATTCACCGCGCACCTGCTTGGAGGTCGTGGTTTTTCTACTTAGGTCACGATTCGCGGGGGTCTTTACAGTATTGGCTGTCCGTGACTCAACAATAGAAACGCGCATGCACTGCTGACATTGGTTATTGCCAGGCGGTTAAAAAACATTGCCGGTTAGTGCTGTACGCAATCGGTTGCGGTATTCCTTGATTGCCCTGAAACCATCTATCAGCATGTCTCGCTCACGTTTCGACAACGCATCCACCGCCACGTGATTACCGACTTTTGCTCTGGTCTCGTAGTCCCGTAACTGCTGACGAAATAACAAGTTAGTGATATGTCTGAACGCGCCGGAAAGATAGTCCTGCTCGTCGGAAGACAGCGCCCCATGCGTATACAACGCGGCGACACGACCCAAGGTTGAGGTCACGCCGACACTATTGGACAAAGCGGCAATTCGTACCGCCCCCACCAACGGTAAGGTGCCGGTCATCTTTAGATTCAGCTTCCCCTTGTTGGGGCCGTCTAGCTTGTCGATCAACAAGCGATTAAACGGACCTAGCGCAACCTCGTGCTCTTCGTCTTGCTTGAACATCTCACGTAAAAAGAACGGGCGCCGCGCGGCGCCGGTCACGAATGTGCGAAGCTCGGCGGTTAAGGCGCCCTTGCCGTGGGCAGGGACAAAGTCAAAAAAAATGTCTGCGAGCCGCAATGCCGTACCGGCGCCCTTGCCCACCCAACGACGAATCTGGTGGCGCCATTGCGAGATTGTTTTTCGCCACAATGGATTGGTTGCCATCACATTACCGCGACAGTAGTCGAACCCCACCTGATCCAGGGCCTTGGTCATGCGGTCTGCAAGCTCTATAAACCAAGGATCGATGATCTTATGTTGATCATCGGGATAGTCGTCTAAGATGAAGCCGTTGTCTTGATCCGGATACAGGAAACTTTCGCCGCGGCCTCCGGAGCCCATTACGATTACATCGAAGTCCACCGGCGGCGCACCCCAACCATCGCCCGCCATTTGCCGCAGGCATAGGTCGACAATGCGCCGATACAGATCAATATTGATTCGTGATATTAGTGCTTGCACCTCCGGCGCCGGGACCGCGTCGTGGCAAAGTTGTTTCGCGACTTCCACTTGCGCCTGCTTGGTATGTTTCATCCCCTCAACAGTCTCCGAGTGGGTCAGGATGTCAATCTGACTGACCATTTGTTGCGCGGCCATCGCCAACGCATGGTGCAGCTGAAGTCCCCCGACGACCCCGCCATGTGCGTCCACCACCGGCATGTGCCGCAGGCGTCCACGCCGCATCTGGGCAATCGCATGATAGAGAAGCTCGTCGTCACGAATAGTCTGCAGTGGCGCAGTCATGACGTGATCCACGGGGGTGTCGCGCGGAACACGAAACGTCAACCGCCGAACCACATCCTGTTCGGTAATGATCGCCACGGGGGTACCGTCTCCGTCGACAACGACGATGCTGTCCGCCTTCGCGTCACGCATGCGACGCACCGCGTCTTCACAGGCCGTGCCCACCGGTACTGTTACCGGTGCCGGCCCCATGTGGTCGCGAACCAGTCGCGTAAAAACCGCCGTATGTGAAAGCATGTATGACGAAATTTTCTATTGAATTGTTGTGCTCAATTCACTGAGGCCCCGCACCAGGTCATGCCGCGGCGATAAGAAATCGGCAACAACGGATCTCGACAAGAAGTTTAGGCTAGCGCCTTAGATAAACAACCAATTATCAATATTATTGGCTTTCGAAACAGTTTTTGCTAGCGTGGCCAGGTTACAACAAATATATGCATGGTGGCCGCAGCGGATGCTGTCGACCTCACCCCATGGCCCGCGTAGTCCACCAAGACAGCACTGCAATGAGCTAATGGTGTTTGAAATAACCAATTCGAGAAACGTTCGTTGCCACGTTTTGTGCCCGCAGTTGGAGCTATCCCGGCGCCGGCTCGGTCGCGAACGCCTGCACTGGCGCTTCACTCAACGCATAGCTACGGCTATGCATTTCGCTCTCGCGGGCGTGCCGCCGCCCGACCCTGCGCTTGTCCCGCCTTGTCCCCGCCTTGTCCCCGCACAGCAGGGGATCAGCAGGGGATCAGCAGGCAACGTCGCGCAGGACAAGTCGCGTCGCCGTCGTCCGAGATCCTTGGTGCACGATACGGGTTAGGCTTACCCGCATTACGACCCGTGAGAGCGCCCCCCCTTACCACTTCGTTAATCGTGCTGTGCGTGAGCCTGGCCTTGGTGTCAGGCTTCGGCGAAAAGATCGAGCTGTTACGGCCGTTTTTTATCTCCGAGCGCGTGGATGTCATCCTGCCGGAAATCCGGTCCGGGCAATTCTGGCGCCTGTTGACACCGGTGCTGATACATATCGGCATTGTCCATATTGTATTTAATATGCTCTGGCTATGGGAACTTGGCGGGGCGTTGGAAAATCGATTGAGCGCAGTGGATCTCGCCACCATGGTGGTGGTGCTGGGGATATCCTCTAACCTAGCGCAATATTTTTATCAGGGTCCAGCTTTTGGCGGGATGTCCGGTGTGGTATTCGGCCTGTTGGGATATATTTGGATGCAGGGCCGATTCAATCCGCGTTTCGGCATGGGGCTGCACAAGCACATTGTCGTTATGATGCTGGGTTGGTTCGTCATTTGTTGGCTCGGCGTCGTCGGCAATATTGCCAATATGGCGCATACCACAGGGCTGTTGCTGGGAATCGCGTGGGGTTATACGTCGGCGCGGCTGGGCCGACCATAATTTTGGTGCCACCCATTGCACGCAGCCCGCATAGATGGACCCCGGATGATGGCGACGGACTTGTGCTGCGCGGAGCTCCCCTGCTGTTCCCCTGTTTCCTACTGTGCGGGGACAAGGCGGGGACAAGCGCAGGGTCGGGCGGCTACACGTCCGCAAGAACAATATGCATAGCCGTAGCTATGCGTTGGGTGGAACGCCAGCGCAGGCGTTCGCGACCGAGCCGGGAGCGGGATCGTCCCGTTCCTATTCATGGTCTGCACCGAACCGGCGCGGCGCGTGTCTTCCATGACATAGCGCCATTCGCTGCTTCGTATCGCTTGCCAAGCATAGCGGCGGGCCACCGTGGCGCAATATACGGGTTAACTCTTCTCGCGTCGTAGGCCATCTTAAGTCGCGCGCCCAGGTTAGGACCGGAAGGCCTCCAAGAATTGCGCCATTGTTTGTTGCTGGGCTTCCATCATCTTTTGGGTCGATTCGGAGAACTGTTGTATCAACTCATCGCCTTGTTCTTGCCAGGTTTCGTTGAGTTTGCCCGGGTCGATGTTTTTCAGCGTCTCCACGCACTGGCCCCAGAGCTGCTGTTGGGCTGCCGACCACTGCCCAAACATATCCTGAAGGGCGGGAAAATAGCGGCTGAATTCCGGCGCCGTTGCGCCCCCTTGTTGGGCCAGACTCGCCCACATCTTCATCGCCTCGGACTGTGCATCCAAGGTCTGCCGAATCGACTGTTGCCATAATTCCAACCCGCGTTTCCACGCGTCCTCGGGTGATTCGCTGGTCGTCGGCGGCGCCCATGATTTCCATAGTTGCTCCTGGGTATCTGCCCAAGTTTTTAAAATCTTTTCAGATTCTTCTGCCCAATTCATAAGCATTCTCCGATTAGTTGGCGGAGGTGTGACTTTATCTTGTTTGCGATGCGGCGCCCAGGGTTCGACGAACTTTGGTTGTCGACGCAGCCTCGCCGACCGAAACCGGTATTCGATCTTAAACTGATCACATCAGTAACGACAACAGTGTCGAGGTGCTACGCATGCCCTGCGCGCCTGTCCCTGCATCGTGTGCAGCAAGCATCTCAATCGACATATCCTCAGCTAACGCCGCGTTGAAAAGTCGCCGCGCGGATTTGTGACAATGACCGCCTTGGGTCACAGCAGACGCAAAGTACAGAACACTGATACACTAGTCGCATAGTGCACCAAGGCAGCGCAAAGAAGAGCTAACAACATGTTTGAAATAACGAATTCGGCCAATGTTCGATGCCACGCTGGGTCCCCGCGGTCGGGCCTATCCCGCCGCTGGCTCGGTCGCGAACGCCTGCACTTGCGCTTTACCCAACCCATCTCTACGGCTATGCATTTCGTTCTCGCGGGGGTGCAGCCGCCCAACCCTGCGCTTGTCCCCGCACAGCAGGGGAACAGCAGGGGAACTACGCGCAGCACAAGTCCGGTCGCCATCATCCGAGGTGCTTGGGGCAGTATGTGGGCTAGGGGGCCGCGCCAGGCTTGGTATAGATCAATGGGCCAATATCAAATGACCAGAGCGCTTGTGGTGCTATCGTTGACAGTTTTCGCCGCCGGATGCACCACCCTGTCCAATAAGGGCCCACACACCGGGGAAGCGGAGCAAGAGCAGGTGAACGGACACGATCCGTGGGAAGGATTCAACCGGACGATATACAGATTCAACGACGAGGTTGATCGGCTGGTCATCAAGCCGCTCGCCAAGGGATATCGCCGGGTCACCCCACGACCTGTGCGGCGCAGTGTGGGTAACTTCTTTCGCAACCTCTTGGAACCGACCACAATAGTCAACGACCTGTTGCAGGGCAAGCCTCTACAGGCGATCTCGGACAGCGGCCGGTTTTTGCTTAATTCAACATTAGGCATCGTCGGCCTGTTCGATGTCGCCGCCAAAGTTGGCGTAGAGCGCAATCAGGAAGATTTTGGTCAGACATTCGCGGTGTGGGGGGTCCCGTCCGGACCGTACGTGGTGTTGCCGTTTCTCGGGCCCAGTAATGTGCGCGATGCCTTTGGGCTGCTTCCTTACTACTATTTTACCGACCCAAGGTTGGCGTTGGATGATAGACAAGCTCGTGTCGCGTTGGTCGCGATCGATGTGATCGATTTCCGTTCCCAATTACTCGGGGCGACAAGATTACTGGACATGCAGCTGGATCCTTATCTATTTTCGCGTGAGAGTTACCGGCAAAAACGACTGGACCTCATTTACGACGGCGAACCGCCCCTGGATGAACCGACTCTGTAAAGTCCTGGTCCATGCGCTCTCTATTCCCGGAAATTAAGCCGAATCAGAGCTTTCATCTCGCCGTCGGCCCACCTCATGAGCTGTATGTGGAGGAGTGTGGCAATCCTGATGGGCTACCCGTGCTTTTTTTACATGGTGGTCCCGGCGCTGGGTGTGAACCGTATCATCGCCGCTTTTTCGACCCAGAAATTTATCGCATCGTGTTATTCGATCAACGTGGTGCGGGCAGGTCACGGCCCCATGCGAGCTTACAAGCCAATACCACGCCACATCTTGTGGCTGACATTGAGCAGATCCGTGAACATCTCGGTATAGAACGGTGGGTGTTGTTTGGAGGTTCGTGGGGATCAACATTGGCCCTGGTATACGCGGAAGCCCATCCAAGCCGAGTGTTGGCCCTCATTCTACGAGGGATTTTTCTGTGCCGACGGCACGAGATCGATTGGTTTTATCAACAAGGCGCCAGCCGGATCTTCCCGGATTATTGGGAGGATTTCATCGCGCCAATTCCAGCATCCGAACGCGACCGGCTGCTGCATGCATATTATGAACGCCTCACCGGAGATGACGAACTCGCACGCATGGCGGCGGCAAAGGCATGGTCTCTGTGGGAGGGACGCTGCGTTACGTTGCATCCCAGCGGCACCGTAAGAGATTTTTTCGGCACACCCCACGTCGCATTGAGTCTTGCCCGAATTGAGTCGCATTACTTTATCAACGACAGTTTTCTGTCTCCAAACCAGATATTGCGTGATGCCTACCGATTGGCCGACATTCCCGGGATCATTGTACATGGACGCTATGACATCGTTTGTCCACTGGAAAATGCCTTTCAATTACATCGCGCCTGGCCCAAGGCACAACTGGTGGTGGTGCCCGAAGCGAGCCATGCGGCCAGCGAACCGGGGATCGCGGACGCGCTACTAAAGGGGACACACACTGTGTCGCAAATGCTGCGGCGGAGCTGATCGGCGGTGGCGGTATATGCGATCGGTGATGTGCAGGGTTGCTACCGGTCGCTCAAAGCGCTATTGCGCCGGATTCGCTTTGATTCCGCGCATGACCAGCTTTGGTTTGTCGGTGACCTGGTTAATCGCGGCCCGGACTCGTTGCAGGTGCTGCGTTTTGTCAGGACGCTCGGAGACGCTGCCAAGGTCGTGCTCGGCAATCACGATCTCAACCTGCTTGCGGTTGCGGCCGGCGCACGGCCACGGGGGAGACGGGATACCTTAAATCCAGTTTTGGACGCTTACGATTGCGATGAGTTGCTGACCTGGCTGCGCTCCTGCCCGCTGTTCCTAGAAGATCCAGTTCTTAACGTGTCGATGGTCCACGCCGGCCTGCTGCCACAGTGGTCATTCACGCAGGCCGCGGAGCTCGCCGGCGAGGTCGAAGACGCACTCGGTTCTGAAGACAGCGTCACGTTTTTACACCGCATGTATGGAGACACGCCGCGCCGTTGGCGTGATTCATTGACCGGATGGGACCGGCTGCGCTTCATCACCAACGTATTTACACGCATGCGTTATTGTGACCATGAGGGGCGCATTGATCTTGCATATACCGGACCACCGGGAACCCAACCGACCACGCTAAGGCCGTGGTATACGTGGCCGCGCACGAGCAGCGAATTGCTGGTGTTCGGCCATTGGTCGACTTTAGGTGCGTGTCAGGTAGGCGACGTGATCTGCCTGGATAGCGGTTGTGTCTGGGGGAATAGCCTTACCGCTGCGCGTGTGGATAAAAGGCCGGTCGAATTGACGGCGGTTTCTTGCCAAGAATGCTAGCCCACATTGCTCACCCGGATGCCGGCGCAGGACTCGTGCAGGCCAAGCGCAGATGTGTGCGAACCAGCCAGGGACGGGATAGTCGCGCCGCTATTCTTGCCAAGTAACAATGTCGCCGTTTGTTGGAAGACACGCTGCGGGTTTACTCGGTGCACAGTCATGAATCGCGGGCGGCGCGCCTGGTGAGAAATGCGCAGCTAGATGCGCGCTTAGGTGCCAGTGTTTGTTAATATCTGCACACTATGACGGTTGAGATACCCAAATACCAGATCAACATTGCGGTGAAGACCACGTACATCGAGGCACAGTCCGATCCGCACGCCAATCGATACGTGTTTGCCTACACGGTCACCATCACCAACGATGGATCGGTGCCGGTACAACTCGTTACTAGGCACTGGATCATTACCGACGCAAACAATCGGGTGCAGGAGGTCCGCGGCGATGGGGTCGTTGGCGAGAAACCGCGGTTACAGCCGGGGGCGAGCTACCAATATACCAGTGGCACCGCCATCGAGACGCCAGTCGGCACGATGGGGGGCAGTTATCAGATGGTGGCCGACGACGGGACCAAGTTTGACGCGGAGATCCCTGCGTTCACGCTTTCCACTCCGGGCACGTTACACTAATGATGACAGAGGTTGGGCGAAGTTTACAGAAGTTCGCCGCTCGAATTTTCTCAGACATCGAGGTTGATCACGGTAAAGGCATTTTTTTCGATGAATTGGCGTCGCGGTTCGACCTGATCGCCCATCAATATCGTAAACGTATCATCGGAGGTCACGTCGTCTTCAATGGCGACCTTGAGTAAGCGGCGATTAGCAGGCTCCATAGTGGTTTCCCACAACTGGTCCGGATTCATTTCTCCCAGTCCTTTGTAACGTTGCAAACTCAATCCTTTGCGCGCCTGCGTCATCAACCAGTCGACGGCCTCACCGAAAGACGGCACAACATGATGATGTTGGCCACGGTGAATTACTGCGCTTTCGCCAATTGCCACATGTAACCGCTCGCCCAGGGTGTACATCGACTGATATTCATTGGTGGTGAGGAACTCCGAATCAATGGCCGTTTGGGACACCGAACCGTGCCAGCTGCGGGTAACGATAAATTCGCGCAAACCATCGTCGACGGTTTCTGCAATACTCACTTCGTAGCGAACCGACGTCGGCGCAGTATCGTTCAGCCGCGCCTGCAGTTGCGCAGCGATGGCGGCCGACGCCGCTGAGTCGGCTAATACCGCAGCACCAATTACTGGAAATAAAACCAGGGTTCTTAATAGGTGTTCGTCGTACCGCCGGGTCAGCCGTTTGATCACCAACTCTACCGAGAGATATTCCCGGCACAAGGCGTCGAGATCGGCACCCTTGATGGTGATATCCCCGGGGCTGCTAGACAACGCGGCATCTTGCAGGGCGATCTCCAACAGGTGGTTTTGCAGTGCCTGGTCGTCCTTGATGTAATACTCCTTCTTACCGCGGCTGACCTTGTACAAAGGCGGCTGCGCGATATAGATATGACCGCGCTCCAATAGTTGCCGCATTTGACGGTAAAAAAACGTCAGCAACAAGGTGCGAATGTGTGAGCCGTCAACATCGGCATCCGTCATAATGATGATTCGATGGTAGCGCAACTTATTGATATCAAAGTCATCTTTACCAATGCCGGTACCGAGAGCAGTAATCAAAGTGGTGACTTCTTCGGAGGAGAGCATCTTGTCAAAGCGCGCTTTCTCGACATTCAAGATTTTGCCCTTTAGCGGCAACACCGCTTGAAAACGTCGATCGCGAGCTTGTTTCGCCGAGCCGCCGGCCGAGTCTCCCTCAACCAAGTACAATTCTGAAGATCGCGGATCCTTGTCTTGGCAATCCGCTAACTTACCCGGTAACCCGGCTACGTCGAGGGCGCCCTTGCGCCGCGTCATCTCGCGGGCTTTGCGTGCCGCTTCGCGGGCGCGCGCGGCGTCGATAATCTTGCTCGCAATACGCCGCGAATCGGCAGGATTCTCAAGCAAGTAATCGCTGAGTTTTTCCCCGACCACTGATTCGACTATGCCTTTGACGTCGGAGGACACGAGTTTTTCCTTAGTCTGGGATGAAAATTTCGGATCCGCCACCTTGACGGACAACACCGCGGTGAGGCCCTCTCGGGCGTCATCGCCGGCGACGGATACCTTCGCGCGGTTGGCAAGACCCGATTTGTCGATGTATTGATTGAGCGTGCGCGTCATGGCCGCGCGCAGACCAGCTAAGTGGGTGCCACCATCGCGTTGCGGGATATTATTGGTGTAACAGAAAATGTTCTCCTGATAGGAGTTGTTCCACTGCATGGCAAGTTCGATATGGACCTTGGCACGGTCGCCGGAAATCGATATAACCCCCTGATGCAAAGGCACTTTTTTTCGGTTAAGGTGTTCTACAAAGGCGGCTATGCCGCCGCGGTATTCAAACACGTCTTCCCGATCGATACGTTCGTCGCGCAGCGTGATACGTACCCCGGAGTTCAAGAACGATAGTTCACGCAGACGCTTCGCCAATAAATCATGGTGAAACTCGATATCGGTAAAGACTTTGGGGCTGGGCTTGAATTGGACTTCGGTGCCGCTATCGTCGGTGGTTCCAATAACGGCCAGCGGCGCAACCGGTACGCCTAAGTGGTACTCCTGGAAATGCACGCCGCCATTACGTTTAATCGTCAACTTTAGATAGTCCGACAAGGCGTTCACCACCGATACGCCCACACCGTGTAAGCCGCCAGAGACCTTATAAGAATTCTGATCAAACTTGCCGCCGGCATGCAGAACGGTCATGATTACCTCGGCAGCGGATCGCCCTTCTTCGGCAATCTCCCCGGTCGGAATACCACGGCCGTCGTCAGTGACGGTCACCGCACCATCAGCATGGATGGTGACGTGAATTTCGGTGCAAAACCCTGCTAGCGCCTCATCGATTGCGTTATCGACGACTTCGAACACCATCTGATGCAACCCAGACCCATCATCGGTATCCCCGATATACATGCCGGGTCGTTTACGGACCGCATCTAGGCCTTTTAAGACTTTGATACTCTTTGAATCGTAGGTCGATGGCAGGGCCATAGCTGTATTAGATTAGTGTTTGAAAAACCGAACATTTTACCATAACCGGTCGATACGCACGGGGCATCGGGATGATGGCAACAAGTGCTTCGGCAACAAGTGTTTCACGTGGAACATCCGTGCGGCGCCAATGTTCCACGTGGAACCTACAATCGCATCGGCATTACCAGATATAGGGTAGATTCGTCACCGGGCGCTCTGACTGTACAACTGCTGTTCGGATCTTGCAGACCTAGATCAACCTTCTCACCGCCTAAAATCCGCAGTGCTTCCATGAGATAGCCTACGTTAAACCCTATTTCGAGCGCCCCTCCCTCGTAATCTACCACCATTTCATCGCTGGCCTCTTCTTGATCAGGATTAACTGCACTCACCACCAACCGCTTGGCAGATAGATTCAACCGTACTCCCTTGAACTTTTCATTAGTTAATATCGCCGCGCGTGCCAAAATGTCGTGCAACTCGCCCCGCTCAATCTCCAGGTGCGTGCTCAAATTCTTCGGTATCACCTTCTCATAGTCCGGAAATCGCCCGTCAATTAGTTTTGACGTAAACACGAGTGGTCCAACTTTAACGCAAATGTGATTGGGATTCATCGCCACGGTTGCGCTTGCAGTACTTTCCTCCAGGTAACGACCCAGCTCCAATACCGCCTTCCGCGGTACGATTAGCTGTCGTGACTCACCCGCATCACCCTCTATCCCGATTTCCGACATCGCAAGTCGATGACCATCCGTCGCCACCGCCCGTAATGTCTGCACTTCAGTTTCCAATAACAATCCGTTCAAGTAATAACGCACATCCTGTTGCGCCATAGAAAACGCAGTATTATCAATTAGTTGCTTTAACTTTCCTTGTTCTACCTTAAATTCACAATCCCATCGCTCGGTTTCTAGACGCGGAAAATTGGGCGCGGCCAAGGTTTGCAGTGAAAAACGGCTTTTGCCACTCTTAATCTGCACCCGATCACCGGTCGCCTCCAACTCAATCACCGCGTCCTCCGGTAACGCGCGACAAATGTCATAGAACTTGCGCGCGGTCACTGTGCATTCGCCATCACCACCATCTACATTATCAATCTGCGTGGTTACCTCAGTTTCAAGATCCGTACCGGTCAGCACTAAGCTACGATCATCAAATCGCAAATAGACATTGCCTAATATGGGCAATGTCTGACGACGTTCAACAACACTGCTGACTTGACTCAGAGGCTTTAGTAAACGATCACGTTCTATGCTTAGTTTCATTAGTTAAAATAAAATTAAACTATTAAAATGAATATTACTATGCAATTATTATGTGCATAAGTATTATTATCCTATTAATATCAATATATTATAAATAGTGCTTCTCTGTGGGTAACTATTAGGAGTTGAGCCCCGTACGGTGGAAAAGTCTAGCCAGATAAGGACAAGTTTCACTGTGTGCAGAGTTATCCACAAGTTGTTCGGTTAGTTTACCGTTGGTGTTCATCGACCAAGTAGATTTTGCAGATTGTCATAATCTTCCTTGGTTTTTGCATCGTTTTTGAGTAGTTCGTCGACTTTTCGACATGCATGCAGCACCGTCGTGTGGTCACGGCCGCCGAATGCGTCGCCGATATCGGGGAGGCTAAGGTTAGTGAGCTCTTTCGCGAGCGCCATCGCAATCTGGCGAGGGCGAGTAATCTGCCGGTTACGCCGCTTTGAGTGTAGGTCTGATAACCGCATCTTGTAATACGCCGCTACCGTCTTTTGTATGTTTTGCATGGTGACTTTACGTTCCTGAAAGACCATTAAGTCCTTCAGGGCGTCTTTTGCCAGTTGTAGATCTATCGCTCGACCGGTGAATCGAGCACTCGCGACAATGCGGTGTAATGCACCTTCAAGTTCACGCACATTGGAGCGCACTTGTCGGGCGATAAAAAATGCCACTTCGTCGTCGATCTGAATACCCTTTTTGTGCGCTTTATTGCTCAATATTGCCACCCTTGTTTCCAACTCCGGTGGATCTATTGACACCGTTAAGCCACTGCCAAAGCGTGAGATGAGCCGTTCTTGAACCCCAGTAATTTCCTTCGGGAACCGGTCACTAGTGATAACAACTTGCCTTTGACCTTCCGTTAAGGTGTTGAAAGTATGAAAAAATTCCTCCTGAGAATGGTTCTTCCCGCTGAAGAACTGGATGTCGTCTATGAGCAACGCATCGAGTGAGCGATAGTACCGCTTGAAATCGTTGATCGCGTTGCGCTGCAACGCCCGCACCATATCGGCGACAAAACGTTCAGAATGCACGTATGCAACCGACGCGCCTGGGTTGCGGCTCACTATCAAATTTCCAGCCGCTTGCATCAGATGGGTCTTGCCGAGTCCAACCCCGCCATAAATAAACAGCGGATTGTAGGCTTTGCCTGGGTTCTCGCCGACCTGGATCGCAGCCGCCCGCGCCAGCTGATTGGATTTACCTTCTACGTGGTTCTCGAAGGTAAACGCCGCATTGAGCGACTTGGTTCCATAGTTACTTATCTTGGTGCTTGGTTTCGCGTCCTCGCGTTTGGTCCCGGCAAATTCCACCTGCCGGTTACTGCCAATTTCCAGACAAACGGTAATATTCTCCTGACTATAATCACTCACGAGTTTGTCAACTCGCCCCATGAATTTCTGTTTTACCCAGTCCATCACGAACCGATTCGGGGCCAGCAAACGTAACGTCGCTGTATCTTCAATCGCCTGAAGTGGGCGTATCCACGTGTTAAATTGTTGTGGCGTCAGCTCATCCTCCAAGTGATTCAAGCACTTGTTCCAAATCATAGAATTTGCCAAGTTGAAATCCTCTCCTGGTGTTCGCATCTCACGCCTTGTGTTAATTAATATGCGGCGTGGACCTGTCGCTTTATGGTCGTGTCAATAAATCGCTGTTTTAGTTGACACTTGTTGGTAAACCTTTTAAGTTTGCTCGCCCTTTTTCGTGTCGGTGGTCGCAGTTCTATCGATAATGAATCAACTCTGTCATCAAATTTATTTTTACCATGAAACGTACTTTCCAGCCTAGTCAAGTTAAGCGTAAACGATCCCACGGTTTTCGCGCGCGGATGCGAACCAAAGGTGGTCGTGCTGTGATCAATGCACGGCGTGCTAAGGGACGCAGTCAGTTGAGTGCTTAAGTACCGCTTAGGTAAAGAGTCTGCGTGGCGCGGTATCAGCTGCCAAAGAATTTTAGACTGCACCGACAATGCGACTATACACGGGTGTTGAAATTCCGCCAGCGTATTCGCGTAGGAAAATTTGAAGCCGCGTCCGCTCCCAATAATCTGCAATATCCTAGACTTGGTCTCGCCGTATCTAGAAAAGTGTCAACCAAGGCAACTGTGCGTAATCGTTTAAAACGTCTTATTCGCGAATCGTTTCGACTGCGCAAGCCACAGATAAACGGTATGGATGTAATAGTATTGGTACGACCCGGCGCCGACCGCCTGGCGCTTGACGAAGCTCTCAGTATGCTCGATAACATCTGGTTTTTATTGGAAAATTCATGCGTAGATTCGTGCTAGGAATGCTCCGCACCTACCGCTATGCGGTGAGCCCGCTACTCGGCCAGCGGTGTCGCTTCTACCCGACTTGCTCAGAATATGCGATGACTTCCATTGAAAGATTTGGTCTGCCTCGCGGTACCTGGATGACCCTACGGCGCGTGTCGCGCTGTCATCCGTTCCACGCCGGTGGCGTCGACCCGGTGCCCGATAACGATCACTGCCCGTCTGATACAACCGCCGGGGAGTGCCAGTAAATGGATATTCAACGCGGACTGTTATTTATTGCACTGGCCTTCGTGTTAATCCTTATCTATCAGAAATGGTTGGAGGAACAACAACCGCCAACCACCCCCCCCGCCACGGCGCAAACATCGGCACCATCACCAGATGCCGGTGATGTGCCGCAAGCCCCCACCGCTGTCGATCAACCTCCTGAATTGCCGGACCAACCAAAAGCCGTTGCTACTAGTGATCGCATACTGGTTACCACCGACTTATTCCGTGCGCACATCGACACCTTAGGCGGCGACCTGAAGAAGGTCGAGTTACTAAAGTACCCAGTCAGTGTCGATCAACCGGACAAACCGTTTGAATTGCTTCGACAACAGGGCGTGGATGTGTTCATAAGCCAAACCGGCTTGATCGGGCGCGGCCGTGAGTTTCCCAATCACAAGACCACCTTCAGCGCCGAAAATACCTCGTTTGAACTCTCTCCTGGCAAGGATAGTCTCGAGGTCAAACTGTTCTGGAACTCACCGGATGGGGTGAAATACGCGAAGGTGTATACCTTTCATCGCGACAGCTACAACATTTCTATTGACTATTTGGTGGACAACCAAACCAAGGAGACCTGGAATGGGTACTTATATGTGCAGTTCCTGCGCACCCATGTCGTGCCGGAGAGAAGCTTTTTCCTGGGCGTGGTCCCGAGCTATTTGGGTGGTGCGATCTATACCCCCGAGGAGAAATACGAAAAGATCGACTTCGCCGATATGACCGAGCAGGACCTGAGTCGGGACGTCAAGTCCGGTTGGGTGGCGATGCTGCAGCATTATTTCGTCGGCGCCTGGCTCCCGCAACGGGAAGGGCCCTATCAGTTCTACAGTCGGGTCATCAACACCGCGGGTGGCCCACGCTATAACATCGGTTACAAGACTGTGACACCAACCATAGTCAAACCCGGCGAACGCGGCACATTGAGCACAAAGCTGTTCGTCGGTCCTAAGGAACAGAAACGCCTTAAACAACAAGGCGAGGGGTTCGTGCTGAGCGTCGATTATGGTTGGCTTACGCCGTTGTCCGCACCCTTGTTCTGGATCCTCGAACGCATCAACGGGCTGGTCAACAACTGGGGCTGGGCCATTATCATCTTGACACTATTGATCAAAATCGCCTTCTATCCTCTATCCGCCGCGAGCTACAAGTCGATGGCAAAGATGAAGAAGTTGCAACCACGGCTGCAGACCCTAAAGGAGCGTTACGGGGACGATAAGCAAAAACTGCAACAGGCGATGATGGAGCTTTACAAGAAAGACAAGATCAATCCACTCGGCGGCTGTCTACCCATCGTGATACAGATTCCGGTGTTCATCGCCCTGTATTGGGTGCTGCTGGAAAGCGTCGAACTACGCCAGGCTGAATGGGCCTTTTGGATCAAAGACCTATCGATAAAAGACCCGTACTACGTGCTCCCCATTTTGATGGGGGCGAGCATGGTGGGACAGCAGCTGCTCAATCCATCGCCCCTGGATCCCATGCAAAAAAAGATAATGATGGCGTTACCGGTGGTATTTACCTTGCTGTTTCTCTATTTCCCCGCCGGTCTCGTTCTTTACTGGCTGGTCAACAACGTCCTGTCTATTGCCCAGCAGTGGTATATCAACCGGACCGTCGGCGCCAAAAACACGTAATCACGCGCGCGTGATTACCAGGCCACCGTCTGGATCCAACCGCCGCCCCTTTTGAATACTGAGACGGATACCATCGTCGCCATAGCCACCCCCCCCGGGCGTGGCGGCATCGGGGTGGTGCGGGTGTCCGGACCCCAGGCCCCGCCCATTGCCAACGCGATCCTCGGTCGGCTGCCGCGGGCGCGCCAGGCGGTTTATGGTGCGTTTCTAGGTGCCGATGGCGCCGCCATCGACCGCGGGATCGCGCTGTACTTCCCCAAGCCGCAATCGTTCACCAGCGAACACGTGTTGGAGTTACAAGGCCATGGCGGCCCGGTGGTGCTCGACATGCTCGTCAACCGTGTTTTGGAACTGGGCGCTCGGCTCGCCCGGCCTGGGGAATTCTCTGAGCGCGCGTTCTTGAACGGCAAGCTGGATCTTGCTCAGGCGGAGGCGGTGGCCGACCTCATCGACAGCGGTTCGCAAGCCGCGGCGCGGTCTGCTATGCGCTCCTTGCAGGGGGAGTTCTCGCAGCGCGTGAACCGGTTGGTGGAGGCGATGATCAGCGTGCGGATGTATGTCGAGGCGGCGATCGATTTCCCGGAAGAGGAAGTCGATTTTTTGGGCGACCAACATATCAAAGACGCCATCGAAGATCTGTTAGTCGAGCTCGACCGCGTCCTGGTCTCGGCCCAGCAAGGATGCCTGTTACGAGATGGGATGCGTATTGTGCTGGCCGGCCCCCCCAACGCCGGCAAGTCGAGCCTACTGAACGCACTCGCGCAGGTCGATCGTGCCATCGTGAGCGATACGCCGGGCACCACCCGCGACATCGTTGATCAGCATATTCAAATCGACGGGCTACCGTTACATCTGTTGGATACCGCCGGCCTGCGTGACGCTGCCGACGATGTCGAGCACCAGGGCGTATCACGCGCGCGTGCCGCGATGCAGCAGGCCGACCGCGTGCTGGTTGTGGTGGACGACAGCCAAAGCATTGATCTGCAGGGTCTGATGACACAACTGCCGCCGGGGGTGCCGGCCACCTTGGTGCGCAACAAGATTGATGTGTCCGGGCGTAAACCGGGGACGGACACCACGCCCGCGGCCATCGAAGTGGCCATCTCAGCGAAGACCGGCGCGGGGCTTGGGTGTTTAAAAGAACACCTCAAGCAAAGTATGGGCTATGAAATTGGTGGCGAGCCGACCTTCATCGCCAGGCGCCGACATCTGCAGGCGCTGAAGCTCGCCCGCGACCGCGTGGTGATGGGAAAGCAGCTATTGGTCGAACAGCGGGCCGGCGACTTGCTGGCCGAGGAGTTGCGGTTGGCGCAGCGAAGCGTGTCCGAGATCACCGGTAAGTTTACCAGCGACGACCTATTGGGCCGGATCTTCTCGGCTTTTTGTATCGGTAAATAGCAGCGGGTCCAACCCGACGGTCCCGCGATCCTAACCCGTATATTGCACCGAGGATCCCGGATGTTGGCGAAGGGACTTGATCCTGCGCGTAGTTCCCCTGCTGTGTGCGGACAAGGTGGGGACAAGGCGGGGACAAGCGCAGGGTCGGACGGCTGGACGCTGCGCTGGCGCGAAATGCATGGCCGTAGCTATGCGTTGAGTGCAGCGCAAGTGCAGGCGTTCGAGACCGAGCCAGTGCCGGGATAGGCACATAATGCCAAAAACAGTTTATCTCTTTGTTTCGCCGCCTTGGTGCAATACACGGGCTAATACTGGCCTTATTGGCCCGCCGCCTTGAAACGGCGCACGCGCCCGCGGAGTTGGTCCACCAACCCCTCGCGGGCCACATTTCCGTATCGCAGCGCGACGTACAGAGCGATGATCGGTTCGCTGTCGGTGGCCAAGTCCGGGCGCGCGGCCGAGATGCGGCGATAAAAATCCAGCGGCCCCTCGTGGGCGTGGCGCGCCAGCCCGGATTTTCTTAACTTGGCGCAAAAACGCTGGTAGGCGGCGGTCACCGGATCCGGTTTGTCGCGTGTCCACAGTAGCGTGGCGGCTAACACCAATAACAACACGGCCACGCCGATGATCAGGGTCGCGGCGACTTGGCCCCACGACGGCGTATCAAAGCCGAGCGACTGCAGGAAACGCTGTTGGCGCTCGGGGCCGTAGGCCATCACCCAGCGGTTCCAGGCGGTGTTTGCCGCGTCCCAGTACATCTCCAGGCGGCGCCAGTGGCGCGCGAGCCAGCGGCCCTCGAGCAAGGCCCGGATCGTGGCCGGTTCAAGTTCCCCCGGCAATGCGCCTTGCGCCAGCAGTGCCTGCAATGCGGTCATACCCAGCTCGATCCGCTCCGGTGCCACCGCCGCGGTGGGGTCGACCCGTGTCCAGCCCCGGTGCTTGCGCCACACCTCGACCCAGGCGTGGGCGTCTGCTTGGCGAACCACCAGGTAGCCGCCGGCGTTATTCCACTCGCCGCCCTGATAACCGACCACCAGCCGGCTCGGGAAGCCGAGGTGGCGCATGAGCATCGCAAAGGCAGCGGCGTAGTGTTCGCAATAACCGCGACGGGACGCGAACAAAAACTCATCCAGGAAATCGCCTGTCAACAACGGCGGCGTGAGCGTGTAACCAAAGTCTTGTTCATGAAAGTAGCGCAACACCGCGCCCACCGGATCGGGTTCTCGTTGCCACGCATCGACCAGCGACTGGACCCGCCGGCTCATCGGCCGCGGGGTGTGCAAATGGTGCGCGTAGGCCGCAGGGGCGAGTGGTTCGGCACTTTGCGCCGGATAGGACCGCAGCGCATACTGGAAACGTTTTTGTACCGGCCGCTTCGCCTCGAGAATGAACCCCGGCCGGGCGGTGGCCTGAGCAGGAACGGTGGCCGGAAGGTCCATCGCCACCAACCAGCGGCGGCCGGTAGCCTCGTAGTCGATGGTGTAGTCGATCGGCTCCCCGATACCGCTGTATGGCCAAATATTGGTGTTGTTCGCGACCGCGTCTCGGGCCCGGGACCAGGTCGTGCCGTGGGTACGGCTCAACACTAATGATCGCCAGTACAGTTGTCGTGCGTGCGGCCTCTGGCCCGCGAAATCCACCCGAAACGCAACCGCATCATTGCTGGAAAGCTGATTGATCGACCCCGGTGCCACCGTATCGCTCAATCCGGTGTGCGCATCGAAAGCATCGGCAGGTAGCCCCCATAGGCTGCCGTGGATGCGGGGAAACAATAGATACAGGACCACCATGATCGGGACCGCTCGCCACAGTATCGCGATGGTCAGCCGCAACCCCTCCGACGCCGGCAGCGCATTGGGAAGGCTGAGTCTCACCAGGGCCGCGGTGGTGACCACCGCCACTGCCAGGGCCAGTCCAGCGGTGAGCAATGACTGTGAGAACAAAAACGCCCCGAGGGTGAGAAAATAGAGCAGAAAAATAGACACGAAATAATCGCGTAGCGAGCGGATCTCCAGGATCTTGAGCGCCACCAATAGAGCCAACAGGCTGGTCCCCGCGTCGCGGCCCAATAATGTGCCGTAGCTGTTAAACACCGCAACCACCGCCGCCAGCAGCAGGCACCAACGAATCAACCTTGGTGGATGACGCCAACCGTAGTTCTCCACCAGGAAGCGCCACGCAACCAAGCCGCATACGCCAAGGCTCAACCATAACGGTAGCCGCTGTATGTGTAGCGCCAAAGCCGCCATCGCACTCAACAGCAGACTGTTCGCGGCATGTCGATCCGGGGCCCGATCCGGCGGCCGATAGCTACGCCACTCAAACAACGGCGGGGTCCCATAAGGCAAGCGAGCGCAAGCACCGATGCAGATGCTGTGGGCCCGAATCCAGGGCGATGTCGAGGTCGGGCAGACGCAGCCCGTAACGCAAACCAGCGCGTTCGGCGTCGAGGGCCCAGCGGCACAATACACCGAGGCGCTCTTCGACTTGACTCCCAGGGGTTGCCGCCCAGTCCAACCATACGACGCCGGCGGCGGAGTCGCCGAAGCGTTTAG
>CALZGZ010000206.1 GCA_945787105.1 uncultured Gammaproteobacteria bacterium
AGCGTGCCCCCAAGCCGATGACCGGTGTGCCGCGATTGTTCGTCAGATCGTCACGCCAAAGGGGGGCGCTCCCAGTGGTTAGGATCTGTGAGTAGAAGCTGAGTTCCCGCTCATGCTCCGGTACTGCAATATCTGCGCTGAGGACTCCGCCGACGCCGCGGGCAAATGGATTTCGCATGACCACCTCATCTGAATCGAGTGCGCAAGAAGTTAAACGGGGCCAATCAATAACCACAATCCGGTCGGCCTAACGTATCGTCGCTGAGCTGCAGCCGCTGGCGCGACCGTGGCTCTGGCCTCTGGTCCCTATCGTACCTGAACCCTGACGCCGCGGGCGTGACAGCAAGGCTGGCAGCTCAAACGGCTTGTTAGGCCGCTTTCGGCATACGGCCTATGGCTTCATCTTCTCTTCAATCCATTCCCGCATCACCTTCAGGGCAAGTCTGACGTTACCGAACTGGCAGTGATTGTGAGCGTGCTCCTCCTTGGTGAACACTCTGTCCGTTACCGACCTTGAGGAAGTCAAGCGACGCAGTTGCTCTTTAT
This sequence comes from uncultured Gammaproteobacteria bacterium, assembly GCA_945787105.1. Classification (GTDB taxonomy): domain Bacteria; phylum Pseudomonadota; class Gammaproteobacteria; order Arenicellales; family JAANXG01; genus CALZGZ01. The sequence goes on from CALZGZ010000206.1 coordinate 547, forward strand.
GAAGTCTGATAGGGATGAAGTGGTCCTCTTGTGAGGCCAGGATCAGAACGTCCTGTTTCACCAGGTCGGAATGGAGGTTTTCCTCGCTGAGTTGGAAGGCGCAATCTAGAGCATCCATCGGCTCGTCGACCCCGAAGACATACATCATGTGGCTGATGTTCCATGCCTCCATCCCGCCGTTCTTAATTTTCCATTTCGACAGCCTATTGGTAAACTCCCGCAAATGGTCGCGGAAGAACAGAATGACCCAAGTTGCAGGCGCCCGGGCCACTTTGCGGTAATCAAAGGCGTGTCCCGACGCTACGACCCTCTCCACCCGCGGCTCGAAAGCCGCCGCCCTGAGAGCGAAGTATCCCCCCATGGAGAGGCCGATCAGCGTGACCCCTTCCAGACCAAGATGGTCCAGAACCGCTCCCACTGGCTTCTCCCAATGGTAGTCGAGGAGCAACCCGCTCTTGCGCCGTGCCGCCCCCTGTCCAGGACCGTCGAAACCGATAACCCTGAACCCGGACGTCGCAAAGAATCTCATGAGCGAGTAGAATTCCTCGATGAAGGAGTCATAACCGCCATGTATTACGATGGTCCCCTTGGGGCTGCCCCTAGGCATGACGCCGATGGCAGGCAACGAGGATTCACCGTAGGGAATCTGAATCCTCTCGATACCATGATCCTCGAATGCTCGATAGAACAACTCAGAGAATCTGTCGTATAGAGGCTCTTTGTCGGGATCGTGGGGAAAGGTGTAGAACTCGGCCGCCCGATAGTAGAACGCCGCGTTCATCAGCCGGTCTTCAGAAACGGCCTCCTTCGCCAGCCGGAGCATCTCGACTTTCCATTCACTGAACGACTCAATCCTCTTTCCGGCCTCCTGTAGGTCCTCGAAGCGAGCATACCCCAGGGAATACGGCCGGTTCAGTTGATAATTGAACAATTGGCCCTTGTGGAACCGTTGGTACTCCACGGGAAATGCAAAGTTGCTGATTTCTTCAGAATTCATGCAGTAGCTCTTCTGGTCGTGCATGCTCAATCTCACACAGCTTTTCGCCTTGCGGTCTGACGTTTCCGGAAAGCTGCGGGATGGCCTGGCGCGGACCTTGCGCCCGCAAGGGCATGACAGGGCGAACCGCCAGCTTGGGCGGATTGTTAGGCCGCACCTCTGGCACGGTTCCCCGCAAGTAGACCATCGACACTCAAATCCTCGTCAACTTCGGGCCAGTGAATACCTTCACCGTCACCCAACAGTTCCCACTTTCCGCGCGCTTCAGGGCTCGCTGCGAGAAGACGAGGAAACCATACCAACGGGACGGTGATGGCACGACCGTCGGCAAGCTGGACAGTCAATTCGTCGTCGGAAACGACCACAGTCCTCGCGAGGGAACGGATTTCAATCGGTAAAGAACTCATGCCAAGCCTCCAAGAGTGTCGCCTGGTTCTCGATCACAATGGCCTGTATCAGCCGAAGCTCCCTCGGAGAGAAACCCGTGGAACGTGCCAGAACGACCGGATCGAGCCAATACTTGGCCAACATCCTGTCGCGCTGGACGTGCACATGGGCAGATTCCCCAGCCTCGTTACTGAAGAAGAACAACCGATATGGCCCGGACCGCATAACTGTCGGCGACATGTGACTATTCTATCATCAGGGGCGAAATTAGGTGTTTTCCCTTCCCTCGTCGGCCTAACGTTGTTTTCAGCTGCGGGCGGCACAGCCTATCGCCAGCTGCAAAACTTTGTTAGGCGGCGTCACTCCTGAGTTGACTCATCGCTTGCGATCTCCTCAAGTTTCTCGATGAACGCTGCAGTGTTGCCCAGCGACTGAATCGCTCCGGTGTTGTCGACTTCGAACGCCCAATTCGCCCCGAGGACGTATTCAGCCCCGCCAGAAGCTGTCATGGCGTAGTAGACATCGAGCGGATTTGGGGCCGACAGGAGAGTATGCGTGTGTGCACCTCCCGTAAGTTCTCCGGCGTCCGGAGGGACATCGAATGTTAGGAGCGCCTGGTGGTATCTGTGAATATCCGTGTCGCCAGCCGGGGTGATTCGTACTACCCCATCGGCCCCCATCACGCGAACGTCGTGACGTGAAGTGGCCGGAATGAAATAGACGGAGATCGTGTTGTCTCGTTCGGGAACCACAATGTGGTTGTATGCCTCCGCCCCGTCGTTGAATGGAAACACCGACCCCGCCTTGAGGATCGCGGCGGCTGCCTGAGCAAGCCAACCTCGTTCATCCTTCGGCACCTGGAACTGAAACAGATCTACGTCCCCCTCAGTACGGTCCTCTCTGACAATGAACGCGACCGTGAACACCTTCGATTCGATGTGGGGAGTACCAAAAGTACACTGGAGTCCGGTCTTTTCCTTGGTGCATATGTACAGTCCACTTTCTGGCATCCCCAGACCTTGGGTGTACATGACATCAGTTGACTTGGCGGCAAAACGATCAAGCTCAACGATCAGCTTTCCACGCTTCTCGATCGCCTTTAGTTCGTGACGTGATGGCTTGGGGTCGACTCCCTCAGAGCCTGCTAGCAACGGGGCAAGTGGCGCAGACAACGCACAACACAACGCGAGACCACTAGTGGCTGTAACGCTCAACATCCTCATTTTCTCGCTCGTTTGAGCTAGCATCGCCTAGTCCTCCTAACGTGGAGGCAAACCAGCAGCCGAAGCTGGAACATGGCTTGCCACGCAAGCCACGTGACAGCCGGCTGGCTGGTTCGGCCGATTGTTAGGCGGCTGATTCAGCACTTAAATCCCAACCAGGAAATACCAATACGGCAGGATGACATTTCAGGGCCCTGGCAATGACCTTGGCCCGCTCAACACCCAAATTGATGCGGTTGTTTTCAATCCCGGAAAGGGTCGACTGCGGAATACCGGTCAACTCGGCCAGCTGATTCTGGCTTAGTTCCTGGAGCTCTCGGATTATCCGGACAGACTCCCCGACGGACACTTCAACGCGCCGGCGGGCTTTGCGATAGTTGTTCTTGTTCATAACCATATCACTTCTTCCTGTAATCGTGGGCGTTGAGTTCGACCACGTAGACAGCCACTTCTTGTCCTTCAGCTATGTAAATCACACGATACTGAATTCCAAGCCGTGATGATCGATACCCCCTCCACTTACCTCGCAATGCCTCATCATGAAACCCTTTGATCAACCTCAAGCCAGCAGGGCCCGATATTCTGACAATATCTTTCCATTTTTCGTAGCGCTTGAGCACATCGTCAGGCAGTCTAGCAAAGCGTCGGGAAAGCTTTCGGTGTTCATAGATTTCCCACATCTCACATATATACTATACCTAATATGGTATGTCAAGCACGTGTCGGCCTAACGTCGGCTTCACCTGCAAGCGTGGCTGGCGCGGGTTGTGCGCCAGCACAAGACGTGACAGACGCTATTGTCAGATGCAAGCACTTGTTATATTCCGTCCTATCACCTAGTCGCCCGCGGCACGAACGATCACAATATCGTCAAACCAGACCTTGCCCCCACGGTTGGAATGCCCAGAGATACCGGCGAGAATCACTACCCGCCAAGTATCGAGAGGAACTGTGAAAGTAGCCTTAACTTGCACCCAACCGGTCGTCCCTACCACTTGGGTTTCGTGTTCAGTGTTGGCGGATCCCAGCACTTTCCTCATTCCACGGTCCCAACACTGCACCGCCAAGAAGGCTGACTCCGTCAATTTCTGAGCCTTTACCCACCCCGTGATCTCATAGCTGTCACCGGGTTCGCAATCCAGCGGCGCCTGATTCCAATTATAGTGGATTTGAACGTCTGGATGGTTGTCGCGAATGGAGATGGATGCAGATCTTTGACCCGAATGGAACGTCTCGCTGTCCCAACCAAACGAAAAGTATTCTCTCATTAGAGCAGGGCGTGTTGCATTCCAGTTGGCCGGGTCGTCTCCGTCGCCTTGTTTAGCTTCAAAACCGCCGTTCGCGACGGAATTTACCTGCTCTTCGCTGCCAAGCGCAACCGAACCAATGATTAGGGCCACGAGAATTGCAAGGCATGCCGCTAAGTGGAGTACGAGATCCTTCGACGCCATGTCAGCCCCCTCCATAGTTGCCAGACTCGATTCGAAATCCGGCCTGAGACAAATGTCGTCCGCGAATATAACGTTTCCGCAAAGCTGCGGGATGGCCTGGCGTGGATTTTGCGAAAGCAATGGCCGTGACAGAACGGACCGGCAGCTTCGTGGCAGTGTTAGAAGGCCGTTGCATTCGAGTATGGTCGTCAACCCGCTTTCTTGACCCGTCTTATTGTTCTTAGCGCTTCTGCTTCGCTCTGCTGAGCTTGATACAAATCCCACCGGAGTTGCAGGTTCATCCAGAACCCAGGTGTGTTACCGAAATACTTGGCCAGCCGCAATGCAGTTGCGGGCGTAATACCACGACGACGATTGATCAATTCGTTGACCCGCTGATAAGGCACTCGGATTCCATCTGCAAGTTCGCGCTGTGACAGTTCCATCGGTTTAAGAAACTCTTCAAGGAGCATCTCTCCTGGGTGCGTCGGCTCGCGATGTGTTGGTACTCGAATCATGGTAAACCTCTAGGATCAATGATAGTCGACTATTTCCACGGCATCTGGCCCGTCTTCAGTCCACACAAAACAAATGCGGTACTTCTCGTTAATCCGGACACTAAACTGCCCCTTCCTATCGCGAGACAAGGCCTCTAACCTATTTCCCGGCGGTATCCTTAATTCTTCAAGCAGGTCAACGGAATCGAGTTGCTCCAGCTTCCGCGCAGCAACCCGCCACAAATCACGCGGACAAGTCTTGCGGGCGTCTTTCGTGTTCCGACCGTTGAAGATGTCTTCCGTCCCGGTGCCTGCGAAAGACTTGATCATGAGCGCATGCTAGCACGGCTATCATGCTACGTCAAATAATCCGATACACTCAATCTGCTGTCCTTCTGACGTGGAGGATAGCCCGCAATTCTACCTGGCACAGGGCGTGCGCCCGCACGGACTGTAACAGGTGGGATTGTCGGGCTCATTCGATTGTTAGGCGCCGCCTTTACGCGCTTGTTTTCCAACTCATCGAAAGTTTGCGCTCTGATACCGCACAATCTCGAAGATACAAATTGATCAACGTCTGGTAAGGGACCCCCGATTCGTCCGACAAGTCCTTGAAGTACTTAATAGTCGGCTTGTCCAAGCGGATCGTGATTTGCTGCTTGAGCCGCTTCGCATACGGGTTTCGCTTTGCCTTTGAGAAATCGTAATTTTTTTTCATGATCGACACCGTTCCTTGTACTGCCGACGCTCTTCACGATCGGCCTTTCTCGCACTGAACAATCGAATCGTCGATTCAGATTCCCGGTAGCAGTGACATACGACCAACAACCGGAGACGCGCACTGGCAC
>CALZGZ010000207.1 GCA_945787105.1 uncultured Gammaproteobacteria bacterium
CCACAGCGTGCCTTCCGCTGAAATCGTCATGATCGTTTGCGCGGACACGGTCACGTGACCGGCAAACCGTTGCGGTGGCTTACAAACCAATCCTGGCGCGCATTTCATTGACCACAGATGCCGACCAAGTGCATTCGTGCTGTAAATCACGTCTGCGTCTTCATCTACCGCCACGGACGTCGGCCGGCCCAGGCCGTTGGTCAATTTACGCATACTTACCGGCTCAACCGAAGGATTGACTTGAAGCAGCACACCCTTGTCACCGTCCAACGCCAACAAGCTGTTGGTCTTGTAATGGAACACGAGGGTGCTCAACGTGCCCGCCTCGGGTATCCGCGTAAGCAGTTTGGGTTCCCGAGTCGCGCCGTTCAAATCAGCAACGTAGATCGCGTTGGATCGCTCGGCACTCAGGAACACACGATTTCCCGAGACGTCGACGGCGGAGGACACAAAGCGCCGCGATCCCGTCAGTTCGATCTCGCGGTCCACAGTGAGCGTATCGGCTGTCAACGGACCGCTCGCGACGCGGGTGATAAACTCGTCATCCGAGCCCTCTTTTAGGGCATTGGTTACTGTCCAGATGCGATCCTCCCGGACGTGCAGTCCGATCTGATCCGCGGGACGCATCGTCCGCGGTATACAGGAGATGAACAATGGCTGCTCGGTGCCGGGCTCCACCTTGTACACACGGCGAGAGCGATCGGAGAATAGGATACCCCCCGAAGAAACCGCCGCCAAACCGGTCGCTTCGATACCCGACTCCTTCACCAGCTCCGCGGTAACGTCTGGCTCCAGGACTCCGGTCACGGACAGGATCGCAAGTAGAAGACGAATACTGTTGAAGCGAAAAATTGCGGAGTGATCCGGGATCAGGCTACGCGGCACGCGCATCACCCAATAAGGCGTGTCGTTGAAGGCGTATGGCCGTCTGCGGATGGTGAAACGATGTTTCTCGCCGTCAAATGTGTAGACATCCTGACGGGTAACGGTGTCGAATCGCCGCTGGATCGTCGCGGTGTCCATCATGCTTGGCGGCGGCACCCCTTCCGGCAAAGGCTCGGCGGTCAAGACGTGGCTCAGTAGCGGGCGCAGGTGTCCGCCGGTATGCGTGTAGACCTCCCGCTGGCTCTTGACCGGGCTGCAGTCGGTCTCGGCATACTTTCGATAGCGCTTGAACACACTGGTGACATAAAGACCGGCGGGAAAGGCGATACGCGTCGCCCAGTCGCCTGCCGAGGTCACCGAGACAATCAATGGCACCTCGTAACGATTGCCATCGGCATCGGTGCGGTAAAGCTTGACCCGGTTGCGCGCCAATACCCCGATGAACTGCTTGGTTTGCACCGCCTTGGCGGCCGGATTCACCAGAACGATCAAATCGACCGGAATCGATGTTTCACCCGCCTCCTGAGCCAAAACCGCCGCCACCAGCGCTTGCGTCACGGCACGTTCGAGAATCTGCCCACCAAAGGAATGACCGACTAGAATTACTTTGGAATTCGGGTTGCGCTTCGCGGTGGTCATAATTCGTAAAAGCGTTTCGGTCGCGACGCTGCCGGCGATGCGGTGGGTTGCGAACGCGCGGCCATAGAACGAAAGCGCATTGAGGGATTGGATCAGCGCTTTGCCTCGCCAACCGATATATACGCCGATCATCGGTTTATCAAGTGTTTCGTCTTCTTTGGCGTTCCGCGCAATGCCATCCAGAACTTTGCTGAATGCCTCAACATTACTGTCCCCCTGCGCCGCGTTGTGGTACCAACCGTGGATGAAGAGGAACACAACACTGCCGTTCGGATTCTCATTGGCCTTCTCGATCTGGCCGAGCGCCCGGGAAAGTTGTGTCTCCGACCACAGGTCGCCCTGATCATCAAATTCAACATAGGCCATGGTATGGTGTAGCCGCGGCTCGATGCTATCGGTTCTATACATCTTGTTGGGAACGCACGCGGAGAGAGAAAAAAACACCAACAGAAGGGACAGCCAGGCGGAAGTTCGGTGACCCGTAGCCTGTTCGGTAGAAAAGAATCGATTTTTGATCATTGGACTGTCCGTGCCTAAAGAACGCATGGTCGGAAACTCTAGTATAAATTAATTGAACTGTCCCCCGAACTATTGGTCGCTGCGTTACCGTGAAAATTCGTATTTCACCCCGAACGCGATGGCATCGATTCTGAGATCGTTCACACTGGTATCGATGCGGTTATACTCCAAAAAGAGGTTCCAGTTGCCGAGATCCCATTCCGCGCCGACACCACCGCCCAGTTCCGTTTTATCGTCATCCTCGCTGATTTGCCCGACGCCCGGAATGAACTGGTCTGACTTTGCATTGACGAAGAAGGCACCCAGTTTCGCATACAGGTCGAATTGCTCCGCCACGCTCCAGTTAGCCACGCCCGCCAACCAGAAGGCGTCGGCGTCGACTCTGATACCGCTGCCGCCCTCGTAATCGCCCAGATCGAGCCAACCACCCTCGAGGCCGAGAATATCGTTGAACATGTAGCCGCCCTTGATGAAGAACGCGTTATCGCTGTCGTCAAAGTCCAGATCGTCCACATCCTGGAAGTTGGTGTCCAGACGGGTGACGCCGGCGCCGAGGTACCAGCCCGTGTCGTCGTCGGCGTGCACGGCGAGTGCCCCAAACGCCAGCAACACAGCCGCTCCGCCCACGATCATCTTTTTGGTTTTTAAAATTGTCATGTAGTGAGGTCTCCTTTAAGTTAACGAAGGTTAAGTAAAGTCCCCCGAATGCCGTTATTATATTTTTACTTCTATTCCACCTTCAGTTGGGTTTCATCGATAGCGGTAGCGCAGCGTTTGCTAAGGTTCGCCTTGTTGTCGAGCAGACAACGCGCCAGACGCCCCTCACCGATCGCCACCTTGGCACAGTGCTTCTCCAAGTCATCATCACACTCGTTAGCGAGATAGGTCAGGGCGGCGATGGCACGCTCGAGTTGAGCAGCGGCGTCGTAGAGGGCAAATTCGCAACGTCCCGTCAGTTTGTCCTCATGAGCATAGAGACAAGCCAGCACACGACCCTCGCCGGGCGTGACCTTGGCGCAGTACGATTGGAGTTCCTTTTCGCAGCCCTGTGCGACAGATTCAACGATGGATTCCTGGGCGACTGCCGAGTGAGCGATCGCGCAAAACATGGAGCCGCTCAGAACTAGCGCAACAAAACGTTTCATCAAAGTCTCCTAAGGTTGCGGACTGGAATTAGTTGGTGCTTTTCAGCAACCGCGTCAGTGCCCTGCGCAAAAACGAAGGAATGCAATCAGCCTTTCGGCATAGCTACGCCCACCTCCGCGGCATATCGTTCCCATGCGGCCCGAAGCTGCTGCAGTAGTTTGGGCATCTCGGTGGCGAGATCGCGAGTTTCACCCGGGTCCTCGACCACGTTGTGCAGATGCCATTTGCCGTCACCGTACGGCGGAGGCACCAGGACAACCTTGAAGTCACCGCGCCGGATCCACCGGCCTCACCGCTCTGGCAACGGCGGCGCCGTGTAGCCCTTCCACTTGCCGTTATTGGTGAATTCGGAATATCGCGCCTCACCGCTGCGCTTGGCCTCCTTGTAGCCCTGGGTCGTCGGCGGTGCCTGAACGCGCTCGGCACTGACGACTTCGCGCTGGACGATCGCGTCCTTAGTGATCGTCCAAGCCATCAGGTCGTTGGCGATCGCCAGTGGGCCGTCGTAGGTGGTGCGGATCTCCTCGAGTATCAGCTGATCCAGCTCGGGACTTCGGATCGTGTGGTAACCGACGGCCAGGCGCGGCTTGACCTCGGACATGATCTTGCCGAAGCCGGAGGGCGGGGTGTGGATGTAGGACGAGACGAAGGTCGCTTGCCGTAGGCC
>CALZGZ010000208.1 GCA_945787105.1 uncultured Gammaproteobacteria bacterium
AAATTCGATCTGTGAACGAGTGATCGGATCGATGAGACGGGAGTGTCTAGATTATATGATTCCGCTTAACGAAACCCATCTTAGAAAAATCGTAAAACAATGGCTCGCCCACTATAGCCGGGCGGACCATAACTACACCACGGGCAGCCGAAGCTGCCCGTGGATCGGTTCTCTGAAGTCCCGACGCCCCATTACCCTAGTTGAATTTAGCGAGGGTTGAGGTGCTGGTTGCCACCAAAGTGGGTAGGGCTTGCGCAACAGCTTCCGCCAGCGCTGCGTGAATCACTTTGGTGGGATGGATACCGTCCCAGAACATATACTGATCTGGATCCGCACAGATCGCTTTTCTGCGTACTCCCGGCGTGATACACGAATCCGTCGTGTTTGTTATCCCTTCAGGCGGTGAAGCGGCGACGGCGTTGGTAAATGCAAACAGATCGAAGCTCAACAATTCGATACCTGGCGGAAGGAACCCTAAAACGCTCGCTAATCCCCCGTTGAACAATGATGACAGGAACTCTGCCGGACCCTGTGCTCCTTGCAGGGTTACCGCGGGAACCAATCCGACGTTCGGCGCATTCACGACGAGGAACTTCGTGGCTCCGCTGTGGGCCAAAGCTGAGATACTGTCGAAAATCGACTGCACGGCGGCGTCGAGAATGACACCCGCCTCAGCAGGTGATTCGAGGGCGTCCCGAATGTCGTTACCGCCCACGGATACTATGTAAAGTGTGCGGGGGTCCGCAGCTCCCCCAACGTCCGCCAAGTACTCGGCGACCAGTCCCGGCAGGTCAAACGGTTGATTCGTTCTCTGTCTTGCCCGGGCGCCCCAAAGGAATAGTTGCAGAACCGGCCGGAACCTCGAAACGCCGGTTTGGCGTCGTTCTTTCGCCCCAACGATTTCGCAAAGTGCTGAATCCACGTGCGACCGTTGCTGAATGTTGGCCCTTCAATGGGGTACGGGACCGACGGAATCAACTCATAGGGCCGCGTGGATACGTCGTGGGTCACTTCAAAAACGTTACCGGTATCGGACAGGCTGTCGCCAAAGATACACAGTTTTTCGAACGTAGTTTCGGCAAATGTCCACCCCGGCAGTAGGGTACAGACGAGCAAAATAGCCGATAAAGAAGATTGCTTTGGTATGAAGCGTTTCATGGTCTTGTGCTCCTTTTTTCAGTGACTTGATGCCTGGCATGGCCAATTTGCACTAGGCAAACTGACCCCGACTCGGGCGCTTACTCACCGTCTCGCAAGTAGACGGTGATTACCTCAGAGGTCCTGCGGCACGGCCGGCGTATTCCTGGCGATCACTCTCTATTGCTGTCAGACCCTGGGAGAAGGTCGGCGCGTCAATGGTCGGCGTGTGGCCGCCGATGCTTCCCTTTGCGTATGCGCCGCTGGCAGACAACAGGAATATCGCGAAGATTAAGGTGTTGGTCAGTTGCTTCAACATGGTGGTGCTCCTCAAGTTCTAGAGTTGCCGTCGTAAGAGCTCGCTTTTAAAAAACACTGGACTTAAGTGAGACCTGCTTCGGACACCCATCTAAGCCGTGCTTCTGAGTGTCCGATTACGAACGTATTCAAACTTCGTGCCAGGTTGTCGCAACCCAAGCCAGCATTGGTTTTCAGTGCGAAAATGTGTGACGCGGAATCGAAGAGACCGTGTGAAATGTGTTAGAACGGTGTGGCCGAGACGTGTGAATGGTGGCTAGTTGAACGTAGAATTGCCGGACGACCATTTTCCACCCGGGGCTAATCGGTGCTGGAAAACGACCATCTCTTCAGTTAGCGAGACTTGCGAAATCAACCCGGAGTGTCGGGAATCATATGCCGCCGCATCGATTTGCAGGTCCGCACCGGATCAAAAACAACCTCCTAACACCGGCAATCCGACGGTCGTATAAAAACAGAATTTCCCTTTCGGCCAAACTCTCTGCAACCGTAGAAGAATCCGCAGATCCGAGTGTATCCAGAGGTCTATCGTCGTGGCCGTAAATAATGGGTTCGTGATAGGTGGACGTCCCGAGCTGCAGCCCGTACCTGAGGCAGTCCGACAGACTTGTTTTCGACGTGCAGTCGTTTGGCTCGAAAAAAACAGCAGAACCCCATCGTCCTTCACACCCTATTTCCTCTCGGATCACACATGTCACACGGACGCGATTTCACATTCTTTTGAAATGCTTTTGTAACGCATTGATATGTCGAGAGATAGCAAACCGCACTCGGTTTGGCACGGTTTGTGGATTGTATAACGGGTAAATTAAGACAACGCCTTGGAGAAGATGCCGATGACCATGCGCAAACTGCCAATGTTACCTGCTTCCGTTCTTGTTTGGTTGACGCTGGTCGGATGTGACATTGATGTAACCAGTGGCCTTTTTCAGTCGGAACCACCAAATGTTGATGTAACGGGAACTTGGAAAGGTCAGGCTACTTGCACGCTTAGAGACTCGGGCCAACGTTCTGACTATCAAATCACCATCAATTTGCAACAGAATGAAACCAGCCTTGCGGGTTCCGTGGAGATGCCTCCCTGCCTTCAGCCGATGCCGATCATCGAGGGTGGGATATTCCGGGGCGGCTTCTGTGACGATTCAATAAATGCCATTGACTTCAAAGCGGAAGGATTGGGTCGATCTTTTGAAACTACGGGATCTTGTGATGGCGTAACCCAACAACAACCCAGCGGGCCGCTCGCTTCATCTTTTAGAATGACGACAAACGTAGCGGGATGTCCCGGCGGCAGAGGTTTATATGACGTCGATGCACCGTCTAGCTGTCGATTCAACGTGAGTCGTTAGTGCAGACGATCGGCCAGATGGTAACTGCGCGCTCAATTCATTCTTTCTTATACTTCTCCATCCATTCCCACGCTAGCTGTTGCGTTTCCACGAATCATAAGAGAATCGTTTATCACGTAATCTTTACTAGTCTAGAGTTGACGTTGCAGATGCGGGCAGATCAAGTATCGCTCAAGAGCGGCAATCTCCGCTCACAACCTGTGGGTATCCAATTCGTATTTTTCTCCTTAATTCACTAGCCAACACAATCTTGTTGTCGACAGCGATTCTGGTAACGTGCTGACAGCATGAAGAACGTTTTGCTGCTTCTGATCCATCTACTGACGGCCGCCGCCAAGCTGTTGGGCCCGGGCGGTATCAACAGCATCATCGCTGAGAACCTCGTACTCAAGCAGCAATTGCTCGTCGTCTGCCGCCCCGACAACGAGCGCCGAATCTGTTGCCGACCGACCGATTTTTACTTGGCTTCGTTTCGCTTTTTCTCCGGCCCGACTGCATTGTAAAAACAGCCGTGAGTATCCGATCTCGGGCACATGAAAGACAGCTTGTGGAGTGTAGATATGTTCCGGTGTGAATCCATCACGCTTAAAAGCCATTGGGTGTTGGTGGTCATGGATCAGTTTGCTCGCCGTATCATCGGATTCGCTGTTTACGCCGGCGAGGTCAGCGGTGTGATCCTTTGCCAGATGTTCAACAAAGTCATTACCGGGGTCACCCTTCCGAAATACTTGAGTTCGGACAACGATCCTCTATTTGAGTATCACCGGTGGCAGGCAAATCGACGCGTCCTTGAGATCGACGAAATAAAGACAATCCCCGATGCAGAGCAACATCTCATCCTTTTGTTGAGCGTTTAATTGGAACCATTCGTCGAGGATTTCTTGATCATATTCTCTTCTGGAATGCGGTTGATCTGGAGACGAAACTTAGCGAGTTTAGGGTCTATGACAACAATGAACCTGTTCACGCATCGCTCGGGGGAGATACACCAGCCGAAGTGGCTGGAGAACCCAAGGCTCAATGTGCAAAGATCGATGTTTTCCGATGGCAAACGCACTGCCGTGGATGGGTCCAGCTTCCCATCGCGGCATGAACGCGAATTCGACACCGACAGGTTTTTTGCGGATGACGGGGTTAGGTTCTGTCCGAACCTTTTACCTTAAACCTGTGCTTCCGGCTTCGCGACAGCCTCACTGAAAATCCCGTAATGATAAGCTCCTTCAATAACACCGCTGGTGTAATAGCCGTTTAAACCCTTAAAACCCCCTTTGGCGAAGTACACTTCGAGACCAGGACTATCATTCATGGCGCGCTGCACATTATTCACGAGTTGATCGTCGGCATTCCTTACCAACACACCCCGAAAACCTGCAGTTAAAGGAAAAATATCATTTCCGCTATCGCCGCAGAAGACCACATTTTCTTTTTGGGCACCGAGCTCGTCGACTACATATTCCAAGGCCGTCTGTTTGGTTGCACTCGCGGGCAGAAAATCGAGAAGCCCCTTGCCATCCAGCGAGTCGAAGCTATAGACGATTACTTCATCATACTTTCCTTTCACTCGTTTATCGACTTCCCGTAGTACCTGCTTTTTTTTCTCATGTTCAACATAATAACTTTGCTTGAACTGATTTAGATGCTCAATCTCCTGCTCACGTACAGCTGCAATAGTGGCAACAGCATCTCTAATCGCGGCAGCATCCCACCTTGGGCTGGCCTTCTTGACATGCTCTACCCAACCTTCGTCGAATTGCCACTCACCATTGACAAATTTCCTGATCGAGGTGCCAACATCACCGCAGAGAATGTCCGGGTACCTGACTCCATATTCCTTGATTGCCTTTTCAGCAAGCGCCAGGTTTCTCCCGGTGACGTAGATGACAAGTACGTCGTTATCTATTGTCAGTTTGTTAAACATCGGAATGGCTTCACTATCACCTTCCCAGCTGCCATTTGGCAGCAGTGTTCTATCCAGGTCTGTAGCTAGTATCTTCATCTGAACGTCTCTGTGAAGTATTCAAGGGGCGAGAATGTCAATGACTAGTTGTAAGTTGCCGTATTTGTGTTGCTATCGATGGCCTTCTGAGTAATGGTAAAGCTGTAGTCAATCAAGTTTGCGTGCAGCGACGCTATAGCTCCCTGGTTATTCCAGGTCATATGCAAATGGCGTTCATCTGTATTGCCGATCGACAATTTCCCATCAAAGGCCGGACATGTGTTGCGCAGCCGTATCAGCTCCAGCTGATCCGTTACGACATTCCGTTTAAGGGCCTGCTCGATATCTTCCATTGATAGCGTCGTGCGATTGATTTCCTTATGACCTGCGGTGCCGCCTCGATCAGCCGCAGCGTAGTCATTCTTGCCAACAAAAAGGTCCAGATACCAAACTTGCGGCATACCCGGCATGAACATCTGTATCGCCCGGGCCAGGAGAAATTTCCGCTCATCCTCTCCCAGCGCACTGAAGAATGTTGCATTGACCTGATAATACGCAATTCTCTTTCCGTCGGCACCATACAGATTCTTAACTCTCCCGCCCCGTTGAACTATCCGATCGATGACTGCCTCGATCTGCTCATCGCTGAGCAAATCCTGTCTTGAAATGCCGTCTCCCTGATCGCCTTTCAAATCAAGCACAGGAATGCCATCATGACAGCCAAGCATGTTGATCGTCTTGAAGTTTTTCTCTGTCAGTTCTTTGATCCAGCGCAACAAATACTTGTTGGTACCCTCATCCAGTGCGTGAATCACCAGGCCCGGAAAGAAAAAATCGTAGATAGGGAAGCCTCTTACCGCTATCTCCTCATGCAGCCCTTGGCCATAGGCCGAATGTAACTCGGGGAGCAGAATGAGATCATGATCCCGGGCGATCTCTTTCAGTCTCGCCAGGTATTCCCAGGTACCGGGTTTATTGAAGAAGTTTACTTCACCGGGTTTCTTGTGCAGATACGCAAAGGCGTCGAGTCTGATGACTTTGCCGCCATGATTGCGGAGCTTTTTCAAGGTCTCGGCGTAATATTCCCAGACCTTCCGCGATTGAGCATTCAAATCCATTTGTCCCAGGTATCGACGTTTTTGTTCGACAATGGAAACCACCTCCTCTTTGAAGGGAGACAGCTTACCGAAATCGACGTCATTGACCTTCTGCCTCGCATCCAGCGCTACATTGACGATCACCGCAATAGTTTCTGCCTCAGCCAAAGTTAGTCTTTCGTTGCCTATCCCATTTTGCAGGTCCCGGGCGGAAATCGCGGGATAGTCAACCTGTTGATAAAATGTATTCCAGTACGGCCGGTCGCTGCCATCCGGGAAACGTACCATTAATATCGGCAGACCCGGTTTTCTCATGAAAAGCTTGTTGAGATATTTCGCGTGGGGGATAACGTAACCCTCTGGACCCATGGTTCCGTGTGACTGCCAGAAGTCGTTCCAGTCAATAAAAAAGTCCTTGTATTTGGATTGATCCCCATATTTGAGAAGATCCTTAAACTGGGGTGATGCCACAGATAGATGATTCAGGACGAGATCAAACTTGAAGGTGATGTTGAGTTGATGAAGTTCGTTCAGATCATCCCTGGATACGAGTCTTTCGTTCAGATCGTAATTGATAATTGAAAAGCCGCGGTCAAGATCACTATCGAAGACTGTGGGGAGAATATAGAACAAGGAAAACGCATCTTTAAACTCGGGTCTCTTCAGCAGACGCACTGTATCAGCCAGGCTCTGTCCAATGCTGTCAGGATAAGCGTTGAACATTACACCTTGTGGCAAGGGTCCATTTAGATCATTTGGTTCGTACATGGCGCTTACTTATTGTGGCTTTACCGGTTAAGAAATATATCCGTCGTATCTGGTGTCCTTGGCGGCGGGAATTCAGGTTTCGGTACAACAAGCAGGAACATCAATCATCACGCTTCCGGCACCGCGCAGGCATCAAAGAAATCATAATGTTCTATTGCCTCAAGTATCCCGAGCGCATGATCCTGGCCTGCGAAATAAATTCTCTCCTGGTCGATCAATTGGGAAAGTTCTTCATGATGTCTGTTGCCAACCACAACGGCCAGAGTATTGCCTCGCATCATATCTTCATCTGCTCCCGAGCCGCCTGCTACTAGAGTCTGCTCGAGCGGAATGTCAAGACGATGTGAAACATAACGCAGTGCCTGGCCCTTGGAAGCACGCGAAGGAACAATGTCTATGAACTGCCCAAAGGAAAACACGACATTTGCAGTAATTTCATCTTGCCGAAGTTGAGCGACAATTGCTGCGACAGAGGGCGCTATTGCCGGGTCGTAGTAGTAGGAAACCTTAAACGGAGTCTGGTGCGTTTTTGGTTGCGGCTGCAGTCCCGGGACTTTCGAGAGCAAGCGGCGTATACGCTGACCACTCCAGTCATGATCGATGTGATCAGCCCAAAAGTCATCTTCTGTGAGGCTCTGGCCATATTGTATACGTGTCCCAAGGCTGCTGATGAGTATATCCGGTGTTGGTACTCGGTGTTTCTTAATTACGGCCAATGCAGAATCAAGTCGGCGACCGGTTGCGATGCCGAATGTCACACACTTGCGGTTCTCCTTGATTACCTCTGAAAAATGTTTTAGTGCAGCTGGATTGCCGATAAGGTTCTGGTCAAGATCGCTGAAAATGGCCCGGTCGCGATAACGTACGGCGCGCGTGGGGCGCCCACTTGGAATTGGTTTATATTTGCCGGGCAATTGCGAAATTTTGTCGATATATGTATTCGCATGGGATTGCCAGGAATAATATTTCCTCACGCCTTCAATACCGTTGTTAGCTGCTCTTGACCACTTGTTCCGGTCTTGCACCATCGTCAGCAGGGCAGCTGTTATCGCCGATTTGTCTAACGGATCAATCAGTTCACCATTCTTGCAGTTTTCAATAATGTCGACCGGTCCCCCGTTCTCCGTTGCGACAATGGGCAGGCCACTGGCGGCTGCTTCCAGCAAGGTCAGACCAAATGGCTCAGTCAAGGCTGGGTTAACGAAGACACCGCCGGACGCGGCGGCGAGGCGATAAATGGAGGGCACTTCATCAGCACTATGAGTCTTGGGTATTGCGCACTTACCGTATAAGTCATAGCTGTCAATGAGCAGCAGGATATTGGTTAGTACCGACTGGGCGCCACTTTCCATGTCTCGTATGTCGTCGCGACTACCAACGATAAGCATCAAGTTAGCAGCTTGCTGTAAAGCTTGTGACTCACCAAAAGCCTCGATCAAGGTGAGAATATTCTTCCGCTCGTCAGGCCGTGACAGGGCGAGTATCAACGGCTTTTCAGGTTCGTTCAGGAAGCGCGGCAATTGAGCTGAGATAGGCGTCATCTCAGGTTCGCGTGGCGGATGAAACAGCGTCAAGTCAGTCCCCGGCGGTATGACCGACATACGTTCAGGGTCATAGTAATTATAGAGGCCATACTGCGCCTCTATTTCATTATGGGTGCTGGCTATGACCAGGTCGGCATTTGCGAGAACTTCTTCTTCTGCATCAATACGGCGTTCCATATTGTAGGCGACTTCAATTTCTTCACGCGATATTCCTTTAGCCAACAGACGCTTTCGCTTGTCTCGCCCAAGTGAATGCCCGGTGTGAATCAGGGGTACGCCCAACAGGTTTGCAAGTCGCACGCCAACATACCCTGCATCAGCATAATGGCTATGTATGAGATCAGGCATACGGGGTTGCTCATTCACCCAGTTGGTCAAGTTGTCCATTAAGCTGTCTAGATGATCCCACAATTGCTCTTTGGGGATATACTCTGCAGGGCCGGCATCAATACGCACGATTCTGACCTTGTCGGAAAGTACTTCAGTAGACCTGGAATAGTCATCGCTGACATTCGAATCGACAACTTGTCGGGTAATCAGGTCGACGTGTTCAACATCATCGCGTTTAGCAAGGGCCATTGCCAAGTCCACAACGTATTTCGTCTGCCCACCTGTGTCGGCGTCGCGGCCAAGTTCGAGATCATGACCTCGAATAAGGCCATGGACGCTAATGAGGATCAGATATTTGGCCTTGCTATTCTTCCACATAAAAAACTACTCTAGTTATTTCAGTGCTACTTGTTGATCAGGACATCCTGTCTATTTCGCGCATCCCAAGAAGGACGCGCCAGATTACTCAAAACAAATCCACTTCGACCTGTCGGCGTCCAATTCGTTATTCTCACCTTAATTAAACGGTTAGCGCAATCTTGTTGTCGGCAGCGAATCTGCTAACCTGCCGACCACATGAAGGACGTCTTGCTGCTTCTAATTCAGCTACTGACAGTTGTCGCCAAGCTGCTCAGCCCGGGTGGTATTAAGGGCATCATCGCTGAAAACCTCCTGCTCAAGCAGCAACTGCTCGTTGTGTGCCGCCCGCGACAACGAGCGCCAAATCTGTCCCCAGCCAACCGATTGCTGCTAGGATTTTGCGCATTGTTTCTCAGGCCCGGCCGCATTGTGAAAACGGCCGTGGCTATGCGGCCCTCGACGCTGTTACGATTTCATGACCATTTGGTGCATCGGAAACATCGGGCCCTCTACTCACCGCACAGCAGAGGGACACCCAGACCCACAGGTCCGTCACCAGGACTCATCCATGCTATTGTCGAACTCAAACGTCGAAATCCACGCTTCGCTTGATGGCGCTACCCCAGCCGAAGTGACCGGTGAGTCCGCGGCTACAGGCCGAGCAATGATCGATGATTTCCAATGGCAGTCACATTGCCGTCGATTAGTTCCGCTTCCAATCGCCGCATGAACACTAATTCGACACCGACACACCACACGAACGACCCTTGGCACCGCGACCATCATCCACAGCAAATGTTGTAGCGATGCCGCGTGTGGGTGGATTACATCACCGCTACGAATGGCGCGAGGCGGCCTGAGACGGCACGTGTTTATAGGGCTATATTCTCGCGGATAAGTAATGACGAGCGACAGGTCTCCATCATGCATATGTACGGATGGCTGCTTGAGCGAAGGTTAATAAATGGGAGGGACAGCTACGCAATCCATTCAATCTTGATCCCCATTTAGTTTCGGCCAAGCACTATCGATTACTCGGACAGAGTGCGTTAGTGTCCTCGAAGAATGCCGCGGCAGTTTAATGGATATATTGTGTTTATTCATTTCGCTTTAAAAGTTAACTTGTCAATAGCTATTTATTAGTTGCGGACTACAGGCTGAAGCTAATCATTTAACGAATTTCTGTTTTGTAACTGAACTTGTCCGCGCGGCCTTTTGTCGTTCTTATCTCGACCACTCGATTCCCGGTTGTATAAGTTGTACGTTTGAGCACCACCACAGGGGTTCCCGGTTTGATTTCGAGGACTGTCGCGGTGGTCTTATCGCAGCCCTCTGCGGTCAACGTCTCCTCGGCGCGAATAATGGGCAACCTGTACTTATCAACGACTAAGGCATAGAGCAGATCGGGGATATGGATTTCCTCATTTTCAAGGCCGGGCACCACGTCGGCGATCCACCACGAGTCTTCCATGAGCACCGGCAACTCGTTGTTGACGTAGCCAACGCGTTCGATATGTAACAGCATCGTTCCCGCCGGCACCTCCAGTTGCTTACAGATTTTCGCCGTACCAGGTTTCAGCTTCCTCGTAGTGGTTTCCTTGTGTATGCGTACCTCTTGCCCTTTTTCGTCGCCATAAGAAAAGAAACGGAATAGACTGTTGTTGAAGTCGATTCTGGATACATATGTCCCTTTTCCTTGGTGCCGGTACAGGCGCTTCTGCCAGACCAGATTGTCGATCGCCTTCTTGACCGTTCCCTGGCTGACATCGAGTGTCACCGCTAATTGTTGCTCTGCGGGGATCAGGTCGCCGGCAATCAGCTTCCCGGAATCGATCAACTCAATTATGTAGGACTCAACGACTTGATAAAGGGGTTCAGCGCGTCTCATGTGTTACCTATACAATGATTGGGGTTCCCGGCGTGGAATTTCGGGCGTGCCCACCATGTCTAACCTGATCACCGGCTTAGGATTAGTACACCATATATTATATATCTCATATACAGGAATGACTATCAATCAAGGTAATCTCAGTTCTCTTGCCCCAGAGGGTTGACATTTTCTATCTGTTATCCATAATATAACTCATATATATGAGATAGGTCGGTTATCTTGTTGGTCACGACCAGAGGAGGAGGCCTTGG
Organism: uncultured Gammaproteobacteria bacterium; assembly: GCA_945787105.1. GTDB lineage: Bacteria > Pseudomonadota > Gammaproteobacteria > Arenicellales > JAANXG01 > CALZGZ01. The sequence goes on from CALZGZ010000208.1 coordinate 10,982, forward strand.
AATTTCTCGACTATCTCCCCCAGGTGTTTACCTGGACCAATCTATCGATATTGGTGCTGGGCACAGTTGGAGGACTGATTTTAGGCGCAACACCCGGATTGAGCCCGACCATGGCCGTCGCGCTGCTCATCCCGTTTACCTTTCAAATGGCGCCGGCGCCGGCGCTGATTTTGCTTGGGGCGGTATATACCGCCACCGTCGCCGGAGGCGCCGTCAGCGCCATACTCGTGAGCATCCCGGGCGCCCCCGCGAACATCGCCACGCTCCTCGACGGCTTTCCGATGGCAAAGCAAGGCAGGGCGACCGAAGCACTGCACTATTGTTTTATCAGCTCGTTTATCGGTGGAATCATCGGCGTATTCGTGCTGATCTTCTTCACGCCGGTGCTAGCGGATGTGGCGCTGCAGTTTGGTCCGTCCGAGTTGTTCTGGGTCGCCGTGCTCGGCGTCACCGTCATCGGATCTCTTGGCACGACGTCTGTATTGAAAGGCCTGTTTGCCGGTGCCGTTGGATTGTGGATCTCGACGGTGGGCTACAACCCGGTGGTGGGCGAAGAACGCTTCGTGTTTTCCGAGCACCTGACCGGCGGTATCAACATCATCGCCGCGCTCATCGGACTGTTCGCGATCCCGCAGGTGCTCGCTATGCTCGAGGAATCGGGCCATTCGGGCGCGGTCGAGATGTTCAATATGGAACAGCACAAGCTTCTCGCATCGTTGCGGGCTAATCTCGCCCGGGTCAAAGCGCTTGTTATTGGTACAATTTCGGGCGTGATCGTGGGCATCATTCCGGGCGCCGGCGGTCAGATCGCAGGGCTCATCGCCTACGATCAGACCAAGAAGTTCAGCCGCGAAAAGGACCGCTTCGGCAAGGGGCAACCGGATGGCGTCATCGCCGCCGAGAGCGCCAATAACGCGATGGTGGGTCCGTCACTGGTCCCATTATTGACTCTGTCCGTCCCTGGTAGCCCCACGGCCGCGGTATTATTAGGTGGGTTATTGATTAATGGTCTATTCCCGGGCCCTGACCTGTTTACGGTTCATGCCGAAGTTACATGGACCTTTATCAATTCCCTGCTGGTGGCTCAGGTGTTCATGCTCGTTTTCGGTTTGGCCATCAGCCGTTACAGCCGTTTTGTAACCCGTATTCCCAGTCATGTGATGGCCGGCGCAGTCACCGTTCTCGCGGTATTCGGCACCTACAGCGTGCAAAACAGTATGTCCGATGTATTCGTGATGATGACCTTGGGTACGGCGATGTACTTCGCCGCGAAGTTCGGCTTCAGCCCCGCGCCGGTGGTGCTCGGCGTTATCCTCGGGCCTATCGCGGAAACCAATTTCCTGGAAGGCAAGCTGATCGCGGAAAGCGGCGACGGACTGTTGCCCTATTTCTTCACCGGCACAATCAACGTGGTGCTGGTCGCGTTCTGTTTACTATCGGTCGGTTACAGCATCTTCAGTGAAGTACGTAAGCTCAAGAAACAGCGGGAGGACACAGCATGAAAACCGAGCGTTGGATCTGCGTGTGGATGGCTTCGATCGCGATGCTGCTGTTTGTACTGAGCACGGTGCCCAGCAACCAGGAAGCCTTCGTGTTTCCAAGAATCGTCGGTTTGATTCTCATCGCCATTGCCGCGGCGGCGATCCTGGGCGCATGGGACCGCAGTGGTTCACCTAGGGAGTCCATTAGCGTGCGCATACCCTGGCGGACCATTTGGCCGGCATTGGTCGTATTCCTGGTATACCTGAATCTGGCCGAAACGCTCGGCTTTTATACTACGTCCCTGCTCGCATTTGTTGCGCTCTCGATGATCTATTCCCCGGCGCAGAGCGCCGGACTCAGGCTGGTGAAATCCGGCGTTATCGCCGGTGGCTTTATCGCGGCCCTCTACGTCCTGTTCACGCTCCTGTTGCGCGTGCAGATGCCCTAATTTAGGTTTGACTGTGATCGGTTTTCCAGGGACGAGAATTTTTTGGCGCATGGATGCTTGGTTACCCAATAGGAGGAACAGATGAAACGAGTTAAAGACGTGAAAACGAAAAGCGTATGGATGGCGGTGATGCTTGGGCTGATATTGCCTCTCAACGTAGCCGCCGAGGGTTATCCGGACCGGCCGGTGCTGGTGACCGTGGCTTACTCACCAGGCGGGGCGACGGATTTCCAGGCGCGCATCGTGACCATGATGGCGGCTCAGGAACCCTACCTCGGTCAGCCCTTGGTAATCGTCAACAAACCCGGCGCGGGCGGTCAGGTGGGCTGGAACTGGTTCGCGCAGAAGGCCAAGGGCGACGGCTATCAGCTGGCGGCGTACAACATCCCGCATTTTATTGCCCAATCGATCGTGTTCAAAACCAAATACAGTGTCGATAACCTCGAACCGATTGCGAACTGGGGCGCCGACCCGGCGGTGCTGATCGTTAACAAGGACAGTCAGTTCAACACCGCTAAAGAATTGCTCGACTTCGCGAAGCAGAATCCCGGGAAAGTTACGATCTCCGGGGCGGGCCAGTTTACCGGACATCACGTCGCTATGTTGCAGTTGGCAAAGGCCGCCGGCGTCACCTTCAAATACATTCCGACCAAGGGCGGCGTCAAGGCACTGCAGCGGGTGCTCGCTGGTGATGTCACCGCCGGCTTCAACAATCTGTCGGATTCCTACCGCAGCCGGGACAAACTCAAAATCCTTGCCATCGCCGACCTGGAACGCGACAAGGAGTTCCTGCCCGACGTGCCAACATTCAAGGAACTCGGCGTAGATGTGGACAACTCCAGCGTCAATTTCCGCGGCATCATGGCACCCAAGGGAACCCCGCCTGAGGTGATCAAGACGTTGGCTGAGAAGATCCCGCCCATGTTTCAAGACAAGAAAGTCATCAACAAGATGCGAGCCGGGGGATCACCGATGCGGGTCATGAACCGTGACGAAGTGATGGCCATGTGGACGGAACGCCAAGCCTACCTGGCCGATCTGCTCAAGGATCTGAAAAAGAAGTAGCGTCCATCCGCGGCTCCTCCGCCACGCGGAGGAGCCGCGAGAGCCGGCAACATTTTTTAACTTGAACATCCAGATGGTACGTAACCGATGACTGACACAGTCCGCAAGACCCGCGATGACGCTTCAAACGACGTGCGCGCCGCTGTAGGTCAACTGATGAAACGCGCACGCGCAGCGCAGGATATCTATGACAAGTACGACCAGCAACAGGTCGACGAAGTCGTCACGGCGGTGGGGTGGGCGATCATGAACCCGCAAAACAACCGTGAGCTCGCCGAGATGGCCGTGCGGGATACCGGACTCGGCAACGTCACCGACAAGATGCAGAAGAATCACCGTAAGACCAAAGGGCTGCTGCGGGACCTCCGCGGCGCCAAGACTGTCGGGGTGGTGGCGGAATATCCCGATCTGGGGATCATCGAAATCGCGAGACCGGTGGGCGTCGTCGGAGCGATCGTCCCGTCGACCAACCCGGTCGCGACCCCCTTCAACAAGACGATCAACGCCCTCAAGGGAAGAAACGCAGTCATCCTCGCACCGTCACCAAAAGGACAACACGTTTGCAGCCGACTTGTCGAGTTGATCCATCACGAATTGGATCGGATCGCTGCGCCACGCGATCTGGTACAGAAACTTCCTGAACCGGTCGATAAGGCAACCACCACTGAATTAATGCGGCAGGTTGATCTGGTGGTGGTGACGGGTTCACAGAACAACGTGCGAGGCGCATATATGAGCGGTACTCCGACCGTGGGAGTCGGGGCCGGTAACGTGGTCTCGATTATTGATGACACCGCCGAGTTGAACGCCGCGGCAGCCAAGATCGCAAGTTCCAAGACCTTTGACAACGCGACGTCGTGCTCATCGGAGAACAGTGTAGTAATCTTGGATTCCGTATACGACGCAGCGCTCCGGACTCTGGAATCGAACGGTGGGGTATTCCTTAGTGCCGATGAGAAGCACCGTTTGCAGGACGCAATGTGGATTAATGGAAAGATCAATCGCGAGGTGATTGCCAAAGATGCAATCACAATCTGTGAGCTGGCGGGGCTTGACACAGCTAAACGGAAGTCTCCCACGTTCTTAATGGTACAGGAAAAAGATATTGGTCCCGACGCGCCTTTTTCAGATGAAAAAATGTCTCCGGTGCTGACGGTCTATCGTGCCCGCGATTTCGACGAGGCATTCGCCATTACCCATCGCATCTTGGAGGTCCAGGGACTTGGCCATTCCGTTGGGATCCACACCAGCGACGATGCCCATGTCATGCGTCTGGGTCTGGAAATGCCGGTGTGTCGGGTAATCGTCAATCAAGCCCACTGTTTTGCCACCGGTGGGAATTTCGACAACGGGTTGCCGTTTTCACTGTCCATGGGCTGCGGCACTTGGGGCAAAAACAGCATCTCGGACAATATGAACTACCGGCATTATCTGAACACGACGCGTATCGCCCGAAACATCCCGGCCAACGAGCCGTCGTTACAGGAGTTGTTTGGCGAGTTCTGGAGTAAACACGGCATTCAGGCGGAAACCGGAGAGTGAACGATGAGTACGGTGCGTTCAATCATCGACTCAAGGGCCGAGTCACAGCCTGAAACCCTGTTTCAGATCGCGCCGGAGCCCGGCTTGGAATTGACGTACGCTGGGCTTCAGTCGATCGGGCAAACGGTGAACCGGCAGCTCGAGGGTCTGGGAATGACGCCGGGCGACAAGGTGGCGTTCTTGCTGGACAACGGTCATTGGACCACGGCCCTGTTTCTCGGCGTGATGTATGCGGGCCGGGTTATCTTGCCCTTGAACGCGGTGGCGGGACCCGATCAGTTGTCTTATATACTGGCCCACTCCGACGCCAAGGTTCTGTTTGTGTCGCGTTCCTACAAAGAGAAATTTTCCTCGGTGATCAACAATCTTAACGGGACAGTATTGTTAATCGAAACGCATGAAGACACCGGACCGGTGTGGCCGCAACACACGGTAGCAGACGCGGCACTGCCCGCACTTTCACCGCAAGACGAAGCCTTGCTCATCTACACCTCCGGCACCACTGGGCTTCCCAAGGGCGCGATCCTGACTCACCACAACGTCATCGCCGGCGGGAAAAACACCGCCGAGGCCCACGAGTTGACGAACAAAGACCGGGCCTTGTGCGTGCTGCCTTTGTATCACATTAACGGCGAGATGGTGACGGTCATTGCGCCTCTGGTGAGCAACGGTAGCGTGGTAATGCCGCATCGCTTTAGCGCCAAACAGTTCTGGCGCATTATATCGGACCACGAATGCACGTGGTTCAGCGTCGTGCCAACAATCATTTCCTACCTGATCGAGCAAGACGAAAGGGAGGCGCCGAAGCACGATTACCGTAAGATCCAGGGTCACGTGCGATTTGGGCGCTCCGCCTCTTCAGCTCTGCCCCCGACAACACACCGTGCGTTCGAAGATCGGTTCGGCATTCGTGTCGTGGAAACGATGGGCGTAACGGAAACCGCAGCCCAGATACTCTCCAACCCCCTGCCCCCCGGCAAGATAAAATACGGGTCGCCGGGCCGACCGTACGGGAACCGGGCAAAAATCGTAAATGAACAAGGTAAGGACGCCAAAGACGGCGAAAAGGGAGAGCTTTTCATTCAAGGCGATAACGTGATGAAGGGCTACTACAAGAATCCGGAGGCCACCCACGCCGCCATCGATGCCAACGGATGGTTCCACACCGGTGACATCGCCTACCGCGACGAGGACGGATACTACTTCATTACCGGGCGGCTAAAAGAACTCATCATCAAAGGCGGAGAGAACATCGCACCGCGGGAAATCGATGACGTGCTCTACAAGCACCCGGCAATACTGGAGGCAGCGGCGTTTGGCATGCCCGACGACAACTACGGCGAGGAAGTCATGGCGTGCGTGGCATTCAAGCCCGGCGAGGCCTGTGCGTTGGAGGAACTGCAGGCATTCTGTGTCGAGAATCTGGGCAAATACAAGGCGCCAAAGACGATCTATGTATTACCGGACCTGCCCAAAGGCCCCTCCGGAAAGATCCAACGGTTGAAGCTGGTGGATATTGTCGGTGAGATAGAGTGAAAGGGTACAACGCATTTAGAGGCGGATCGTTCGCGCGGGTACTTGCGTGTCCCGCGTTGGTAAAACGATCCTGCAGCGACAGTATAATAGGAGAAACTTGATGTTTGGCAAGATCTTGGTGGCGGTGGACGGCTCGGAACACGCCTATAAGGCGCTCGATGTCGCCGCTGATCTCGCGGAGAAGTATGGCGCTTCATTGCTGGTCGTGCACGTCGTTATGCAACACGCCATACCCTCATACTTCGAAGGACTTGCGGTGGAAAAGGCCGAGCAGCTTTTCAGGTCCCTGGGCTCAGAGATTGCGGAAAAGATCTTTGCTGAATGCGAGGCACGCCAATGCAACCGGAACCTCTCATCTATGAGTACGGCAGTTGCGGAGGGCGAACCTGCGAGAGCAATTACGAATCTCGCAAAGACCGAAGCGGTGGATCTGATCGCTATGGGTACCCGCGGTCTGACCGGAATTCAAGACCTACTAATCGGAAGCGTCGCTCACAAGGTCAACATCCTGTCGCACTGCCCGGTCATCACCGTAAAGTGAGCGAGCAAGTCGCGGGGGGCGCAATAGAATCATGCGGACTGGACCTGGCTGGTTGACACGGATTGACGGAGTAACGCTCATGAATACAAATGACCGGAGTTACGATTATATTGTGGTTGGCGCCGGTTCCGCCGGTTGTGTCCTGGCCAATCGGCTCTCGGCGGACCCCAGTAATCGTGTGCTGCTGCTCGAGGCGGGCGGCCGGGATCTCAATCCGTGGATCCATATCCCGGTCGGTTACTTCAAGACCATGCACAGCCCCAAGACCGATTGGTGCTATGTTACGGAGCCGGACCAGGGGATCGCGGGTCGGCAGTTACAGTGGCCGCGGGGCAAGGTCCTGGGAGGTTCCAGTTCGTTGAACGGGTTGTTGTACGTGCGTGGCCAGAAACAGGATTACGAGCGCTGGGTCGAACTCGGTAACAACGGCTGGTCTTACGACGACGTGCTGCAGTATTTCAAGAAGTCGGAAGACCAGGAGCGCGGCGCAGACGAGTACCATGGTGTCGGCGGACCGCTGAAGGTATCGGATCTCCGCCTGCGTCGACCCATCGCCGATTATTTTATCCAGGCGGCGACTGAGATCGGCATACCCCGCAACGACGATTACAACGGCGCGATCCAGGAAGGGGTGAGCTACTTTCAGCAGACGGCCCATAAGGGGTTTCGCTGGAGTACCGCCAAGGGTTTCCTGCGACCGGCGAAAAAGCGCGCCAACCTCCGTGTGCAAACCCGTGCTCAGATCACGCGGGTACTGTTCGAAGGCCGCAAGGCGGTCGGCGTGGAATACAGCCAGCGTGGTCGCTTGCAACAGGTCAGAGCCGATGGCGAGGTGATCCTATCCGCGGGGGCCATCGGCTCACCGCAGATTCTGCAATGCTCCGGGGTCGGGCCGGGGGAGTTGTTGCACCGCATTGGCGTACCGTTGGTGCATGATCTCACCGGTGTCGGCAGGAACCTGCAAGATCACCTGCAGATTCGACTGGTCTTCAAAACCAGTCAGCGTACGCTCAACGATGAGGTCAACAACCTGCTGAAGCAGGCGTGGGTCGGCATGCAATACGCTGTTAACCGCACCGGGCCCTTGACCTTGGCCGCCAGCCAGGTGGCGATATTCACCAAGTCCGATCCCTCGGTGGATCGTCCCGATATCCAGTTTCATATGCAGCCCTTGAGCGCCGACAAACCCGGTGATGGGGCGCATAAGTTTTCGGCGTTCACCTCGTCGGTGTGTCAACTGCGTCCCCACAGCCGCGGGCACCTGGAGATCAGGTCCAAGGATCCACTGGAATATCCCGCCATTCACCCAAACTACCTGTCCGACACACGCGATCACACAGTCGCAATAGGAGGCATCAAGGTGGCGCGGCGCATCGCACAGGCGCCCGCATTGGCGCCGCATATACTGTCTGAATTCGTGCCGGGCCCACAATATCAGACCGACGACGAGTTACTGGAGGCCGCGAGATTGCACAGCCAAACCATCTATCACCCCGTCGGTACCTGTAAAATGGGCAACGACAAGATGGCTGTGGTGGACGATCGATTGCGGGTACATGGCATCGAGCGCCTGCGGGTGGTCGACGCGTCGATCATGCCGGAGATCATATCCGGAAATACCAATGCGCCGACCATTATGATCGCCGAGAAGGCAGCGGACATGATCGTGGAAGACGCACAACGTAACCCGCGTTAACACCCTCGCTGTCCCCTATCAACATTTTTGAATTTCAACCAAAGGAGAACACAAATGACACATTCTCTCCCGGAGCGCGCCGTGGTGACCGGCAAGCGTCTCATGACGCCGTCGGAGGCGTTTGTGGAAACCCTGGTGGCCAACGGGGTCACCGACGTATTTGGTATTGTCGGCTCGGCATGCATGGACGCGCTGGACATCTTTCCGGCGGCCGGCATCCGTTACATTCCCGTGGTGCACGAACAGGGCGGCGGTCACATGGCCGACGGCTACGCGCGGGTGAGTGGTCGCCACGGAGTGTGCATGGCCCAGAACGGGCCCGGCATCACCAATTTTGTCACCGCGATCGCGGCCGCCTACTGGGCGCATTCGCCGGTGGTGGTGATCACGCCGGAGACCGGGACCATGACCCAATGGCTGGGGGGCTTCCAGGAAGCGCAGCAGTTGCCGTTTTTCGAGACCATCACCAAGTTTCAGGGCCACGTGAACAACGCCAAGCGCATGGCCGAGATCACCGGCCGCTGTTTCGACCGCGCGATGCTGGACCTGGGACCGGCTCAGCTCAACATCCCGCGGGATCTGTTCTACGGCGAGCACGAGTACGAGATCCCCGAGCCGATGCGCGTGGAGCGTGGGCCGGGGGGCAGCGAGAGCCTGGACCGGGCGGCGGAGCGGTTGGCGTCGGCGAAGTTTCCGGTGATCGTATCCGGAGGCGGGGTGATCCTGTCCGAGGGGGTGCCGGCCACGGTGGCGCTGGCGGAGGCGCTCGGCGCACCGGTGGTCGCCAGCTATCTGCACAACGACGCCTTTCCGGCGAGCCACCCGCTGTGGTGCGGACCGCTGGGGTACCAGGGGTCCAAGGCGGGCATGAAGCTGATCAGCCAGGCGGACGTGGTGCTGGCGCTGGGTACGCGCCTGGGACCGTTCGGGACATTGCCACAGCATGGATTGGACTACTGGCCGGAGAACGCGAAGATCATCCAGGTGGACAGCGACGCCAAGATGCTGGGCCTGGTGAAGAAGATCTCGATCGGGGTGTGCGGCGACGCCAAGGCCGCCGCCGAGGCATTAACCGCACGGCTTGCGGGCAAGGATCTGGCCTGTGCCGCCAACCGCGACCAGCGCGCCGAGACGATTCGTGCCGAGAAGGCCGCGTGGGAAGCGGAGCTCGAGGCCTGGCACCACGAGCAGGATCCCTATAGCCTGGACATGATCAAGGACGCCAAGGAGATGCATCCGCGGCAGATGCTGCGCGAGTTGGAAAAGGCGATGCCGGGGGACGCGATGGTGTCCACGGACATCGGCAACATCTGTTCGGTGTCGAACAGTTATCTGCGCTTCGAGCAGCCGCGGAGCATGTTTGCGGCGATGAGCTTCGGCAACTGCGGCTATGCGTTTCCGGCGATCATTGGCGCCAAGCTGGCGGCGCCGGACCGGCCGGCGGTGGCCTACGTGGGCGACGGCGCCTGGGCGATGAGCTTCGGTGAGATCCTGACCTGTGTGCGCGAGGACATTCCGGTGACCGCGGTGGTGTTTCACAACCAGCAGTGGGGCGCGGAGAAGAAAAACCAGGTGGATTTCTACAGCCGGCGGTTTGTCGGCTCCAACCTGGAGAACCCAAGCTTTGCCGCGGTGGCACGGTCCATGGGCGCCGAGGGCGTGACCATCGATCAGCTCGGCGACGTGGGCGACGCCCTCACCGAGGCGTGCGCGGCGCAACAGGACGGCAAGACGACGATCGTGGAGGTTATGGTGACCCGGGAGCTGGGTGATCCGTTCCGCCGCGACGCCCTGTCGTTGCCGGTGCGCCACCTGGAGAAATACAAGGATTACGTCTAACCGGATCCTACGGTCTGCGCGTTTTGAGCAGCCGGAAATCCGCATCGATACCGCCGCCGGGACGTGCCAAACGCCCCGGCGGCGGCAACCCGGGGATAGTCTATGAAACCGTTCTACGAACTTCTTGACCGCGCGCGCGCCGATCCGCGGCGCATCGTGCTGCCGGAAAGCGGGGATCCGCGCATTGTCGAAGCCGCCGCGAAGGCTGTTGACGAAGGCGTCGCACAGGTCGTGCTGATCGGCAACCCGGAGGCGGTGCGTAGCACCGCACAAGACGCCGGTGTGTCGATCGGTAAATTCGAGATCCAAGACCCCACCACAGCCGAGCATCTGTCCGACTACGCCGACACCCTGTATAAGCTGCGTGCGAAAAAAGGTATGACACGCGAACAGGCCGCGGAACGGGCGCCCGATCCCCTGTGGTACGCCAACCTGATGGTGCGCGCGGGCGATGCCGATGGCTGCGTCGCGGGCGCGCAGTACACCACCGCAGACGTCGTGCGCACTGCGTTGCAACTAGTGGGGAAGCACGAGAACTACGATCTGGTATCGAGCTTTTTCATCATGATGCTGTGCCGCCCCTTTCACTCCCTGAAGGGGGCGTTGATATTCGCGGATTGCGGGCTGATCATCGAACCCGACGCCGACCAACTGGCGCAGATCGCGATCGCCTCCGCCGACAGCGCGCGGCATCTGCTCAAGGTCGAGCCGTATATCGCGATGCTGTCGTTTTCCACTAACCGCAGCGCCGAACACCCGTTCGTGGACAAAGTGGTCGAGGCCACCCGGCTCGCTCTCGAAGCCCGGCCGCAGCTGAATATCGTCGGCGATATCCAGCTCGATGCAGCGATCGTGCCGGAGATCCTCGCCAAAAAGGCGCCGGACCTGGAATTCGACGAACGCGCCAACATCCTGATCTTTCCGAATATCGAATCCGGCAACATCGCCTACAAACTGGCGGAGCGCATCGGCCAGGCGGACGCCATCGGACCGATCCTTCAGGGACTGAAACAACCGGTCAACGACCTGTCGCGGGGCTGCTCCGCCGAAGACGTATTCCGGGTCATTGCGGTTACGGTTGTACAATCACAAGCCCATAACGGTGTATGACCACGAAAACTGTTCAAATGTGCGAACCACAAGAATCGGTGGACCACTACACCAGCTTCCGCTCGCAGCCTGAACAGAAATTCGCCACCGACCGGTTGATTGAATATGAGAATCAACACTTTTATGGTTTCCAAACCTGCAAAGGCACTATCTCGGAGATATGTTGAAAGTCATTGTCCGCCGTCAGGATCTCGAGGTCGTGACGAATACATAACTGAGCTAACAATACATCGATTGTGCCAGCCTGTACTCCGCTTCGACGACATCTATTGCGAACCGCGGCAGCTTCAATATGATCCTTGCGATCCGGGACGAGAAACGGCAGGACTGAAAAGTGTTTGACGATTTGCTTGTGAGCTTTTGGTTTCGCGAAACCCTGAAGTAGTTCTTGTAGAATCAGACCAGTACCGTAGACTGAATCGCCAGCTACCAGTGCTCGTTTGAGTTTCAGAACTTCTGGAGTTGGATTCGGTTGGTCGCGGCGCAAAGCCAGAGACCAGACACTAGTGTCAACGAGCAACCCCATTACGCGAGCGTTCAGCTTTGTAGTCGTAGTCCGAATTCCAGTCGAGCTTTCCGAAAAGCTCAATCAGCTGCTTCTGTTCCCGACGCGCTATGAACTCTCGAAGTGCCTTGCTTACTGCCGCCTTCTTGGTGCGTTCGCCACTGAGTTCCAGGGCACGTTCGATCAGCGCCGGGTCAATCGATAGATTAGTGGCCATATGTGTGAACCTCCACACATAAGTTTACACACGATATCTTAACAGCACAAATTCGGTCGATCTGGCTTGATGTCGGAGTCCGAGCAGTCCAACTAGATCGCCCGATTACATATATATGATTTAAGGTGTCACACGAACGAGCTGCCAATCCTTGTCCGCCATGTGTGCAGCGGTGTTATGCACGTTCCTGCATTGCGGGCAACGAGCGACGTCCTGCGGTCTAGTTAAAACAAAGACTTATATTGTGTGGAGACCCCGGCTTCGAACCAGGTGGTCGGGGGTTCTAGGTTGCTCGCGCACGGTCGCTCCCGGCCGTCCGGGCCTTCCGGCCACTGGTACTTCCCGGTACGTCGTCCTGTGTTCCGCGGCACTTGGTAATTCCCGGCTTAACCAACTAAATAATTTGACGAATATCTACATTCCTGAACCGACCACCTAGCGCGATACCAGATTGCCGCCACTCAGTTCTAAGCTTACCGGCTGTATAACTACTCAAACGTGCCGCCCTAGAAAACGCTGGACCACTACACCCGACTTGGCATATTTCTTGACTATACTTGTTCACATTGGCGTGTCGCTAGCCCACATATTGCGCTAAGGACACCGGATCATCACGAAGGGACTTGTGCTACGCGTAGGTCCCCCTGCTGTCCCCCTGCTGTGCGGGGACAAGGCGGGGACAAGCGTAGGATTGGGCAAACTGGACGCCTCGGTGGCGCGCAATCCATAGCTGGCCATGGATTGCGCAAAACGCAAGTTCAGATGGTCGAGATCGAGCCAGGGCCAAGATAGGCCATTATGTGGGGACTAGGTGGCATCCCAACTAAAGGGTGAATTCCTAATGACAAACTGATTATTGGTCTGTCTGTTAGCCGCCTTGGTGCAATATTTAGGCTAGGATTACTCAGGGTGTTAAACAATAAACTATGGATCTTGCTCGCTCTGGCATTGCCGCTCGTTGGCTGCGTGGTCACCAGTAAACCGTTGACGCATTCGGAACGCGTTGACAGCATCTCGACGGAGCTCGAAAGCCTGTTTGCAAATCAAGAGCCGGTCTCCGGCGCGATCACCGTCGCAGAAGCCATCGCACGCGCCATTGAGTACAACCTCGATCATCGTGTGACGATGATGGAGCATGCGGTTGCTTTGCGACACCTCGACATGGCGAAAATGGATCTACTGCCGCAACTCGCCGTCTCTGCCGGATATTTCGACCGCAGCAACGATTCCGGGGCCGCTAGTCAATCTCTGTTGACCGGCGAACTGAGCCTGGAGCCTTCCACGTCCCAAGAACGTCAGCGCAACGTATCGGATCTGACAATCGCCTGGAACGTCCTGGATTTCGGTGTCAGCTACGCAACCGCGAAACAGCGTCACGACGAGATTCGGATTACTGAGGAAAGGCGGCGCAAGGTAGTACAAAATATTGTACAAGATGTACTCGATGCCTACTGGCGCGCTTGGAATGCACAACAGTTGCTGCCGGAAATGGATCAACTGATCCGCGACACTGAAGAAACAATAGAACAATCGCGCGCGTTGGCAGATAAAGGCGCGCAAAACAAGAAACAGGCGCTGCACTATCAACGCAATTTGCTCGAGATACGATCCCAGTTATGGGCGTCGCGGGAGCGCATGGCGCTGGCGAAGATTTCGCTGTCGAGATTGATGAACCTACCATCCGGGGGCGATTTTCGGTTAGCCAATCCCGGCGATTTGAGCCCACCCGCTTCTTTGTCGACCCCGTTGGACGAATTGGAGCACCTTGCGCTTGCCGATCATCCAGACCTGCGTGAGCAGGACTATCAGTTACGCGTCACCCGGCTCGACATCAGAAAGGCGATGCTGCGGATGTTGCCCGGTATCGAAATAGACTTCGGGACACGCTACGACAGCAACAAATTCTTGTTTAACAATGACTGGAGCGATCTCGGTCTAAAGATCTCCTTGAATCTCCTCAATGTATTCGGAGGGTTATCGCAAAAGAAATTTCACGAGGCCCGTGTCGAACTCGTGAAAGCTCGTCGCATTGCGCTGGCCATGGCGGCGCTGGCACGCGTCCGACTGGCGGCGCAAAGATATTCGCTTGCCAGGCAACGTTATAACGCGGCAGCGGATCTCGCCGACGTAGACGATTTGCTGCTGCACATGGAGTTATCCAACAGCCAAACGCAGACCAAATTCGACGTTATCCAGGCACGCGCCGTCGCGGTGTCCACAAAAATCCGCAAACATCTCTCGTACGCCGAAACACAGAAGGCCCTGGCGCGCATCTTCAACTCGATTGGCGCGGACCCACTGCCCGCGGCGATCGAGTCACGGGACCTCGAACAGCTCAGCAAGGCTGTTGCAGAGCACTGGAATCGATTGACGCTTAAACATCTCAAGACAGCCACTCCCGATTTGGTGCCGACAATGGATTTGGCCATTCGCGTCCCCACATCCTTAACGATAACGAGTAGCCCGCAGAGGGTCGAGACCGCCGTGGTGCCCAGCATGGATACGCCGCAGCGCGCCGAGAACACCGCCGTACCCAGCACGAGTGCGCCGCAGCGCGTCGAGTCCGCCGCCGTGCCCAGCACGAGTACGCCGCGGCGCGTCAAGGCCGCCGCAGTACCCAGCACACAGGTACAGCGCTACAAAAATGCACAAACGTGGCAGTACCACCGCCGGCGACATCGGGGAACCGGCACCGTTAGAAGTGGATCGTTCTAGAGATCTGTGCGCATGGTTTGTGTCTACTCGCGTTACTACCACCACTAGGTCTTATAAACGAGATGCGTACCGCCCCAAATCGCATAACAGTGGCAATACTCTTGTTTGCGGGCCTGTGCTCGCCTTGGTCCATAGTCGCGGCGCAACAAACGCCTGCCACGACGCAGTCGGCGATACGGCCTACCGGAGAAACCGTCGCCGACACCGTTTCGGTGGGAAATGATATTCGTGCACTGTTGACCCCGCACCGTCAGGCAAACATATCGAGTCTAGTATCGGCGCGAATTCAGCGCATCCATTTCCGGGAAGGCGATCGCTTCAAGAAAGGCGAAATCATGGTGTCCTTCGAATGCGAGGTACTTAAGGCCCGTCTACTATCGAATCTTGCGAAATTGAAGCAGTACGAACTTACATACAACGCAAACCGGGAACTGCGTAAAGACGATGCGGTCAGCAAGCTGGAGCTGGCCCTCTCGGGGGCCAGAGTCGAGGAAGGCAAAGCAGAGGTATCGCTCGCCCGTGCTCAGCTGCGTAAATGCACGGTAAGGGCGCCCTACAACGGACGTATTGTCGAAGTCATTGCCAACGAATTTGAGAACGTGAATACCGGCGATACGCTCGTCGCCATCCTGGATGATGAAAAACTGGAGATGATTCTTCATCTGCCGTCGAAGTGGATGACATCCGTGTCGCCGGGCAAGAAATTTACCGTCACCATCGACGAGACCGGGAAACGTTACGACGCCGCCGTGATACGAACGAATCCCAGAATCGATCCCACCAGCCGCACGTTTGCGGCCATCGCGCAGATTCTCGGGACACATCCTGAATTGCGTGCCGGAATGAGTGGCAACGCCTACTTCGATTCATCTCGATGAGTGTTCCTGCCGCCAGCCCCGCGCAACTATCCGCGGATCCCGAAATCGAGCGTGCACGATCGCCTCTTAGTACCCTAATTTCCCTGGAACGGGAAGCAAGAGCCGCGGAGAACGTCGAGCAACTCGGCTTTATAGTGGTCAACGCTACCCATAGATTAGTTGACTACGACCGGTGCCTGCTTTGGCGTGTCACGCCCGCCGGAAAGGTGAAGATTCAATTGGTCTCGGGGGTCTCCGCGATCGACCGCAACTCCCAGGCAGTGCTATCGCTAACGCGCCTGGTCAAGGCGCTGTGCGCCGGTGACGCATCGGTCAAACTGAAGGCGGTCACCAGCGCGGCCGTACCAGCTAAGTTGCGACCCGATTGGGACGAGTGGATGCCGCAGCATGGGCTTTGGTGTCCGTTTACCGATCGAACCGGCGAGTTGCACGCCGGGTTGTTGATTACCCGGGATACCCCGTTTCCAGCGCAGCAAATCGACCTCCTCGAGCCCCTTATCGAGGCCTACGCGCATGCTTGGAGTGCGCTGGAAGGCGGCAAGCGAAACACGGGTTCACGGGTAATCCAGTTCCTCCGCACACGCGCGGTGCGGCTTGGCGTGCTCGCCCTGTTGGCCGGCGCGTTGGCGTTGCCGGTCCGGGAATCCGCTCTCGCCCCCGCGGAGATCGTGCCCTATCGGCCACTCATCGTCGCCGCACCCGCCCCGGGGGTCGTCAAGGACTTTCACGTCCGTCCCAACGAGGCGGTAACCACCGGTCGCACACTATTTACGTTGGACGATACCGAGATCAAGAGCCGTTATGATATCGCCGAGAAGAGCCTCGAAGTCGCCCGCGCGGACTACCTGCGTGCCAGACAAAAATCGTTCAGCGATCAGAAGAGCAAGTCGGATCTGGAACTGTTCAAGGCGCGCGTAGAGGAGAAGCGCCTGGAGCGGGATTACGCGCTGGCGTTGCTGGAACGCACAAAAGTGCGCGCCGAACGCGACGGCATCGCGGTGTTCACGGATGTAAACGACTGGATCGGCCGCCCGGTCGAAACCGGCGAGCGGCTGCTCACCCTTGCGGACCCCGGTGACGTCGAGATCCAAATCTGGCTGGCCGTGGAAGACAGCGTCATGCTGGAGCCCGGCTCCGACGTGCAGATGTTCCTCAACACCAATCCGACCGCGCCGCTGAAGGGAAAGATCCGGCAAACCAGTTACGAACCGGAACAAAATCAGGCCGGCAATTTGGCATTTCGGCTTAAAGCCAAGATCGTGTCGGGGCAACCGCGGCCTCGAATCGGCCTGAAAGGCACCGCTAAGGTGTACGGCGAGAAGGTCAGCCTCATGTATTACATCATGCGGCGGCCATTGTCTGCGCTGCGCCAGACTGTCGGATTCTAAGACCCGCATTCCCTCGCCCATGGCCGAATGTATCGCATTGAATGGTCCACGCGACATCGCGGATGGCGATTCCGCCGCCGCGATGGTTTCACCGCTAAGACAAGATCTGGACCTTTATCCCGGCGCGCCGGGCAAGACATACGAGCCGACCTGGGTGCTCCACGATCCGGTGCGCAACAAGTTTTTTAGCCTCGGCTGGCTCGAGTTTGAGCTGCTCGAGCGATGGTCGCGTCAAGATCCCGCGTCAATCGTCGAGTGCGTCAGCGAGGAAACGACCCTCGACGCGACAATCGAGGACGTTGCCACGCTCGACGCGTTTCTGGTACGTAACCAATTAGTCCGGATCGACGATTGTGGCGCCACGTGGACACTGTACCAGCGCGACCTGTCTAAAAAGCCCCAGCTGTTGATGTTACTTCTGCACCGGTATTTGTTCTTTTTCGTACCCCTAGTGCATCCCGACCGTTTTCTCCACGCAACGCTCCCTGTTGCTATACCATTTTTCAGCAGTGCGTTTCGCAAGCTGCTTACCTTGGTAACCTTGCTCGGTGTATATCTGGTGATGCGTGAATGGAACGCATTCGCACAAACTTTTGTGCGCTTTTTTTCACTCGAGGGACTTTTCTACTTCGCTCTTGCGGTAATTGTTTCTAAATGTCTGCACGAGCTTGGCCACGCTTACACATGCAAGTATTACGGTTTACACGTGCCAACCATGGGCATGGCCTTCCTGGTTATGTGGCCTTTCCTGTATACGGACACTACCGAGTCGTGGAAACTCGGTTCCCGCCGGCAGCGCATGGCTATCGGTATCGCCGGGATGTTTGCTGAGCTCAGCCTGGCCGCATTCGCAACGTTGCTGTGGAGTTTCTTGTCTGATGGCGCAGTTCGCAACGCCGTCTTTTTCCTGGCCACGGCGTCTTGGGTGATGACCCTGGCGATTAATATCAATCCCTTCATGCGATGGGACGGGTACTACCTGCTGTCGGATTTGCTCGGTGTGCAGAATCTACAGCCGCGTGCATTCGCATTGGGTCGCTGGCGGTTACGCGAATGGTTGTTTGGATTCAAAGATCCCCCGCCGGAAGCGCACAGTCGTCGGATGCGGCGCATCTTGATCGCGTACGCCTACAGTACGTGGGTCTATCGTCTGGTCTTGTTCCTGGGGATCGCGCTGCTGGTCTATTATTTCTTTTTCAAGGCATTGGGCATCATTCTGATGGCGGCGGAACTCGTGTGGTTCATAGGCCGACCGATTTACGCAGAGCTCAAAGAGTGGCGGCGGCGAAAGACATCGCTCAAATGGAACCGAAACACCATCGTGTCGTCGGCGTTGGTGCTATCGGCACTGGCGTTGCTGATTGCACCATGGGAGCACTACATCACCGTGCCGGGGGTGTTGAAACCTCTGCAACACAAGACGTTCTATGCGCCACTCCCAGCTCGTCTGGAGAGCGCGCGTATTGTGCCGGATCAGATCGTCGCCAAGGACGAGTTGTTGTTCACATTGCGCTCGCCCGAACTGGATTTCCACGCCGAGGATGCACGCAATCAAATCCGGCTGTACCGGTCAAGCCTGGCGCGGCAGGGCACCACACATCTTCTGGAACGGCGGGACGTGGTGCAGCAGGAACTACGAAAAGCGCTTGTCGCCTACCGGGGATATCTGGAACAACTGAGTCAACTGCAGATCAAGGCGCCGTTTTCCGGTGAGATGGTAACGGTAACGGAAGACCTGACTCCGGGGCGATGGCTTCCAGACTCGTTCGCGCTTGCCACGTTGGTCAACAAGGCCACCCTCGTGGTCCAGGCGTACGTAACCGAAGATCAGTTGGACCGGGTACAGCGAGACGCACCGGCACAATTTCACCCGGAGAATCCACGTCTGAAACCGGTAAGCGTGCGCGTGACCGAGATAGATCGCGCCAGCACGAAGTCTCTGTCCGAACCGGTGCTCGCATCACGCTACGGAGGGGCCCTCGCTACCCGAGACGCGTTGTCGGGGGCGCTGGTTCCAACAGAGGCGGTGTACCGGATACGACTCGCGGTGAACAATCCTCGTGAGGATTTGAAACAGACCATCCTACGAGGCACAGTAAGGATCAAGGCCGAATCGGAGAGCTGGTTAAAGAGAATTTGGCGAATGGTTGGTGCGGTGTTGATTCGTGAGTCCGGTTTTTAACCCCACAGTGACCCAAATTACGGCCTCAGGCCTGTCAAACCTCCCCATCCGTCTATACTTTAGGAAGTTCAAAGTGTCTGAACCTGGCCGATATCGGTAGTCAAAAGTTGCCCGATTCCCGGCCGATAGGCAGATAGAGGGTCGCGCGCTCGTTACCAACTCGGTGGACGAGCGGAGCACGTCCTGATTGCGGTACAGACACGTCTTATGGGGGTGTAAGTCACTGGGATGGATCAAAAATCCGGCGGATCCGGCCGCGATCCGACAATACAACGCATGCGCCGTCGCCGTTTGGTCGGTATGCGCAAACCAAGCCTGCTCATGGCCCTGGAGCCGCGCGTCATGTTCGACGGCGCGGGCATGGCC
>CALZGZ010000209.1 GCA_945787105.1 uncultured Gammaproteobacteria bacterium
CAATTGCACCTGACCCCATTGATTCTTTGATTTTGACCCCATTGATTTTTGCAATTGGACCTGACCCCATTGATTCGTTTCAATTGCACCTGACCCCATTGGTTTTGACCCCATTGGTTTTGCCATTGGTTTTGCAGGAGTCGAATTGCCGCGCTGGGTGAAAGGTCTTGCCGTCGGGATTGCGACGGGTCTGATTGGCGTGGTCCTTGTGCTGACCCCGCTTGGTCACCACTTCGAGGAAAACTTTGGCTTGGCCTGGCTGTTCAACCGGCGCGGCACGATCGAGCCGCCGCCCAACGTTGCTGTGGTTGCGATTAATGAGCGCGCTGCCAAAGGTCTTGGATTGCCGCGTCTTCCGCGTGACTGGCCGCGCTCCATACACGGTCGCTTAATTGAGGGTCTTGTGGCGCGTGGCGCGTCGGCGATTGTGTTTGACATGGACTTTCAGCGCGCAAAGTCCGCTGAGCACGATCTCGCTTTCGCTAAGGCGGTTGCCGAAGCCGGGCGGGTAGTCCTGTTCGAAAGGCTGACCGGTAAAGGCCAGCCGGTGTTCGATGCCGCAGGAAAGCAGGTCGGCTCGATCTGGGTCGAGCAGCTGATTCCCCCCATACCCCCTCTCGCCGAGTCGGCCAAAGGAGTCGGATCGTTTCCGGTACCGAAGGTGCAGGTAAATGTTTTTCAGTTCTGGGCTTTTAAGCCGAGTGTCGGTGACGCTGCGACGATGCCGGTGGTGGCCCTGCAGGTCCATGCTCTTGGGGCGTATGACCGCTGGCGGCAGATTCTCGAACAGGCAGGTGCTACCGGCATGGACGAACTTCCTCGCCACGCAAACGACTTGGCTGGTGCCGCGGAACTCAGAAAGATGATGCGTACGCTGCGCAATCAGTTCAAGAGCGATGCATCGCTTGGCGACAGGATTGACAAAGTCCTATCGGCGCAGTACGGACCGGCCAGTAATACAGCGGAGTACTCATTACTCAAGGCGTTGGGTAGACTTTATGCAGGGGGCGACAATCGCTATCTGAATTTTTATGGGCCGCCGGGAAGCATTCGCACTATTCCTTACCATGCGGTGATAAAGGGCAGTGATCCCAATATTGATCCAGCCGCTCTAGACTTTACGGACAAGGTTGTGTTCGTCGGTTTTTCAGACCTGTTCGATCCCGGCCAGCCAGACCGATTCTACACGGTGTTTACCCGCGATGACGGCGTAGACTTGAGTGGTGTGGAAATCATGGCGACCGCGTTCGCCAACCTACTTACCGATCGGACGCTGAGGCCCAGCGACACATTGACTACAGTTGTCATCTTGTTCTTATTTGGCCTCATCTTGGGAACCGGTGTCTACCTGTTGACGGCTGTGGTGGGCGTGCCGTTGGCCCTGGTGCTCGCGGGCCTGTATATTTTCGGTGCGCAGACCGTGTTCAACTCCGCCGATACCTGGCTGCCGCTCGCCACGCCGGTGCTGGTGCAGTTGCCCTTGGCATTGTTCATCGGTCTTGTTGCTCAGTTCTTGCTGGAACGGCACCGGCAACAGGTGTACAGCAAGGCGGTCAGCTACTACCTGCCCGAAAATGTCGCTAAGGAACTCACCGAAAAAGAGCTCGACCCGAGTTCCCTGAACCGGGTCGTATACGGTGCCTGCCTGGCGACGGACATGTCGGGGTTTACGTCTATCTCGGAGACCATGTCGCCGGCCGAGTTGGCCTCGTTCATGAATGCCTATTTCGACGCGCTAGCCGAGGCGTTGAAACGTCACCAGGTCGACGTCACGGAATTTCATGCGGATACCATTATGTGCGCGTGGACTGCTGACGAACCCGGTGCGCTCGATCGCCGTAACGCAGCGCTCGCCAGTCTTGCCGTTGTGGACGCGGTGGATCGCTACAACGCACAGCTCGAGGACGTCGACCTGAACGCGCGCGTCGGGCTTGATGAGGGGCAGTTCTACTTGGGGCATACCGGCGGCGGCGGTCGCATGGGCTACAGCATTCTTGGGGACTGTGCCAACACGTCAGCCCGACTGGAGAGTCTCAACAAACATCTAGGTACGCATATTCTCGCCACCCAACCTGTGGTGGCGAACGCTGACAATCTCCTGCTGCGCCCCCTCGGGCGGTTCACTCTGGTGGGAAAAGGAGATCCCATCCCCATCGTCGAGATTCTTTCGCAGACGGACACGGCCACCGGTAGTCAGAATCGGCTTTGCGAACATTTTGCCCGGGCGCTTGACGTCTTCCGACAGCAGCAATGGGCCCAAGCGGCCGCGCAGTTCGAAGCCATCCTGAAAGAATACCCGGAAGATGGTCCGTCCCGTTTCTATCTTGACCGTTGTCGAGACTATCAAACCCAGGCACCGGCGGACGAGGATCCCACCGTGATTCGAATGGAGTCAAAGTGAGGCGGGTAGACATCTAATGAGACATCTAATGGGGTCAGACCCCAAGCAAAATTAGTCAAACTAGTGGCACCGCGAATCTAAACGCAAAAGCCAGCAGCTACGACTCCGGAATCTGGAGCCTAGAACGTTTTTGTGATGCGGGCCTCAATTCTATTCTCATCGAAGCTGAATTCATCATTCGACGAGTTTCGGTCGCGGTAACGGTACTCCAGCGATCCGGACAGGCGCCGGGCAAACGTGTGTCTGAGACTGACTCGGAACACGGCGTCGTCCGCGTCGTCTTCGGTCGGGTCACTCTCGCGGAAGTCGACGTGATCAAACTCCAAGGTCGTGGTCAGGGCGGTGCGACGCCGAAACTGCCAGTTCCAGCTGCCACAGATCCCGACCCCTTCGTCCGCGTCACCCACTTCCTCGAATTCGAAACGCTCGTTGAAGACCGTTAAGCCGAAGTCCTGTCTCTTCCCTGCGCGCACCCCGCCAAACAGCTCAAAACGTTTGCGCACGAACACCTCGTCCGTCAGGCTCGGAGCGCTGGAGCGGTCTGAGCGGCACAGCAAAGCCGAGAACGGATCCAACACCGCGTCGCCGAATGGATTACGCGTAGGAAATGTGGCGATTTGCTCGAAGGTCTGCTGGGCGGTGGTGGACTGTTCAACGTAACTACCCGAGAAGCGGGCTTTGCGGGTGCGGTATTGTAATTGCCCGTCGTAAGTAACGCCCGGGTTGGAACCCACCGCGCGATCGCGGTAGCGGACGGTTAATGAGGATCGACGCGAGGGATTCAAAAACACACTTACGAATTCATTATTGTCTCCCTTACCGCCCTCGATGGTAAAGAAACGGCTCGGGCTCCAGCCGGCGCCCAGGCTCCAGAAACTGCCATCCGTGAGTTCCCGGGTCGTGCGAAAATTACTCTCCTCACGTCCGGCCACGCCGAGCAAATAGAACTCCCGGTTGGCCGGCCAACGCGCCTCGCCCTCAGCCTCGAGAACCTCAAAGTCGTCATCCTGATCCACCCTTTCTTCGTTACGGTACCGGGCATCGATGTCCCACGTAAGCTGAGTCGACCGCCGCCCGTTCTGGGCGGTAAAGTTCACTTCGTCGAAATTACTATCCGAAATTTCGTTGGTATCCGCCCGAAACGCGCGTGTCAGGTAACGCAGCTCGGTGTCGGCGTAGCCGCCCCAACGCTCGCGCCAGATAGGCTCTACGCTTGCGGACGCCACATCGGACCTATTGCCCGTGACCGTGACATTGTCTCGCGCAACGCGTCCGCTGTTGAATATGTTGGTTTGTCCGACTCGCGCCTGTGCTTCGATGAAAAACCGCTCTTTGACCAGTTCAACGTCGGCCGTGGCGCCCAGCTGATGGCGAACGTCATTACGAGTGCTGTCTCGCGCGTAAAAAAGCGATTGCAGGCGATAGGCGAGATTCAGGTTGAGACGCCGTCCCGTTCCACTTATCTGGACGGTCGGATTGATCTCGGTAACCGCGTCCGATTCCTCCTGCCCCCGTGGTGCCAGGGTCACATTGTCGGTGATTGTTTCCCGCAGCTCTATGCCGGGTGTGATCCGCCATTCACCGCCCCACGCCAGTGGGGTGGCCAAAAGCTGCAGCCCGAACACGAAGCAGACGTATCGCCCCCACCTGATGTCGCAAAAATATTTCACTCGTTTATTAGAACTTCACAGCAAGTTAGCTTTTATAGCCGTAATATCCGTAGCGGTGACGACGACACTTCGTTGTCTGTTTTTGTTACGGCGGATGCCGATCGGGTTGTGTTGATCATCAACCAACGCCGTTTCCTCTGCGACCCGCTTTAATTTGGTTTTTTAACCTCGAGCACCATCATGATCTGGCCCATCAGGCTGGTCGGACAGCGACTTCACCAGTCACGAACGGATGCTGTGCATAGTATAAAGACTGCCCGATCGTCGCTGCGAGACGCCAACTACGGTATTGGGCGTCAATATTCATGACTTCTACGATTATAGGGGATTTTCCGGCGAACAGCTGGATAAACGTCAACTATCGGGACATCGCACCGGTTGATGGAGAGGAAACACTGTTGTGCTGCACCGCAATAAAGGGGCCGCCTCGGGCCGGTGGCGATCGCGAATGCCTGCACTTGCGCTTCCCGCAACCACAGATCGCTGTGGGGTTGGTCCGGCGCGGCGCTTGTGCCCGCCTTGTCCCCGCACAGCAGGGGAACTGCGGTCAGGAACGGCGGACTTAACGCCTCAGGATAACGTCGTTGGCGGGCCCATCGCGCCGTGTTGAGACCCCTTATTTGTTTGTTGTCGTGATCGCAGCGCGCAAAGTTACGAACTGTTGGCAAAATAATTAACACGACGGACAAAAAAAGCCGCCAATAATGGCGGCTTCAACTCAAATACACTACTCATAGCATCCCTGCAACATCGATACTAGCAGGGCGGCAAGCGCCAATTCGGTGACTCTGGTCACATTCAGCGCAGGTTCTGGCGGCCAGTATTGGATTCAATGCAGCGCTAACCAGAGGCGATAAATACTGCCGGCAGCCACACAGTTGCGGACACGTCCAGTTGATAACCGCTGCATGACTAGGAATCCTTGACCTGTAAATTATCGTGTATCGGAGCAGTCAGACAGCGTATGTCCGATCATCGGGTCTGCGAAGTATTGACAATGCCGGGCTGGATTGGTTTGGTCCTATGGCCGAGCATTGATATGAGCCGGTTCCGTTCTTCGTGAACGTCACCAACTAACCGTGGTTCGCCGCCTTTGCCATCCGTGGCGAGTCGACCACGTAAAACGGCGTTGGTGCAGACTATTATGGCGGAAACCGCAAATCATCATCGATCCCTTCGATTCTTTTGACATAGGTCAGTGAGTGAACCAGATACTTTGAGTAAGATTTCGTTGATTACAACTCGTTCGGTGAGAAACGCGGATGAAAATAGAATATGAGCTTGTTGAAGACTCTTTTGACGATACAACAAAACTGCGTACGATGACGGAACAAGCGCAGACCCCATGGGGCGGCTGGTTGATCAGAACAACCGTTTATTCGCCGCACCACATCAGTACGGCGGTGATATATGTGGTACGAGAAGGCTCTTCAGAAGGGTTCGAAGCGGTTGCGCCATAAACCATTTGTGGTCCTATCTTAGACCGGCTTGGTTGCACGACGAGCGGTCGATAGCCACCATGTTGGGGTTGGTCGGACAAGGTTTGATCGGGTGATTGCAGGTTCGACGTCGCTATGTCGCGTTCTGAATTCGGCGGTCTCCGACGGTCCTGCGCCTGGTGAGAAGTGCGGGCTAGGCATTAACCGATATGACTGCGTCGTGGAACTTGCTACGATTAGATGGGTTGTGTATGACTAATCCCCGGGAGCGACCAAATCTAAAACGATAGATATTGGCTAATAACAAGTGTTCGATGAATTAAGGCCATTGTTACCCCAAATCCCGTTTTTACGGCGGTTTCCGGTTGAGACGCGGGTGACGGTGGTCTATTCGGAATTATTTAACATGGGTTATGCGCATGGATATCGTATGCAGCCACTGGGATTTGTGAGTACTGAATATGTCAGGGGATGGGTCAGTGGCTACTTGGATTACAAGTGGGATCAAGAAGTGATTCACGTCGAGGTTTATTTTGAAGCATAGCTTCGAACGAGCCGTGCCATTTTAGAAGACGCGATGCAAGACTTGATTTCGCGCGCTGACCCGGTAGTACTCTCGTGACTATACCGATTCAAGCTAGTCAACTGATCTACATCGCACCGCGACCGAAGATGACGGCGGGAATGGTCCTGATCAGGATCTTAAGGTCCAGCCACAATGACCAGTCCTGGATATATTCTTCGTCCAATTCCAGCATCTGAGAGAAATCCTTCAGATCGCATCGTCCACGTGTTTGCCAAAGGCCGGTCAATCCCGGCTTCATGCCCAGACGGCGGTGTTGCCGCCCACTGTATGCTTGGACCTCTTCAATGGGGAACGGCCGCGGTCCGACCAGGGACATGTCTCCCATGAGAACGCTGAAGAACTGCGGTAGCTCGTCGATGCTGAGTCGCCTCAGAAAGCGGCCAATGGGTGTAACACGGGGATCGTTTTCGATCTTGAATCGGGGTCCTTTCATTGTGTTGAGAGCAGCGAGATCGTCTCGCATTTCATGTGCTCCCACGATCATGGTACGAAACTTATAAATCGTAAACGTCCGGCCGTTGAGCCCCACCCGTTGCTGACGATAAAAAACCGGGCCTTTCGACGTGACCTTAATCGCCAGCGCCACGAACGGAACCAGCAATGTGGTTACCACCAGACCGATCACACCTCCCACAATATCTATAATTCTTTTTACGAACAGGGCCATTTCGTCGGCGGCGGACGCGTTCATAGTGAGCATATTCAATCCACCGAGATGCTCGAAATAGACTCTGTGCAGGCCATTGGCGATGGGAAGCACCAACTGTCGAACGGCTATCCCGCGCTCTTCGGCGGCCGCAACTGCCGGCGCCACTGTATCGGGTTCACGAACCGCGAGCGCTAATTCGTCGATTGGCGTATGACGGCTCAAGATGTCCGCGGTATTCTCAACCGTGCCGAGGACGCGTCGTCCGTCGATCATTGACGTACCCCCAGGATCTAGATGACCCACGATTTCATGTCCTTGTTCCCGCGCAAGAACCTCTGCGAGATGGATCGCCGGTGTATCGGTTCCGACCACAATAATTCTTCGCCGGGTGCGGCCGGCGGTAGCGTGATCGATGAGCCAGCGAGCGGATAGGAGTCCGGCGAAATTCGTGGCGAGGAAGATCATCAATACCCCGCGGCTCAGGAAGTCCGCTTTGGCGTAGAAGCCGGTCAGGATAAGTAGGAGGTGTGCCAATATCAGTGCGCCGAGCAGCCGCGGCACCGTCTCACGTATGGGGCGTCTTTGCCTGAGCTTATAGCATCCGAGTAGCCACAGGGAGACGACTACGCAAACCACGGCAACGGGAAGAAACAGATGGTAGACGCGTGGATCAAAGGTCCATGTCCCGGCTAAAGATCGTACCCACGGGTCCAAGACCTCGCGCAGGAAAGGCGCCAGATAGTAGCTGAACCCAGTCACCAGCACATCCAACAGTACAGCTGCGGTGTTCCGCACCCGGTCTAGCTGCGTTCCCTTCATGCGCACTGCTCCAAGTTTGTCGGGGACGTATCTATAAACATTCTATAGCCGACGCAGTATTCACCTTCAAGACGCTGGAGATTGCCTCGGGAAGATCGTCATGGTACGTGATGTTGGGTATTGTGTACGAATATGATAATGCTGTTCTCGCGGACAACGTCAAAGATGTATTGGCGGGTGCAAGCGGTACATGAGTCAAGAAAATTGACACGCGAATCGTTTGCATGAAAAACCTGCGCCCCATCCACAAACAGAATATTCTTTTGCTAATTTTAATGTAATGTCGAGCCAAAACTCTGATACGATCATAAAGTTGATATGAGTCACGTCAATATAGATTGAGTCGAACTTTTTTATATGCCAAAAACTGATTCAACAAATAAGAAAAAGGCGGCGCTATGCCGATGCGGTTACACATTGCTGATTTTCGTCCTGTTGATCGGCGACATCCCAATCGGATATGCGGATGACCCAGCGTTGGCGGCCGCGGTGAATGTCGCCGGACGACAACGCATGCTGAGCCAACGCATAGTGAAAGCCCATTGTGAACTTGGTCTCGATGTATTGCCCGAGCGTGCTGGTCGGCAGTTGAAGGAATCAGTGGATCTGTTTGAGGAACAGCTGGCGTATCTGCGGCGGCAAGATTTCAATCCGAATACGCATAACGGGTTGGATCAGGTGGTGCAGATCTGGACTCAGTTCAAACCGCTTGCCTTAGGGACAGTCACCCACGATGGTGCTGGTCGTCTGCAGGCGCTCAGCGAGGACTTGCTAGATGCCTCTGAGCGCGTTGTGGCGTTGCTCGAGGCATCACAGGGGAGCCGTGTCGCGTATCTTGTTAACCTATCTGGGCGTCAACGCATGCTTTCGCAACGACTGGCCAAGCTTTACATGCTGTACTCGTGGGGTTTCGACAGCGGGCAACTCGACAATCAGATGAAAGTTGCAAAGGAAGAGTTCAGTGATGCTCTGCAGACACTTATCAAGGACCCAAAGAACACCGATGAAATCCGGCGTGCACTCGATGCGGTGACTATGCAGTGGACATGGTTCGAGCTTGCTCTCGATCTCAAGGCCACAGATTCATACCGGCTCATCGTCAGCGATGCCAGCGAATGGATTCTCAACAACATGGATGCGATTACCCACCTGTACGAGGACTTAGCCGACGGCTAACCGGTTGCATACTGCGGTAGGGTTTGACTACGGTCCGCGGACGCAAGCGGCAGGATATTTCAGGGTCCTGCCTGGTTAGAGTTATTTTGCCACCGCGCTAGCGTGCCTCAACAGCACCCTGATCGCTCGCCCCCGAAGCCACACCGATGGGTCGGTCGCGCTGCAGGTAATCTGTCGACAAGACTTGTCTGAGTTGTGCCGGTGTAAAAGCGGAGACATCGGGCAGATTTCTCAGCGCGCTATCTCGGGCTGGCGAGCCAGGAGCCAGTTCCGGTATTCCGTCGACCCATTTGAGATTCGGATCGATGACCAGGTTGTTTACGCCAGGCAGGGGCGAGCCCACGATATTGTGGCGCGCGTCGATGTCTCCACGTTGAACTGGGCTGTACTCATACCACCAAGCGCCGTTCAGCAGCACGTCCTGTGGCGCCATCGTCTGCCAATCACGATTATTCCAGAGGATATTATTGAACATGAAGGCTCGTGCGGCGGGGCGGTCATCCCTCGATGCGTAGAGGGTTATGCCAATATTACATGCAGCGATTGTGTTGTGAACGATAAAAGGTTCCGCCCCATCTTTAAAGCCGATACCGTGAAAGGAATGCACGATCACATTGTTGGCGATTAATGGCCGCGACGCGCCGGAACCGGTGATGGCTCCGCCGTTGGCACCGTCTGGGCGCGACTCCCAGGTCGGTACGAAGTTGGCAATATAATTGCCGACCACCAGCGCAGTACAATCGTCAAGGTCGATCGCATCGTCTTCTCCGCCGAGAAATCGGTTCTGTTTGATGATCGGGAAGTGGCCGTCCGCGCACGGACCGAGATCCATCACGTCTGCGTATCCACGCCGGAGTCCGAATATATTGTTTTCCAGACGCGCCGCGGAGGTTTCTCCGTGAACCGTCTCTCCCTGAATGTCACCGATCCGCGTATTGGTGCCAAAGCGGCTGCCAGAAACGACCAGTCCGTCTGCACCACGGAAGTTCAGGGCGACCCGTCGCCAATGGTCAAAGGTGCTGTTCTCTATGAGTACCGGATGGGTGCCCGTGTCGACGACGGACAGTAGCGTGGCGCCTTTGCTGAAGGAAACATGACGCAGTAAATGCCGAATTCCGCTCAGCACGACCTGGGAATAGTGTCCCTGCGCTGGGCCATGCAGCTTGACCGGTTCTGCAGGGGTGCCCAGTGCGTACAGGCGGCCGAGCACTCGCAATGTCGCGCCACGTGCGAGCCTTAACTCAACACCGGGAGTCAGCACCAGCGCGGCATTCTCGGCGACCACCAGATCGTCGACCTCGTATGGCCGGGCGCGCTTACCGAGCACGAGCGCGCCTTGGAGTTCTCCCCGTAACGGGCCTGAAGGAATGAGCGACTGCAGCTTAGTTACTGAGGAGACGAATTGATCTCGCGAAATGCGCTCAGTTTCGTGTTCGCGGATGAGCGTGTTGATCGCGGACTGTACAACATCCGTATCCCGCGTCACCCCGGATGTTCGCCCAGGTCCGACCTCGGCCGTGATGCCGCGAGTTTGGGTAGCAGGGGACATCGATAACACGCCGTTTTCGCTGCGCACCGCAAATCCGGTCTTCCACCGCATCGCCGGTAGAAAAGATTTGCCGTCATCGTCGTCGGTCAGCAGATAAAGCTCCCCGTATCCGTCGCGCGCAACGCCTTTCAGATCGGTCAGCATCCTGCGCAGACGGAACCGCTCCGCGACGGACCCATCGGCGTTGCGTAGCGCGACTTCGCGAGCGGATGACTCGATTGTGATCGATGCGCCGCTGGCAAACCATACCGCTTCACGAAACGCAGTGCCCTGGACATCGACGCTAACCGTAGGCCCTTCGTACGCTGCTAGGGCTTGTGCGTCTTTGGGCCAATAAAGGACGGTGGCCATGGCGGCCGGCCAACTGAACATCGCTAATCCGATAACCCCAATCCCGAATACGACCGGCGCTAGACGTATGCCCGTGCTCGGCGCCACCGGTTGGGCCATCGACTCGGCCTGAGACCCGAGGCGTGTCGCTAGCATGCGCAGGGAAACGGTCATCAGCAACACCGCAGCCGTGAGTTCAAGGACCTCCTCCGTAGCGTTCAGGAGGTCCTCTGGACGGAACAACACAAACCAGATATCGGGAAACTGGTGCGCCTGTTCCACAAGCGTCGAAGCAAGCGAGCGAAGCGATGCCAGCGTGGCTTCATCCATTGAGTCGCCGGCCTGGGAGAGCACGAACACACCCGCTGCTGCCAGGTAGCCTCCAACTACCCAGGGGAACGACGCAAATAGCCGTCGTCCGAACCCCAGCCAGAACAGCACCATCGCGACGAGCGCGATGCCGCCATAAGCGAGCGTTATCCAGTCCTGGTCGATGCCTGCAATGACCCCAGCCCGCTCGGCCAGCACGGCAATATTTTCGTGCAGCTCCAGCAACTCATCGGTGGCCGCTAACAGGAAGGCGATGCCGATGAACGCCCAGAAAACGATCTCGCCGGCGCCGCGCACCGCGATCGCCCGCACGCTTGCGGCACAAAGCCAGAGCGCGGCGACCCCCGCCACCACCAGTGCGCCGGCGGTCGGATAACGGATCCAAGACTCCTCGTCTCGAAGTAATGCGGGGTCTAGCGCGCAAATAACGAGGAATACTAACAACATCACCGCGTATGCGATCCAGGTGTGACGCATGCCGGCTGCCCAGGATCGCCATCGCCAGGCCCAGCTCGCCGCGAGTGAGAGCCCGATGATTGCAGCCAAATACCACCGAATTGCGCTCTCGGTGGAGACAGCCGTGCCGACGAAAGATTCCCACCCGTTCAGGTAAGCTGGAATAATCACCAGCGAGATCAGTATACAACCGGTCACGACAACAACTGCACGTACGACGGTGAGCAACCAAGCTCTAGCGAGCCAAGCAGCGCGGGACAAAGATGACCGGTCGGTGTAGCGCTCCCCCCGGACGGCGACGGTCGCAGTTGAGCGAAAGGAAACGCGGACCCGGCCGGTGATGCGCGCGAGGTAATCCAGCAGTGCGCCAATAAACACCAGGATACCGAACATCTCGAGGGATTCCTCGATTGTCGCAACGAGTTGGAACGGTAAATTGTGCTGCCCGCGCAGTGCGGTGATATGGCCGCCTGCGATCTCGAAGCCGATGGATCCGCTGACGAATAAGGTCGCTGCGGCCGCGAACAGCCAGCGAGTTCGCGCAGGCAGGTGTAACCAGAACTTGAGGTAGACGGCGACGAATGTGATAACGATGATGAAGCCGGGAATCACCCAGGCAAAATAAAAATAACTGGGCAGATCAAAGGCTCTGCGCACCCCACGCATCGATAACTCGTGGAACCCGGATCCCTCGTCGATGGACGCCAGCAAGAAAATGACCGCTAGACCGACCCAGCTCTTGAAGTAACGCCCACCCTGCTGTCGTACCACGCTGGCGATTACCGCGAGCAATGCGGAGCAAATAAGCAACGTCGAGGTGGCATACCAGGTCGGAACAGTGACCTCCTCGTCGAGGTCAAATCGATTGGCCAACCCGCGGAAGGAGGGATTCTCGACCATCTCCACGTACAACTGGGTCGATAACCCGACCAGAATGAGTGAAATGACGACCACGAGCAGGATCCGTATCACACGGCGTGCCGTGATCTCGATGGAGACTTCAACGTTCTCAGGCGAGCGCCCTAGGTTGTCGTCAGCGCCTGTTTGGGATTCTCGATGCATGCATTCAATTTCAACGGATCGCTTCGGCAGAGAGCGACCTTATCGGCGAGGCACTATCGTATCTCTTACGCTATCATGACGCCCAACGAGCTGGTATGGGGGTGGCGCGTGCGCGGGGAGTTCTGCTCTCACTCCAAACGTCGCGCGGCCTGTTTGCGGCCAAAGTCTCTAACTGAAAGGTTTGCCGCATAAACTGGCGAATCCTATGCATATTGCGCATGGAAAAATGCACCCATTACGGCAGTGCGTGCAAACAACGCTTTACCGATAGCTACGAACACGACATACGCGCCATTCCGGAGCAAGGAGCTGGAGACGGTACAGCCGAATATTCTTTTTGTAATAGTAGCATGGACTTGTACACACCCCTCACCGACTTAATTTGAACGCCGCAGCCAATAGACGCTCGATCACTCCCGGGGTGAATTTCGTCCAGCGGATCATTGATTTTATCTAAGACGAAATTCTTTTCCTACGTTTAGAGGCGGCGTCGACCGTGGTTAGGACCTGTCGCTCCCGAAAAATGATAGGCGCATCATGTTTGGGCCGCTAGGTAGTGGAATTATTTGAGTCTGGCCCTACCGCTGCCCACAAACTCGTTAATCACCGGGAGCCATAAACAGCATCAGCCGGAGACGATTCATAACCTATTATTTTTAGGTGGTTCCGCGCCATGTTGATCTATCTTCCTGATAGATATCGTCACCAGCTTGATTTCATGTCGCACCATGTTGTGGTTTCGGTTAAGAGGTTACAGATGACGGAGTTGTGACGTCGGCCTTCATGCTTTGTGGGACAGCAGTGGGTCTGATCCCTGTTGTTGCTGTATTGTTGCCTACTGTTCTTGCCGCTGCTTCAGTTCCATTTGGTTCTCGGTGCGCACCATATCCAGCTGACCCAGAAATGACATTCCCAACAGCGGCGTGTCTAGTTCGGAAGCAACCATAATGCCGGCCTCGATATCGTGCAGCGTGATGTCGCCGACGCGCACTTCGCCCAACTTGGTCGCGACCATGGGCGTAGCTCCCCCCGCGGTCTGAGCCAGATCCTGCTGTGCGGTTGAGTACTGGAGGCCGATTCGCCGCGCCAGCTTGCGATCGATAGCGATAATCGTCGCGCCGGTGTCCACGAGAAAACGGACTGGATAACCGTTAATGGCCCCGTTGGCATAGAAGAAGCCGCGCGGACCCGCCCACAGTTTTGCTGTGCCCTCGTCCTCGGCTGAGGCGCTTTCAGGCGCGGCGGGGAAAATGGCTGGCGCACTGAGGTTCAAGATGTTGCGCTGTCCGTCACTTTCTACCACCACTTGGGCAGAGTCCACAACGTTCACCAGCGTCACACCTTCGGGACTGGTTTCCCCCTCAGCTAGAATGTGGCGCCTTCCATCCACGTAGACCATGGCTCTCGCCAGGGACACCAAGCGGAGTTTTTTATCGACACGCCTGATCTCCTCTGTCTCGGATATCGCTAGCAGCTTGAGCTCTGCGGCAGTAGTCGCTGCCGGCACCATGCAGGCAAGCAATACACACAAACATGCTCTTGTTAGTGGTCGACCGACAGGGCCGCGAGACGATTTGATCACGTCGTGTACTCTCATTGTGCCAAGCGAAGTTGGTAACGGACAACGGACCACGGACCACGTAATACCGAGTTTTTAACCCGTGGTCGAAGTTGACACCCCTATTACTATTTATAGACAGCGAATACGGTTTTGCAAGCAGTTGACCCCGGTTCAGCGAGGGCGCATACCCGTCGTTCCTGACCAGTCTTGGGGTATGACCCCATTGCTGGCAGCATCCGGCGAGAACTTCTGAATCACGTGATCGTTCTCAACCAACGCGACCTTAAGCGCCTCGTTTAGACGCATGTCGATTATTATCATCACTCACGCCTACATCGATCGTTGGATATGGATGCACACGACCGGCGCTCTGTGAACTCAGCGCAACTGCCTCAAGGTACCGAGATTACGGCAGTGGATGGATTGGAGCATGATGATCTTCTTGAGCAGCATGCGTTTCAGGTCCGGCAGGCTACTTCTTGACACGGCGAGATCCACCGTGAAGAATCATTTCTTAGAGAATAAGGCGTGAATAAGATTTATGGAGTCTATACCAACTTCTGATGCGCAGCTTCAAATCCTTAAGCAGAGCAAGATGTTCGAAAACGCACCGAAATCGCTGCTTACAGAAATCGGTGGAATTGCGACACCAGTTTCGGTGAAGGCCGACGAGAGGATCATGGAGAAAGGAGACAAAGGAACTGCGATGTACATCATTATCGATGGACAAGTGCGCATTCATGATGAAGATCTAACCCTGAAACACTTAGGAAAGGGTGACGTCTTCGGGGAGATGGCGGCTTTGGATTCAGAAGTGCGAAGCGCGTCCGTCACGGCGGAAGTGGATACTATTCTGTTTCAACTCGAGCAGAATTCTGTGTATGACATTTTGTCTCGTCGACCCGACGCAGCCAAGGCGATCATTCACTTGTTGTGTCAGCGTGAGAAAAGTATTGTCCATGATGTTACTGAACGGTCATTCAAGGTTCGTGCTCTGGAACGGGAACTGGAGATCGGTCGTGATATACAAGCCAGGTTTCTACCCGACAGCCTGCCAGAGGTGCCAGGTTGGGAGATTGCGGCGCGCTTAGAGCCTGCAAGGGAAGTAGCAGGCGATTTCTATGACGCCTTTCACATTCGCACGATTAATAGGATCGGGCTGCTGGTTGGTGACGTGTGTGGCAAGGGCGTCGGCGCATCATTGTTCATGACGCTGTTCCGTAGTCTGATTCGTGCAACGTCGCTATCGGGCGACTTTAGGGGATGGACGACGTCCGGCGCGGGACTTTCTGGCGCCCAGAATGGCTCCGATCCTAATGCTATAGCTGATCGGCAAACGCTGGAGGACAGCGTAACGCTCACCAACAACTATGTCGCCTGGACTCACGGCAACTCGAGTATGTTCGCTTCGGTGTTTTTTGCGTTACTTGATCCGAAGACAGGTTCCCTCGTGTACATCAACGCAGGACATGAGGAACCGGTCATCTTCGGCGCCAATGGAATAACGCAACGGCTAGCGCCAACCGGACCGGTGGTGGGAATATTCCCTAACGCGGAATTCAAACTTGGAACGGTGCGGCTGGAGCCGAATGACGTATTGGTGGTGTTCACTGACGGCGTCACCGAAGCAGCCGACGTAGCTGGCGCACGCTACACTGAGGAGCGCTTGCTGGATTTTTTCGTATCGACACCGGACCGCCTACCGACAACGCTAATAAGTAAGATCATGACTGACATTGAGGCCTTCTCGGCCGGCGCACAGCAGTTTGACGACATTACCCTGCTTGCCGTCAGACGGACAGCGTGATTCGATACATGCTTATGGGTCAGCAAGACAACGCGATCATTTGGCGGTAGACTTCGGCTCTCAAGTAATTAAAAAAGGGAGGACTTAAAACAATGACATCAACTCTACGCATCGCGGTATCGCAGGAACATGGCAACGCCCCGGTTACTGTGTTTCACCTCAAGGGAGAGATCGATGCCAACACGCAGACGGATTTGGAATCCAAGGCTGAGGAAGTTGTCGGTAGCGGAACTCAGAATCTGCTACTCGATTTAAGCGAAGTGACCTACATGGGCAGCGCCGGATTCCGCGCGATACACGCCATTGCGGGCAAGCTGGGAGATGAACAATCAACAACGGCGATTAAATCGTCTCACCTTAAATTGTTGAGCCCCTCTGCGGAGGTGAGCAAGATTATCAAGACTCTAGGGTTTGACAGCTACCTAGACATCTACGACGATATCGATCGGGCGGTTAACTCCTTCTAATCCGCCTGCGGCAGGATCTGGGATGTCCAAGAAACAGCGCCTCGTTATCGAGGCGCAATTAGACAATCTAAGTAGAGTACGGCGCTTTATAGAGGAGTCTTGCGAATTATTCGGTGCCCGTGATTCGGTGGTTTCAGACCTGCGACTTGCTGTCGATGAGGCGGTCACCAATATCATTCTCCACGGATACAAGAAGCGAGGTGGGAACATAGAGGTCGAGGTTGAACGGAAAGATGACGCCCTAGTTGTGTGTCTGCGTGATAACGCTGCCGTTTTCGATCCTGCGACTCGTTTCATACCCGCGTCACAAATGCCGCGTGGACTCGAATCGCCGGGAAAGCTGGGTATCCATCTAATTCAAAAAGCAATTGACGACATCAGCCACCGTATCACAGAAAGCGGCGGTAACGAGTTGATCCTGGTAAAACGCAACGGGGACGTTGTGCAAGGCTAGCGGGGTTTTCCAGCTACTAACAGGGGGGGCAAGTCGTCCCGCCGCGCATCAAAATACGCGCGCACCTATCGATCAATGGGTATACGCTTGCGTTGGCTGAGCCTAAGACCCGGTTGGTCCATACGATTTTGAACAGCCGAGACTAATCGGGCTAGATACCGCTGCTTTTACTAAACGCACCTTCGCTTTATTTTAATACATGCAGACATCAATGAAACAAAATCTAACGTTCGCGAACATTGTGTGCCTAATCGTGCTAGCACTAACAGCGTGTAGCACCGACACCAAGCTGGTTAAAGCCTGGTCGGACGACGCCTACACTCGCGGCCCGTTACGGAGTATGTTGATTATTGGCGTATCCGATCAGCCGAGCAAGAGACGAATATTGGAAAACTCATTCACGAGGGCGTTTATACAGAACAAAGTCGATGCACTTTCCAGCTTGGCAATCATGCCCGCAGAAACAAAGATCACTAAGCAAACCGTTGAATCAGCGATAAGTGATCGGAACATCGACGCAGTTTTAGTGACCCACTTGGTACGTGTGGAAGATAAAACATTCTATAGTGGTCCACATCCTTCCACCTATCGGTCCGAACGTGAGTTTCGCCAGAATCTATGGCAGCACTACGACAGCGTATATGACTACGCTCATGATCCCAGCTTGTACAAGAAAAAACAGTCCGTCATTTTGGAAACCAACCTCTACGATGCAAAGACAGCAAAACCTATTTGGTCAATTCAGTCGGAAACCGTAGATCCACGATCCATCGATGAAATCGTACAATCACTAGGCCAATTGATTGTCGAGAGCCTTAAACAGCAAAAACTTATCTGACCGCCGGAGACAGTATGCTTGGTTCTGTAAACCTCTCCGGCTGACAACGCATGCGTCACGTTGTTTAATGTCAATAATCTAGCGGTGAAATAAGTATATTGTCCCCGAATCAAACAAAGAAAAGGCCGCCAAAAATGGCGGCCTCAAGTCAAATGCACCCCCCGTAACATCCCTGAGTTGAGGATGTTAACAAGACACACGAGGAATATTCTGTAACTATAGTCACAGTCTAAGAAATTCTTTACATAGCGAAATGGCCTGATTATCAACGTGATTCTCTCAAGGGGCCATAAACCATCGTGAATCACAACGATAATCCGTCGCGCATCCCGTATTGGGAAAACCGCGGACAGTATAGTTATTCCTTTCAGCCCCTCGCGTCGAAAACGCAGGCTGCACTTTCCTTAATATAAATAATTTTGCGGTGAAATAAGTATACTGTCCCCGATCTACGGGCTAGCTACAACATGGAAAAAGTCTCAGTGTTTGTAGATGTGCAGAATATCTACTACACCACAAAGCAGTTCTACAATTGTCATTTTGACTATAACGCTTTCTGGGCCGAGGTAACGTCAAATCGGCAAGTCGTGAGGGCAATTTCTTATGCTATTGATAGAGGGGATGAAAAACAGCAGCAATTTCAAAACATACTGAGGGGAATTGGGTTTGAAGTAAAACTCAAGCCGTTTATTAAGCGACGTGATGGTTCTTCAAAGGGTGATTGGGATGTTGGTATTGCCCTTGACGTGCTGGAATATGCAAAGATATCAGATGTGGTTGTCTTGGCATCTGGAGACGGTGATTTTGACTTACTGATACAAAAAATTAGAAATAGCTTTGATTGTGTTGTTGAAGTATATGGTGTCGCGCAACTTACAGCAGTCTCGTTGATTAAGTCGGCGTCGAAGTTCGTACCCATAGAAGAAAACTTACTCCTAAGAAATCGGTAACCAAATAGACGAATCCAGATCTGCTGATGCGGACGCATTGCCTTCGGTAATCTCCCAACCACGATGCGTTGCCGATCCTGGGGAACTTCGATGCGAATGGGGTATACCGTGCGGCGGGCGTTTGCATCTCGGTACGCGTAACCAGTACGCTAAGGCGCGATGATCTTGAGTCCTTTTCCGTCCTATCTGTGGGCCCTGCGTTGACTGGTATTGTGGTTAACACGCGAAATGACACACGGCGGCTGCGCCATGCGGCGATTATAGCTGCGTGCTGCGCCGGGCTCATCTGGCTGATCTGGCTGATTGACCTGGCCTTCGATCTCCAGCTACAGCAGTTCGGCGTCTTTCCCCGCGAACCGGATGGTCTGGTTGGGATAGTGGTGGGCCCACTCATACATAGTTCGTTTGAGCATGTATTTAGTAATACCTTGCCCATATTGATTCTGGGCAGCGCGTTTCTGTACGCGTACCCCAAATCGGTGCGGATTGCGATTCCCGCTATTTACGTGGGTTCCGGTGTAGGAGTTTGGTTATTCGCTCGCAGCAGTTATCACATCGGTGCCAGTGGGCTTAGTTACGGTATGATGTTTTTTCTGTTCATGATTGGCATCCTGAGACGTGATCGGCTGTCAATCGCAATTTCACTCACGGTATTTTTTCTGTACGGCAGCATGATCTGGGGCATATTTCCAACCAAGGCTAGCGTTTCTTTTGAGTCCCACTTTTTTGGCGCCGTTATCGGTGCGGGATGTGCCATCCTGCTCCGCAGGCACGATCCTGCGCTCCCGGAGAAACGGTACGACTGGGAAGACGAGCCAAAGGATAGTGAAGATTCCGTTATTGAGGATCCGTGACGCTCGGCGGAGAATGCTAAGAGGCAGGTGGAGCGTTTTTTTGATTGAGCCATATGTTGAGGGTATCAAGAGATTGATTTCTGATTGCATGGCGGGAAATGCCAAGCATGGCGAGGCATCTCACCGTGTGAGGCGCTAGCGGCAATTTTGATAAGGTGAGATCCTTCCCTGCAACTGCTTGCAGCACAAGCGGACTTAACGTCTCAGGATGACAGGTGAAACAGCCACCTATGTCATTCCGAACGAAGTGAGGAATCTCACCGTGTTGGTCGTACCGATTCCGTAGAAGTTATACCGAGGCATAGAAAGAATGACGTGGTTATTGATCCTGGTGATTGCGGCGGTACTCGTTGGTATCCTTTGGAGTCTAGCGAGCCGTATTGGCCGCGGATACAATGTGCGGTCACCAGGTGAGACTAACAAGGGAGTGGAAAAACCCGAAGCCCGAAAGCGTTGATTTAGACTAACTGCCTATTTAGAAAATATCGTCAATCCAGTGTATCGCCTCACTCAATCCGGTGAGGCTGCCCGCTACAGAACTGTACTAAGATAACTGCGGCTTTATCCTAGAAATACGCAAACGACAACGAGCCACGATCCATGCTGGTAGCGGGAACGAAACCGCCCACGCCGGAGACCGTGCACGATCTTGGCAATGAGCGGTTTATTGTGCATCGGCGTGTTGATTGAAAACATTGCTGATTGTGGCTCCATCACACTGGGTCCACGGGATTGCTTGCCGCGCCGTTACTGATCGCCCGGCCCACGGGGCGCTCTCGCCGGCCGCGATCTCCCCCCACCGAACCGTGCGAATGGGCTATATTTCCTAGGATACAGCGTATTCACGTCCTGCGTGCCCGAGTGAGCGTCCGGTGATGGAGAACGGTTGTGATAATGGCGTTGTGGGCGTGACGAAACATTTACAGCAGCGGAGGCGGCAGCGACAAGACATGCTTTCTAAAGCAACGTTACAACCTGACCGCATTCGTGCGGTGGTGGTGAGTGACCTGCATATCGGTCTCCCCTTTTTCAGGAAACAGGCCTTCATTCGCCTAATCGAGTCTCTGGACGACGAGATCGTGCTCATCTTGAATGGTGACATTATTGATAACCCCCATCAGCCACTCGAACCTGGAGATGAGGCGGTGCTCGATTTGCTGCGCGGGGAATCCTTCCGGCGTAGGATAATCTGGATTTACGGCAACCACGATGAAGACTTCCGTATGGCTGATTCAGGCCGAATTGAGTTTGTGCGACATCTGGAATTGGGCTCTCGATTGATGATCGTTCACGGCGATGACTTCGACTTGGTGATGCCCAACAACTTGTGGTTTATCCGGCTGTTCAAGTTTTGTCATCAAATTCGCCTACGACTCGGCGCGGCGCCCGTTCACGTCGCGGAATTAGCCAAGCGATGGACGCCGTTCCTATATCGGGTGCTCACGGAACAGGTGAAAAAGAACGCCATTACCTGTGCGGTGAAGGGCGGTTTTGCAGCGATCGCTTGTGGACACACACACCATGCGGAGGACGTTGTCTGTGACGGTGTGCGCTACCTCAACACCGGCTCGTGGACCGAAGAACCGCTCCACTACGTCTCCGTCAGCGCCAACGAGATTCGCTTGATCGCTCATCAATACGTCCCATAAGCTATCTCTTGCTTACCCCTGAACGATCGGCCCGCGGCCCGTGCTCACCCGCATAGTGCACCGAGGCGCCCCGTCCCTATGGTTGCCAAGCAGCGCGGAGAATCGAATGTCTTCAGTTCACAGAAAAGACGCTGTGGGTCTCGCCAACGCGGGCCATGAATCGGGGCGGGGCGATCCCGGCCTGGCTCGGTGTCGAACGCCTGCGCCTAGTCGCAGGGCAAGTCCCTTCTCCATCATTCGGGATCCTTGGTGCACTGTGCGGGCTAATCTGTGACCCTAGGGTCGATGATGTTCGTCATGCCAAGTTATCCGCGCAGCCGAAATCAAGCGATGACGGATTTCCCTTGCTTGGGATGCCGTGCCAAAATTCTGCTGCACAATAACAAGGAGGAGCAATGATGGCCACCGCTAACCCCCCCAAGCTGGGGCGTTTTGCCCTGTCTGCCTTCGAGGATGTCCCGGATTTCCGTGACTGGACTTACGCGCCCTCTCTGGCTCAGCTCAAACGGTCCATCGCAAAGCCCCGGTCACTCAAGATCCTGGATCAGGGAGAGGAGGGATCCTGCTCCGGGTTTGGCCTGGCCGCGGTGGTCAATTTACTTGCGCAGCGGCGCGGCAACCGGTTCGCGGTCAGCCCGCGCATGCTGTATGAAATGGCCAAGAAGTACGATGAGTGGCGGGGTGAAAAGTATGAAGGCTCCAGTTGCCGCGGTGCCATCAAGGGTTGGTATAACATGGGGGTGTGCCGCGAACGGCATTGGAAATACGAAGACGGTAATCCGGGAACGCTGACTGTCCCCGCGGCCAAGGATGCGCGCAACAATACCCTGGGCGCTTACTATCGGCTCGGCATTCGAATCTCGGACTATCATGCCGCGCTCAACGAAGTCGGCGCGATCTATTGTTCCGCCACGGTGCATTCGGGGTGGGACGAGGTCGACACAAACACCGACGTGATCAAGTTCGAGTCGGACGATTTGGGCGGGCATGCGTTTGCCATTGTCGGCTATAACAAAGATGGCTTTTGGATTCAAAACTCTTGGGGTCGGCGTTGGGGCGACAACGGCGTTGCACTTTGGACCTACGAAGACTGGCAGACGAACATCATGGATGCCTGGGTTTTGAGACTGGCGTTGCCGACCCCCCAGATCTGGCACCTGCCGGTGTCGGGTATCTCCGAGGCCGGTCGTGGCAAGGCTGAATTTTTCGAACAAAGTCCCCCGCGCGCCAGTATCGCCGGACACTTCGTGCATTTGGATGACGGTCGTCTTCATGACCATGGGCGTTACTGGAGCAACCTCGACGACGTGCACGCTACTGCGGACCTGGTCGCTGATAGTAGTGATTACGACCACCTGTTGTTCTACGCCCACGGCGGTCTGAACAGTCCCCATGATGCAGCGCGCCGCATCGCGGCGATGAAAGAGACGTTCAAGGATAACCGGGTGTATCCGTATCACTTCATGTACGACACCGGTGTCATGGAGGAAATCAAGGACGTGCTATTGGGCAAGGAAGAAGCCGTTGAAGAGCGCGCGGCAGGGATCA
Organism: uncultured Gammaproteobacteria bacterium; assembly: GCA_945787105.1. GTDB lineage: Bacteria > Pseudomonadota > Gammaproteobacteria > Arenicellales > JAANXG01 > CALZGZ01. Next base: position 22,596 of record CALZGZ010000209.1, read on the forward strand.
CCGACTGGACCGACCGGTTGATCGAAGGGGCCACGCGGGTGCCTGGCCGGGCGTTGTGGCGGGAGATGAAACACGGTGCTTCAATGCCATTCGTGGGTAGTAACGATGGGGCCCAGGTGCTCGTGGCGTTCCTGGATGCGTTGTGGCGCGCTGGGAATACCGGCATGAAGATCCATGTAGCCGCGCACAGTACGGGCGCGATCTTGATCGCATACCTGTTGGATGCCCTCGAGCGCGTGGCCCCGACACAACGGGTTGCCAGCTGCTCGTTGCTGGCGCCTGCCTCCTCGGTGGCTTTGTTCAACAGCCATTACTATCCCTTGTTGCTGGCGGATCAGACGGACACCGGCATTGACGATATGATGGTGTATAGCCTCAATGATGGTTTGGAGCGGGACGACAACGTTATCCAGATCTATCGCAAGTCACTGTTGTATCTGGTTTCGCGGGCGTTCGAAGAGGTTCGTGAGACGCCGTTGTTGGGCATGCAAATCTACAGCAGGGATATCGAGCAACAAGGCATTCCGCGTCTGGGATTCACGTACAGCGCCGGGCAGAACGCCGGCGATGCGGCGACCGAGAGCGAGGCCCACACCGGCTTTGATAACGATCCAATCACAATGAATCATGTGTTAACGCGAGTTATCGGCAAAACGCCGGATCCGAAGTTCACCGAAGACTCGCTGGACTACTAGAGAGAGGACGCCATGGCTGATTTTGAAAAAGCTTATACCGTCATCGCCGCCCATGAAGGGGGTTATGTGAATGATGTGAACGATCGTGGCGGAGAGACCTACAAGGGGATCTCACGCCGGTTTCATCCGGATTGGATCGGATGGAGGCGTATTGACGCGGCCAAGCGGGGGAGCGGTTTTCCCAACAACCTGAGTAGTGACGTCGATGTGGATAACGCGGTGAAGCGCTTCTACAAGAAGCAATACTGGGACAAGTTTTCTGGTGACACGCTGCGCGACCAACAGGTTGCGACAGAGTTGTTTGACGTCGGTGTCAATATGGGTGTGCGGCGCGCGGTGCGCTTTTTGCAGGACAGCCTGAATCTGCTCAATCGCAACGAACAGGCTTACGCGGACATCAGCGCGGACGGTGTTTTCGGTCCGGTTACCGCAGGTGTTCTGCGGACCTATCTTCGGCAGGAACGCCATCCCCGATACTTGTTGAGGCTGATGAATATCCTCCAGGGCGACCTGTATGTGGCAGCGATGCGCGCACACCCGCCACAGGAAAAGTTCGCCCGCGGTTGGCTGAGCCGTACCTAGCCCGGCTGTTGCACCGAGACGACGCAACAAGGGTAAACATTTTGTTTGGCATAAGGGATTCAATTAATACCCGGTGTGGCGCTTTGCGTTCGAGCACGTACTATCCGGCGCTGGCCCGATCTCGAACGCCTGGCCGCGCGACTTTGACGTTACTAGCCGGTTTTTAACGGCGTTATGACAAGAACTTGGCCCGTCCCCAATTGATCCGCTACCCATTTATCGCCTGTTTGTGACGCGTCTGCAATGCGCACAGCGCGTGCGCTCTTGGCGCGGTAGAGTGCAGCGTCGGCTGCCCGCAGCAGGTCTGACGACATCTTGTTCGATGGTGTAAGTTTGGTGCTCGCGACGCCGGTGCTGATTGTGAGGATCCCTTGGGCATTGGGCGAGTTGTGTTGGATCTTGAGCGTCTCCACAGCGCGCCGCATGGCATTGGCAACATTGTGTGCTCCACGCATATCGGTATTTGGCAGTAACACCACAAATTCGTCTCCTCCATAGCGCGCCACCAAGTCGCCGGGGCGGCGGGCATTGTTACGTAGGGTCTGGGCTATCTTGGTGAGGCAGTTATCGCCGTATTGGTGTCCGAAGTTATCGTTGTATTCTTTGAAATTGTTAACGTCGATCATCACGAGAGCGAGCGGCTCGGAGCTTCGGATTGCGCGCCGTAACTCCCGTTTATAGATCACATCGAAACACCGGCGGTTTGGTATTGCCGTCAAACCATCCCGCAGCGACAGCTGCTGAAAGATTTTGCTCACTCGGCTCAGCTCCGACATGGTTGATCGAATACGTCTCACCGCGGGGCGGAAGATGAACAAGGCTTCAAGCGCCAACACAAGGAGTGCGATCGCCATCAGCAACAGTTCAATCCGTTGCAGTTTGGCTACACGTGCTGCGGCCTCGTTCTCGTAGACTTGGACGATTTGATCCATGGTGTCCAGAAAGCGGCCCTCGCGACGCAGCATTGTGAGATTCTGTGGGCCCAATTCGATGGGAGTAGCGTCTGCCACCTCGCCCCTCGCAACCACTTCGTCGGCGACCGTTTTGATTGCAATGAAATGTGGCTTGAGACTGGCAAACAACCCTTGGATTTCCGGGCTGTTTTTACCGCGTAGTCCCAGCCCCCGATCACCGAATCGCAGGCCGTCGTGGGATCGTTGCCAAAGGGCGATATCATTCTTCAGGGTGATGATACGCGCACGCAATCGGTCGATGTTTGTTTCGCGCTCCGCGGCAAGCACGTGAGCGTGGATTCTCTGCGATAGCATGCGCTGTCTCCCGGCGATGTTAATCGTACGCGCATCCTGCTCTTGCAGCTTAAGCGAGAATTGAACCAAGACCTGTCCGGCTACAATCAGTGCCGCCACCAGACTTAGGGCGAGCACGTAGCGGACAGTGAATACCCTTGCGGGCTCCCTTTCATGCGAATCCTTCTTCTGTACTTTTTGCTGGGCTTGTCGTGTGCTCAAATCGTGTCCCCATTCATGGTAGCGCGCGCCGCACGTTGCAAGGAAATAGGACGCCTCGCCTTTATCAGCGAATCATCGGCTACTGATGCCGTGTCGGAAACGGCTCTCCTTGGACAACACTGGGCCCCCCACTGTCTGCATTGGGCAACGAATGCCCACGGGATTACTATGCTTTACTAAAAATAGACTAAGACGGAAGGAAAATCGCACCCTCGTACTTGGAATAAACTCTTTGCAACGGCGCCGGCAAGACGTATGGTCACTTCTAGTCGATAAACGGCATTACACTTCGGTCCCAAGCTCATTTCTTCGCGTGAGTGCAGCCGTCTGTCGAAAGTTGTTTTACTTTCTCGCTAACATTGCTTCAGCTTCTCGGTTTGCCGGAAATTTATGTGGCCAGCTATCACATGACGGAGTGGAATTCTTGCCTCGAATGGCAGGAGAAACGACAATACGACCGGGTTACCACGAATCTAGAGGCGCAGGTTCGTAACCGCACGATCGAGTTCGCATACCGCGATCTGGACCGTGGACAGGGGGACCCTGGATTGGGGGTACGCTCCCAGATAGCGGACTTGTCGTTTGTGGGGAGCAGGCTTAGTGGGGACCGGTTGCTGGGGTTGCAGGGGCATTGCCTCGAACTGACCCTGTTGGTGCCGGATGGAGAACTTTTTGCGCTGCTCGCGCACGTAGTGCGTGTCTCGCAAATCCACCAACGTGGATACCATCTCGGGCTGCGTTTCTTCCGGGTATCGGTTCAAGACCAGTTGCGGTTGACGCGTACCCTCCACGCTCTGGATCGTGCCATGAGACTCCGAAGTCGTCCGCTGTCTCCATTTAGAAGCACTAAGAAAAAGACTGTCGCGACCAAAATCTATTTGTGAAGGGATAGCAACGCCTATCCCGCTGCACCACAACGGTCCGCTTGTCTGACGAATATGGAGCCTATCTGGACTAACCCACAATTCAACTTCTCACAAGACGCAACGTGAACTCGAAGGGATAGAAAATGGTATCTCGCTGCACCGTAGCAACAAGCCCCCCCAGATGCGGGCTTTGTCGTCATCTGCCATAGCGGGGTGCCGATTAACGGCCAGCGAGTCCCGGGTTCGAGCCATGTAATAGAGGCGCTTAGACCCACTCCCGGGCGTCCCCGCAACTACCCCGCCCCCCTCGGCCATGCGGCAACTCGATTGGCACGGACACAAACGTTTATCCTCCTCGACTGCGTTGTTTTGGTCTAGACTGTTGTATACCTGTCCCAACCCGAGTGTCTTGATCGACTCATTGTTCTGATGCGCGAATTGGGTTTCAAACACGTCTTCCATCCATCGGATTTTTCCAAGGCAAGTGAAATCGCCTACGACCATGCCCTGAAAATCGCTTTGGCGGGAGAGGTCACGCTCACTGTCGTGCATGTCAATTCTGCGTCCGTGGATAAAGGCAGCTTTCCCAGTGCCCGCAAAAAATTGATGCGTTGGCAAGTGATTCCACCCAATGGATGCGTGCCGGAGAAAATCAGCAGTGGTTTGTGTGTAAAAAAAATTAAGTTGACGGACCCCGATCCCGTACAGGCGATTGTGCGGCGCCTGGAAGAAAAACCCGCCTGCCTGATGGTTCTGGCTAATAGTCGCCAAGACAACCGCCCGCGGTGGATGAACAAGGCCGTCTCAGAACCGATTGCCCGCGACTCGCGCACCATGACGTTGTTCCTGCCCCACGGGGCACGGGGATTTGTAGACCATGACACGGGTAACGTGACGCTGCGCCGGGTATTGATCGCAGTTGACCGCAAACCGGACCCACAACATGCGATATACGCCGCTGTGAAATTAGCGGACCTGCTCGGGTGTTACCGTGGCGTGACTTTTACCAAGGTTCACGTGGGCAGGGAAAACAATGTGCCTGAACCATTACTGCCCCAAGACGAGCGCTGGTCATGGATGTGCACGGTTCGTAAGGGTGACGTCGTGACCGAAATCCTCAGCGTGGCGACGAATATGCTCGCGGATCTGATCGTGCTCACTACGCAGGGACACGATGGATTTCTCGACGCCTTGCGTGGCAGCACCACAGAACGCATAGTGCGCGCGGCACACTGTCCGGTGCTTGCGGTCCCCGCCTAGCGAATGATCGTGGAAAACGCGTTCCGCTCCTTTAGACCTTGGAGAGCGAGGTCGATTCTTCGTCATCCGGCGCCGATGCCGAACTCACCCGGTTCTTGCCTAGTCCCTTGGCGCGGTAGAGAGCGGAATCCGCGGTTTCGACGAGTTCGCGCACACTTGTGGCATGCACGGGACAGCACGCAATGCCAATGCTGAGTGTGCACTTTATGGTTTTGCCGGCTATTGCCATGCCCTCGTTCTCGGTCTCCGAGCGGATCCGCTCGGCCACCACCCAGGCGGCTTTCTCGTCCGTCTCCGGCAGGATAACGGCAAATTCCTCGCCGCCGTATCGCGACACGATGTCGACTTCCCTCACACAGCGAACAAGGATCTTTGCGATCTGTGTCAGGACGGCATCACCAGTTGGGTGACCATGCGCGTCGTTGATCCGCTTGAAGTCATCCAAATCGATCATTAGAAGTGCATGTTTTTGGCCGTAACGGATGTATCTTCCGGTCTCCTCGTGTATCGCTTGTTGAAAGTATCGCAGGGTGTAGAGTTGGGTCAGCTCATCAGTAATAGCGAGGGAATAAAGACGCGCGTTCTCCAACGCAACCGAGACGTGGGTGCGCAGGGCGTCGAACAGTTGAATTTCACTGTCCGCAAATGACTCGCCCGCAATCTTACGCGCATACAACAGTCCGGTGTCTTTGTCCTTTGTCCGCAGAGGCACCAGAATCGCGTTTTTGTCGTCGAAGTAGGCGGTCTCTTTGATTTCCCCTGCGACCCACCGATTCAGTATCTCAGGTTCGACCAGATCCTCGACTTGTTCGGAATAGTCTTTAAAGGTCTTGCAGACCGTAGCCGAGTCACCGGCAGTGCGAACATTGACTTGGACTCCATCGTCTTCCCGCGCCAGGAATACGATAGCGCCCAGCGAAATGTCCGAAAACGAATCCGTCACGATATCCAGGATTATGGTTCTGAGCTGATCGAGGTCGATGCTGCGCGTAACGCGTTCGACGATCGAATAGAGCGTGGAAAGCTCGATAGTTTTGCTCTTGATCTCCTGCACATAGCGCCGCGTGTCAACGACCATTGCATTGAACGCGCCGGCCAGTTCACCTAATTCACCGCCAACGACGGTATCGATGTGCGTCTCGAAGTCTTGTTTGCGGATTCGGCGAATACCTACGAGTAGCTGATCCACCGGACGCTGGACAAGTTGCTGTACGATGATAATGATGAGACCGAAGATCGCCACCAGTGTTATCGTGCCTGCCCCAACGAGAGAATTCTGAACCTGCGTTATCCGGGTCATGTCCTCCCCCGTGTCTTGATCCACGACCAGGACGCCCAGATATTTAGCATCGTCCCCATGACATTGGCGGCACGGGACCTCATTCTCGATGAGATTCATCGACTTCAATGTTGTTGAATGCTCCGTGTCTATTAGAGTCGTCTGTGTTACAGGCTTCACGTCTGAGGAATGACACACAGCGCAGGCTGGGTGCGTCTGCGCGACGGTTTTTCCGATCTTGGCGGGATTCGAAGATAAACGGATGGTACCTTCCTTGGAAACAACCGAAATATCAGTCAGCTCGGTCCGGTCTTGGATCAGAGAAATCGTATCCTGCGCGGTATTCTCGACGTTACGCAGCATCTGGTTACGTATCGCCGATTTGACGATTTGATTGACCAGAAGGGTCTCGTCTCGCGCTCGATCGATGACGTGCGCTTCCTGCTGCTTGAATAACCAGCCGAGGGAAAGCGAGATCGAGAGCAGGAGCACAATGAGAATGGGCACCATCAGACGGACATTGAGCTTCTCATACCAATGCATGGAGCGTCTCCGCAGGTAACGTTTCCGCGAGCGGTAATCCGCTACCCACTGTCACAACATCTTTCGACTGATTGAGTATCGACGTGAATCCTAAATTGGGCGCGATTCCAACCCATCAATATACTTCTAGCAGGTTTTCGAATGGACTGCATAAGTTATTGATTATCCTGGGGAGATTAATTTAGTTTTGAACTCGCCTGGCTCGGTAGCCGCAGGTCGAGGCCACGCACCACACATACTGTACTCCGCGGCACTTATGTATCTTGAATATTGGCCTGCACGGCCGAACAAACTAATGTAACGCGAATAAATCTGTCCTTCTTTGTCCTGTGGTTGATTACAAGATGATGACCGCGACCGATCAGATATGCTTGAGTCAGTCTTGAACGAATCGTTGGCCCGAGATGGCGGGGTGATAGAGTGGCTGCACAACATTCCCGGCAGGGTCCTTGCAATGAAAACTGCGCGCGCCGTCGCTGTGATCGTGTGGTTTGTCTAACAGGTCCACGTCTTTGGATTGTAAATATTCATACCAACGTTGCAGCTCTTCCTTGCTATCCACCACGAAACCGAAGTGATCCAGATATTGGGTGCCGGCCCGCCCTCCTTTGCGCAGACGACCCAGCGACAGATTATCATTTCCACACGTCAGATAGACGAGGTTGTCGCTGGCGCGGCGCAGTACCTCCATACCCATGATGTCGACGTAAAAACGCTCACACTGTTCGAGGTTGGGGATCACCAGGGCGAGGTGGCGTAATCCGTTGAAGGGCTTTGGCCTGTCGGTCATTTCATTCCTCCATATCATGGTGTAATTTGTAGCGGTCGATTCTAACCGGGAGTACAACACGTGTACTGTATTGTCGTGAAGACCCAATTGAAGCCGGGCTCGCGGGAGCCATTCCTGAAGGCGATGCTTGCCAACGCCGAGGCGTCCGTGCGCGAGGAGCCGAAATGCTTGGTGTTCGATGTGCTCGAGGCCCATGAGGAGCCGGACGCATTTTATCTATACGAGATCTACACCGATCAGGAAGCACTGCAGGATCACAAGGAGACCGCGCATTACCAATCGACCCGTGCGATCGTCAACGAATTGATTGCTGCTCAGTCGGTGGTGCGAGCGGAGGTGGTGGCAATGAACCCTGCGCGGTGAGTGCAGGCGAAACGGAGACATTCTACTTTTAAGAAACGCGAAATACCGAGAAAAGTAGAGCATCCGTTCTGCGGTTTCACCGATTACTTGAGTCCGACACCGCCGCAGCGATACCCAGTCCGATCAACAGGCCGCCGGCAAGCCGGCGTTGACCGCGAACGACTTTGGGATGCCGTAACCATGTGCGCGCCACACCGGAGCCAAGTGCATAGGTGCCGTCGGTGATAATACCCAATGTCAGCAGAACAATACCCAGTACGAACACCTGCAGCGCCGGCTCTCCTTTTGACGGATCAATAAATTGCGGTAGCAGCGCGAACAAAAATAGCGCGACCTTTGGATTGAGAAGTTGCAGCATGATCCCCTCTACCCAGATCCGCCGTAACGTCTTCGTAGCCGTGACTTTAGAAGGTTGATGCGCTTGTGTTGCCGTGAATCTGCGAATACCGAGGTAGATTAAATACGCCGCACCCAGGTACTTTACCATGTTGAACGCTAGTGCCGATGTAACCAGCAGCGTCGATAGACCGAGTGCCGCAGCAGTTACGTGACAAAGCGTCCCGCTGGCGATACCCAAGGTGGCGGCAACGCCTGCCGCAGGACCGCCGTCGAGGCTGCGCGTCACGATATACAACACAGCGGGTCCAGGCGTAATCAGCAGCACGAAACACGCTACAAGAAAAACAACTAACGTTGTTGTATCAGGCATCCTGAGAGAAAAATAAATCTGTCCTTAAGTATTCATACCGGCTACATCTGTGCGCCGACCTGCCACGGAACGAACTCCGCATCGCCGAACCCGAGTTCCTCGGACTTCGTCTTTTCGCCGCTGGCGACGGCGAGCATTTTCTGGAAGATGCGCTCGCCGACCTGTTCCAAGCTCTCCGTGCCGTCAATAATTGTGCCGCAGTTGATGTCCATGTCGTCGACCATGTGATGATAGATGGGTGTGTTGGTGGCCATTTTTATACTCGGTACCGGCTTGTTGCCGTAGACCGAGCCACGGCCGGTGGTGAAACATACCAGGTTGCAGCCCGACGCCACCTCGCCGGTGATGGAGCAGGGGTCATAGCCGGGACTGTCCATGAACGAAAAACCCTTGGTGGTGATCGGTTCGGCGTACCTGTAGACCCCCATCAGCTTGGTGGAGCCGCCCTTGGCCACCGCGCCCAAGGATTTCTCGAGGATGGTGGTCAGGCCACCGGCTTTGTTGCCCGGTGACGGGTTGTTGTTCATGCTGCCGTGATTCTTGGCAGTGTAGTCCTCCCACCAGCGGATACGTTCGATCAGCTTGTCACCGATCTTGCGGGATGCGGCGCGGCGGGTGAGCAAGTGCTCGGCGCCATAGATCTCAGGGGTTTCCGCCAGCACCCCCGAGCCGCCGTGGCGCACTAGGGTGTCGACGGCGAGTCCCAACGCAGGATTGGCGCTGATGCCTGAGTAGCCGTCCGAGCCGCCGCACTGCAGCGCCACCGTTAGCTCCGACACCGGCACGGTGCGGCGCTGCAGGGCGTTAGCGCGCGGCAGCACGTTGGCGAACCAAGTTATCGCTTGCTCCACGGTTTTGCGTGTGCCGCCTTGTTTCTGGATGGTGGTGTAGTGGAAGGTGTCCGCCGGAGGTCGGTCGCCGGCTTTGACCATGAGTGGAATCTGGTTGGCTTCGCAGCCGAGCCCCAGCATCAACACCGCGGCAAAGTTGGGATGCCGGGCATGACCCCACACGGTCCGCTGCAGCATGCGGAAACCCTCATCGTCAGTGGCGACGCAACAACCGGCGCCGTGGACGATAGGGACAATGCCGTCGATGTTTGGATACTCGTCGAGCATGCCGCGTTTCTCCACCTCGCGGGCAATGTGCCGCGCAACGGTGGCGGAGCAATTCACGGAGGTGACAATGCCGATGTAATTGCGCGTGCCGATCCGACCATCCTCACGCACAAAACCTTCAAAGGTGGCGCGATCCGTGTCCGTAACCATGTCGGTCTCGGTCAGATCCGCGCCGAAGGCGTAGTCTCGCTCGAACTCTCCCATACAGACATTGTGCACATGCACATGCGCGCCCGGAGAAATGTATTCGGATGCGAAACCGATGATCTGACCGTACTTGATCACCGGCGAATCCTTTTCAATCGCCTCGACGGCGAGCTTGTGGCCGCGCGGGATCGGCGCGCACGCAGTGACGGAGACCGGCGCCACGGTTTGGCCCTTGGCGATGTCTTTTAGTGCGACGGCGACGTTATCCTGGGGGCTTAGGCGGATTGAAGCATTCGATGCCATCGAATTCACTCCTTGGTTACCGATACAAGGGCAGGCTAGGTTGTTAGTTAGAGGTTAGCAGAAGTTGAACCACGGCGGTATTGGGTCAAGAACCTTATACTCAGCAGCAGGTGCGAGCTAAAATGGCACACCTGAAATCACTCTTGGCTCCCTCGACACCGGTAGAGCGGTGCCGATGTCTTGTGACGGTTCTTTTTTGTCCGGTCTTGATTTTGCGCCAGTACCGCCCATTGCGCGGGTGTCAGCCGGCCGACAAACGTAAACCCGCCGTCCCCATGCGCGCGGAAAACGGCCGCCTCGGCCTCATCGGGATAGACGTCCGTTGCACCGCGCGCGACGTTGCCGTGGGCGATGAGCGCGATGTTGGTGCCGGGTGGGGGCGGCATGGCGAGGCGGGAACGGGCGCGCTCCAGAATGGCGTCGCGCCCGCCAAAATATTCCGCGACACGCAAGTTCATGATATCTGTCGTGGTTTCGACGACTCCCAGGTCCATCAATTCGGCGGTCTCGACGGTGCGGCAATAGGGACTGGCGAAGACTTTGCCCACCGGGATGCGCAGCGCCCGGATGTGCTCTCCCACCGCCCTGGCTGCGCGGCGTCCTGCATCTGAGAGCTGGCGTACGCGCGATGCATCGCAACTTGTCCAATCTCCGGCCTGCTCAATGTGATCGCTTTGCGACCAGTCGGTCTGCGCATGGCGAAAGTAAATGTTGTACCCGCCCGCTTGCAGGGCCTGTATCAATGCTTCCCCCGCCAACACCGTATTGCCATCGGCGTTTACCGGACCGCAACCTGCCGTAAAAAATATAAACGCCAGCGCAAGGCGGTACACGATGGCGTTGAGGCGATCGTTCACAGTGAGTCTCTCACGCAGTTGTTCGCTAATGACACATGTGGTGCCTGAGTGCTGACACCTTGGGAACGATTATCGACCGGTGGCGTCATCACTGAGGTATTCGGATATGCCAAGTTTATCGGGTGCTATTTCCACTCAACGTTAGGTTTCCTGTCAAGCATGGGGCCGCCAGTTAGCGTCCCATTACGCGTTCCTAATGCGCAAAAAGCTTCGTATCCATAAACGGTATCTCATAATTACGTATTTTAGCGTGGCAGCAAACTTTGATGGTGGGTTATCGGCACAGATTCGTGGATTAGACAGAGAATATTCCGGCTATCGCATTACTGAAGTTTATACGCCACGTCCTCACGGCAAGCGTTGGACATCGATCGCTGATTTTGAAAGTTGGTTTTTCGCCAACTGAATCGATACGTGATTCGCGCTATTTGAGCTGTCAGTGTGAATTTGTTTTTGTCTCGGGGTGTTGTAGTGATCGATGCCTGAACTTTACGCCACGGTGAGTCTATCCCGGTTTGCTTCGCCTACAGGCCCCCGGGGGTGCATCGTGTCGATTGGAATGTGATTGGAAAGGGATATCGTTGCTACGAGTGTAACCCGATCGGTGCCGGTTGGTCAGCGGACTCTCTGCCCGAGCATGGCCGGTGTCACCAACGTTATGCCGTTTGGGGTGACGAAAAAACGCTCTTTATCGGTTTGCGGATCGACCCCGATCTGGGTTCCGGCGGGGAGTCGGCAACGTTTCTCGATGATGGCCTTGTTGATATGGCAGTCGCGGCCAATATCGACCTCGGGGAGAACGATGGAATCCTGCACCACTGAATAAGAATTCACTCTGACGCTGGAGAACAAGATTGAGTGCCTCACCGTCGCCCCGGAGATGATGCAACCCCCGGAGACCATGGAGTCCACCGCCATGCCCCGCCTGTCATCGTCATCAAAAATAAATTTCGCCGCAGGCAACTGGGCCTGGTAGGTCCAAATCGGCCAGTTCTCGTCATACAGATTCAAGTCCGGCGTCACGCCGATGAGTTCCAGATTGGCCTGGTAATAAGCGTCAACGGTACCCACATCACGCCAGTACGCGCCATCCTGAATTCGAGAGATCGGGTACGCGATGACGCGGTACTCGTCGATTAGCGAAGGAATAATGTTCTTGCCAAAATCATGATCAGACCCCGGCGTCTGCGCGTCTTTGTTCAATTTATCGAATAGAAACTCGGTATTGAATACATAGATGCCCATGGATGCCAGCGCGACGTCGTTACGGCCCGGCACCGGTTCCGGCCGTTCCGGTTTTTCCCAGAATCGAATCACGCGGTCGTCATCATCGATTGCCATAATGCCGAAATGGCTTGCGTTCTCAATTGGCACGTCGACGCAGCCCACCGTCAGGTCAGCCTGATGTTCCAAATGGAATTGGATCATCATCCCATAATCGGCTTTGTAGATGTGATCACCGGCAAGGACCAACACCCGCTCCGGATTGTGCTGACGAATTATGTCGATGTTTTGATAGACCGCGTCGGCGGTTCCGGTATACCAAGATTCCAGTACCCGTTGCTGTGCCGGTATGAGCTCAATGTACTCGTTGAACTCGCCCTTGAGAAAGCTCCACCCTTGCTGCAGATGCTGAATCAACGAATGTGCTTTGTATTGGGTGAGTACACCAATATGCCGGATCCCCGAGTTGATGCAATTGGATAGCGTAAAATCGATAATCCGGAACTTTCCACCGAACGGGACGGCGGGTTTCACCCGCCAATCGGTTAGATTTTTGAGTCTCGATCCACGGCCACCCGCGAGGACCAGGGCGAGTGTGTCGCGCACCGGGTCGCGAAACGCAGATTTGAAACGATCTAACTTGCGTCGTTGCTGAACCCGTTGAGGTGCATTATCGCGAAGTTTTGGCTTGGGTTCCGCCAAAAGGTTCATGTCTTGCAATTACCCTGATTCGATGTCGTAGCGCGAACGAGTGGAAACCTCGACACGGAATTCCTGCTCGCCGTGAGTCCTCGACTCCCTATGTTGGGAATGAGACTGGAGTGCGCCGGTCCGGAAGTAGCTGTTTCGCGTCGCGGCGAGGGCGCCGATGCTCAGTCTTGAATTTGATACATCGAGTCGATATACGCTTCGGCATCCAGCCAGTCACGGATCGCATCATCACCTTCAAAACCGCGCTGCTCCGCTTTGAAGTAAGCCGATTCGGATATCAATTGATGGCGCTGCGTGCCGCTGATGATGGCTTTGACAGTTTTCTTGGCGGCGCGTCGTCGGCCTTTGGCCGATTTCTTACTGCCTTTCTTGGTGCCAATCTGAGCGATACGACCGGCGTCTTCAGTGATATTTGTTTGCGGTTTAGATTGCGTGCTCGAACCCGTCTTTGTGGTTACTTGCATCAGTGGCCTCCGGGGTGTGTTTTCGATGGTTGATATTCCGTCCTAGTGGCTCATGGGAAGCTGTATCATGAGTCACAACTAATATGTATCGAGCATAGTTCAACTTGGGTAAAACGCTAGATTTTTTAAGGACTGCGAGGCGTTGCTGTGACGCCAAACCGGTGGCGATGTATTGTTGACTAGCATTCCCGGAAAAGCGGCCGATGATGACTCACGACCGTCCTCAATTGGTCACCGCAAGGCGCGCGGCCGGCTGATGCGGGTCGTCAGGCTGCGGTGCGATGCGTGGGTGGCCGCCGTGAGGACGATCAGGACCTATTTCCCTACTTGCAAAGCGGTAATGGACCCGGTGTTGGCACCCGCCCGCCCGTAAGGCGCACTCTTTATCGACCGAGCCAGCGAAGTCGCCCACACGGGGCCGATCGACAGGGACCCCAAGTTGGTGTTGCCATGCCAAACGCACTGAGGTGTGCGATCTGCTGTTGGTGGTGCCGAACTTTTGTTGTCATTCCGAGTGCAACGAGGAATCTCACCGTGTTGAACGCCGGTGACGCAGTCGTCAGGGTGAGATCCCTCGGTGTTCCACCTCGGGATGACAGGAAACAAAAACGCGTCGGGATGACGGGGAGTAAAGCGCAACACGAAGGATGCTTGGCGTGCAACGTTATCGCCAGTTGCGCAGAGATGGGCGCGGCGTCACAGGCCCGGCGCCTCGTTTCATCGCTCCACCACGACGCTCGTCCCCGCACAGCAGGGG
>CALZGZ010000210.1 GCA_945787105.1 uncultured Gammaproteobacteria bacterium
ACGCCATCGTCTCGCTTTTCAAACTTCATACCAAATCTCCTCGCAATTACATTGAGCGTTAAAGATCACAGGCAGCGAATTCCTTCGCCATACGCCGCTCGGTCCACCAGTTGAAGAATTTGACCCCGATGTAGGCGCCGCCGATCATCCCCAAACCGAACAACCAACCCGAGGTATCACCCTGGGCGACGCGAACGAAGAATGCGCCGACGTTACACCCGAGTCCGAGACGCGAACCGATACCCATCAACGCCCCGCCAATAAGCGCCCACATCGCCAGCTCGAGTGTCGGCTTCTTGAATTTGAATTCGTTGTTCAACAGCGCCATCACCGCCGCGCCGCCGATCAACGCCAGGGACATCCAATCCGCCGGATTGAGCGCCGGATTGGGAATCCCATTGACGTACCCGAAATAGATATTGTCCATATTATTCGCGCCCAACTTATTGAACACCCAACCGACCCACTGCGCCTCCTGGGTGGTCACGTACCAGTAGCCGGGATCGAACACCGTCCCGTTGACCGATACGCCATAGTCGAACCCGATGCGTTCCAGCAGCGTACCCGCGTTCTGGATACCGAACTTGACCCGCAATCCCTGGGTCACCAGCATCTGCAGGCCGCAGAAGATGCCCAGCAACAAACCGGCGATAGCGGTACGCTTGTTGGCGGTGATCATCGTCCAATAACCGTCAAGCTCATCCCGGAACGTCGTATACCCTTTTTCCTTGACCCGGTTTCTGAGGAACGCGGGGCGCGACCAACCAATATAAACCACGATCAGCAACAGTGCCGCCGGAATCACCACCCCCACAAACATATTGCCAAACAACGCACCGGAAAACGTCTCGTCCAGCATTCCAAACAGGCTAGCGAAGGTCAGGACCGGTTGGTTCCATACATATCCGGCCAGGTATTGGTCCACCCAGCCGTCCCCGGCATTGATGACATCCGGCAGTCCCTTGGACACCGCGGACGCATGCCAGGCTTCGGGCACCAGCGCATTGGTCCAGCCGGCGACATCCGCGAACAGCGCTTGGGTGACGCTGATGGACAAAATGACCAGCGCCGCGCTCATGTTGCCTTCGCCGGTCTTGTACAACGAACCGGACGCACATCCGCCGGCGAACACCATCCCAATACCGAAAATCGTCCCGGCAATCACCGCATGCATGCTGCTCGGCGCGGCATGAAAGGTGCTTAAGCCGGTGGCGGTGACAAGCGCGCTCACTGCGGCAAACAATACCGTGGCAATCATGATACCGACCGCCATGCGCGGCACCCCTACCGCAAATAAATCCCGGAACGCCGAGGAAAAGCAGAACCTTCCGTACTGCAGGCACATGCCGTAGATGAAGCCGAACCACAGGTATACCGAGAGGTAGATGTAATACTCGCTGTATAGGTAGGTGCCGATGCTGATCGCCGCGAACGATGCCGCGATACTATAAGCCCAAAGACGTTTTTTCCGCAGGTCATTTTCGACCTTGGCGGCGTCCGTTACGGCCATATCTATTGCTGTCGTACTCATAAATTCATCCCCTCAGATGCTTTTCGTCGGCTGATAAATCTGCACAATGGTGCGATATCGAAACACACCGCTTTGCTCGCGAAATTCTTTCGTGAGCGTATAACCTGTCAGATCGCGGGCCAGTTTTGCGGGCAGCACCTGCCCCGGATCGCTCAGAATAACAACAATCGCCTTGTCGGAATACGTTGATATTTGTGATTCGTCAAAAAATCTCCAATCCGGCAGTTCCCAGGTGAATCGCAACGGCGAAGTGGCGATCTGCGGTGGGGCCTTGACGTTTTCAAGGCCGGCATTGCGGCGATATATGATGGGTTTGTTGGTAAATAAATCCATGATTGGCACGGATACAGCCGGATTGATCACTGAGTAAATCTGCGGCAGGGTATACACTTCGATCAATTGTTGATCCACGGCATCGAGATAATCCCCCGCCCGTTGAAGATTCGCGGCGCTGGTTGTTTGCAGAAAAGCCAAGTGTCCAAAGACTGCGATTACCAGCGATGACACAACCGCCGCCAGCACCGTAAAGCGGCGTGTGATGTGGTCTTTAATCAAGTCCAGGCCATAGGCGGCCATCAGGGCCAGCATTGGAAAAGTGATCATCGAATAGCGGATGCGCTTGATTTCGAACAACACAAGCAGGAACAACATCCAACTAATAATAAAGTATTTCGGATCTCTTCTAATCGCTGCAGCGAAGATCGAGACCACTGCCATGAGCGCAATGAACGGATGCAGCTGAAACAAGAAGGTCGAGATATAGCTCTCGCCCCAGCGGTACAACCCGGGATACTGATAATCGTGCAAAAAGTGCAGCTGATGTGCGAACAGATCATGGCGCCATAGCAGAATCGGCACCAATAAAAGCACTACCCAGGCGGCAATACCCGCTACACGCCCAAAAACCGGCCTACCCTGCCGGCCAAGCTCCACCAAGGCGATCACCGGAATGACACTAAGCATCAACCAGATTGAATATTTTGCCAACATCGCCAGCACGATCGCTGCAGCGGCCAGGGCGAGGCGAACCGCGCCCCCGGTCTGCAGCGCACGTATCGATGCCAGCACCGCCAGGGTTAGAAAGAACATGCTCGGCACATCCGACATGGTCAACGGCACCTGGGTCAGCAGGTACGGCATCGCCAATAGCAATACCCCGGCGCTCAGGCCGAGCGCGCGTGACCACAGTTGCTTTCCAATTAAATACGTCATCACGACGGTGGTAGAGAAAAACAAAGTGCACAGACTCTGAACGATATATCGTGACTCCCCAAACAGCTTCAACACAATCCCATACAAGAAGGGAATCAATGGAAGATCCGTCCATGCCGGGACTTCGTTGCCCCATTCCCGTAAAAAATAGGCAATTCCATACTGCTCGATATGTTTGGCCTGGGTAAAGTATCGTGCACTGTCGATAATGACCTCGGGTTCTCGCCAGAAGATGGTCGCAACGGCGTACGACACGACAAACAGTGTCAACGGATGCTCTTGGATGCGGACCGCACTGCCGGCCAACAAGTACGCAATGAGCAGCCCCACACAGAGCTGGAACAACAGCACCGGCAGGTTGGCGTTGGCGAACACCCATTGCCAACTCGTGAGCCGGTTGTCATCCAAATCGCGAAACAGAAACAGCAACAAGAACAGTGTTAAGGCCAGAAACGCGATCAAGACGCAACGCACCGCACGGTCGTGATTCAATAACCAGCCGTCATCCAATACCACCCCTTTATTGATGGCCAGCGGGCTCGCCATGGGTGCGGCTGCCGGTGCCCCCTGACTGGTAACATCCAGCGGCACTAGAGCTGCGCCTCGTTCACCATAGAATTCTCCTGTATACGTCTTGCTCACCAACATATAACCTGGTCATGGTGTTCAATCTTGTCCACCAATTCGGCATACGAAATACTGCCTGCGGACAGGTCTATTACTGCCACTTCATGCTGTTTCATATGAGCGGCCATGATCTGCCCCGCGTCATCGCGGGGCCCGTCATTCAATATGTGCAAAATTCTCACGTGACTAACTCGTTTGCCTAGATAAATTGAATTCCCCGCCTGCGCGCCGCGGCTCACTACCATCAAAACACGATAACCCGATCCGCCTCGTGGTTCATCACCGCGTTGTCGAACTGGCTGCCGCGGGTAATACCTTCCGGGATATCATCGAGTTCGATGTTGTGTTCTTCGGCGCTGTGACGACACAGACTCATGCTCACCCCATCCAATTCACTAAGAGCGGTAAACTTCGCGTTCTCCACCAAGTGTGTGCCCTCGTCCATGGAGAAGATGATGACCTCGTGGCCCTTCTCACTGGCGGCCTGCGTGATCCCGACGATATGTTCGAGATGCCGATCGCTGTTGACCAAGATACCGAGTTTCACTGTGTTCTCCTCTGATTTCAGCAGCCAACGCAGTTCCAGAAAATTCCCGTCGTAAACGGCATGAAAAACCGGCCGATCGCTCCCCTAGTACGGTAAGACATGGTCATAATCAGTCATGGCATTGGCGATCTGGTCGATGGAAACATGCTCGGCGTAGTTTTGATCTGCATAATCCGAGTACATGCTTAGTTCTAAATCCTTAATTGTTTCCAGGTTTGCGACGATACTGTCGGTGTTCTCAAGCTTGCGATTGAGTACATAGATATCGACTACATCGTCCATCAGTGTCAACCCAATGGACATCCTCAGCGCTTCCTCCTGCCGCTCCCTGACAAGCACGGCGATTTTCCTGTTCATGACTAGCTCCGATTATTCCGTTGCAGTGGATATCCTGCAGACTCGCATTCGATCATAATCGCGCATCTAGACGAGTTTATGCCGGTATGCATAGGCTACCGCCTCGATCTGGCTGTGCACGCCCAATTTCCGCTGGATGTGCTGCAGGTGGTTACGCGCAGTGGTAATACTGATCGTCAACCGCTTGGCGATCACCGCTCCGGTCAAGCCTTCGGCTAACAATGCCAATACCTCCTGTTCGCGCGCTGTTAAACATGAGGCCGCACGGCGATGTCGGGTTGCGACACCATTGCGCTGACCTACGCTCGCCGGTGGATGCTTGTTCAGGGCGTAACTCAACGACGTCAATACGTCTGGTTTCCCCTCAACATGCAGTAAGTGGGCCGCATTCCATGTACCGTTGCAGTTCGAGGGTATGAGCACGATATTGACCGACAACTGCATTGAGTTATCGTCATGGGTGCTCACCTGGACAGAAAAGCTGTTTGGCGCACCGCCGTTCTTACCTGGTTGCGCGACACCGCATCCATGGCAACAAAACGATGCGCCGGTCGCCGGATCATAACCCTGTAGTACATCACAACAGGACCTGCCGAGCGCTGAGTCACAGGTATGCCCGAGCAAATCCTCACAACCACGATCCCAATAGATGATGCGCTGCCTGGAATCGACAGCGAAGGTACCGTCAACCGCGCGATGAAATACCTGGCCGAGTGTCGGCATGGTCGGGCGCCCTCAATTGTTTTACACACGCACGCGATGGTTACTCAACACCGCCTTGCTTCAATGATGTCTTTCTCCCGCTGCACAAATCAGATACTAGAACATTCCTTGTCCCATAGTTAAAACGTAGAAATTGAAAGTTTTATTCCTCAGGCAAAGGAAAAACAGTATTTGCTTATATTGGATTTATTCTAAGCTGATGTTCGAGCACAAGTCGGCACCGAGCCAAAATGGCATATCTCTTTTGGGGTAACGGCCCTATAATCGTTGCCAACGTGGCGACGGAGGTTTTCGCGATGAACTCTGATTGTTCCTCACATGGTCTGCCCAAGCGTCAACGTATTGAGACCTATCTCGACCGCCTATTCGGCTACGCGTTCAGTCTGACCAAAGACCGCGATAGTGCCCAGGACCTGGTTCAGACCTGTGTACTCAAATGCCTGTCTGCGGAACGCATCCCGGTGGATGAACCGGCGTACCGCGCGTGGCTATTCAAGATACTACGCAACACGTTCCGGGACGATCTTCGTAGACAGCGCAACGGGACGTTGGCGTATGAGGGACTGGGCGAAAATGATAACGGCGATCGGAATAATACCTCTGACTTGGACGTTTCCTCTGTAGACGAGAGGCTGATCAACACCCTAGCGGTTAGAAAAGGCTTGATGCAAATGAGCCTGGAGCACCGAGAGGTATTGGTGGTGATTGACTTAGCAGGATTTAGCTACAAGGAAGCGGCGTGCCTGTTGCAAGTGCCGGTGGGCACCGTGATGAGCCGACTGAGCCGTGCCCGTAAGGCAATGTTGCAGGAACTCACCAAGCGCCAAGTGCGAAGATTTCCGCTCAGGATTGTGAGAAGTGGCAGATGAAGGACAGAATCAGTTGGGAAACCATCAATCACTACGTTGACGGGGAGTTGTCGCCCCGGGATGCGGCGGAAGTCGCCAAGGCAGTAGCGATTGACCCAGAGTATGCTCAACAAGTCGCTGTCTTGAGTTCCCTGAAGGCGGCGGTTGCACATTCCACCGATGGGCTGGGATCCACGATCAAACTTCAGCAACCTGGAAGAACAAAACTAGGAAATACCTGGAGTTCCCTAGCGGCCAGCCTCGCAGCAGTCCTGTTGTTGGGCGCGCTGATGTCGGTACTTGTGTTGAATACGGATTTTATGTATCCAGTCTCGGGTATGCGTCTCGCGGAGGCCATTCATAGCGAATGGCTGGAGTCCCATGCCCAGCAGTCGGAGTCCAATCACGAGGCCTTGCTCAAGACCACTCTCGAGGGGCTGTACGTGGACGCCTACGTACCGGATCTTTCAAAGGTGGACTTATCGTTTAGCGGCATACGAAGGGTGACGACCCGAAGGGTTGAAGGCGTCCACATCGGCTATGTCGGTCCGAGTGGATGCATGGTCAGCCTGGTGGTTTTCAGGAACCACATACGCTTGCCAAAAGACATTGCTTACTTCAAGGCAAGTGGCCGACCGGTCTACGGATGGCGGGTCGGTAAGACCGGTTTTTATCTTCTCGGACACAAGATGGACTCGAGTCGCTTATACGAGATCGCGAAGGTGGTCCACCGCTTGACACGCATCCGCCTGCCGTTGGATCCACAGTCCGTCATCGCCCTCAAACACGCCCGCGCCTCTAGCGAGCCTTGTGTCACTTGACAAGTGCCGGCTTGCCAACGGCGTCTTAACGCCGCGATGATGTCGTGGAAACCTCCCGGTAAACCGGTTCGCGGTCCACTCGCTTCGACTTCACTTGGCGAGCAAAAAGTAAGCCACATATGGCGTGAGGTGGCGGGTTTTTGCATCGCAGCATCACCGGTCCCATGTGTCGGCCGCGGAATAAACCGGCGTGGCCGCGCGTTTTCTCTTTCGTGTGATCGCAGGCGCTACCGAGTGATCGATTCGCCTCGATCCGAGATTCCGCAACTAAGATGAGAGGATGATGACATGGTAGACACTGTGGCACCTAGCGATGATCAACAAAAATCCGCCCAAGCCCTGTTGGGCGAAGCGGAGCCGTGGGAACCTTGGGAGACCCAGCTCGTGGGATGGAGCATCGGTATAGGCCTTGCCGGTTTGGTGGTTCTCGGTTTTCTAATCAACACCTTTATCTTGCCGTAGTCCATCAACGGTACTGAATTCGCTGTGAACGTACAGCGTAGCGAGGGAGGGTTGCGATGAAGGCGGATGTCGAATTGAATCTTGTCCACGACGGCGAGAATTGGATTGCTCGTGGCGGCGCGGTGGTTGCCGTTGGCGAGACGCTGCACGAGGTGGATGCAAGTGTGACTCATGCGCTGAGGGATTCCGGCGTGTTTCCATTGGGTTCGTCGGTGACGGTGTTCATGGGCTTCGATTTTGACACCATTCCGACATGGTTACGGCAATACCACGCGCACTATTTCAATCGTTACATCACCGTGAACCTGTGACCCGAAATAATAATGACTATCACTAATCAGTGGTGATAAGGAGAAACAAATGGCGACTGTAAACAGAAAGTGGACCGACGGGATGCTCCGCACCGAGGACTGGTGGGCGGTCTGGCTGGGACTGACCATGTTCTTTGCCGGATTGCTCACCATCTGGGGCGTGGATCTCGTCGGCTGGATGACCAAAACCAAGACCTGGGAATGGGCAAAATTTTGGGGTGACCCATCCTTTAACAAGCTGCTCGCGGGATCGCACGTTAAAGAGGGGCAGGCCTATGCGGGGCTCGGTGGCTTCGGCTCGTTGTTGGTGACCTACGTGGTGTTCACCACCTTGACCTGCGTCGGCGCCTACTTTCAAAAGCTCGACGTCAAGAAGTTCTTCTTCGGCTTCACGTGCATCTTTTTCATCACCTGGACGGCCTGGATCATCGGCCACGAAGCTCACTTCAAGGCGCTCAAAACCGGGCAGTCCATCACTCAGTCCGAGATCTACGGCGACAATGTGTACTGCACCACAAAGGTCAATAAATGCTCGGCACAGATCAACAAGGCACTCAACGGATTGGGGGTCAACGTGATGGCAGGACAGGTGCCCACTCAGGAGCAGGCGGCGCAAGCGGTCGCTAAATCCAAGAACGCGATACTGATGTCATGGGGCCTGCAACTCGGTGGCGGATTCTCGTATATGCTGGCGCTTGCGGTGGGCCTGGTCATTGGCAACTTCTTCAAGGGGTTTGCCAATTTCCTGAGGGAAGGCGCCAAACCCGAGTGGTTCATCAAAACCGCGATCGTCTATCTGGGCATCAAGCTGGGCCTGATGTCGATGAAGGCTACAGGCTTTGCCCTGGAGTTGGCGTTAGCGGGCGCGGCGGCATGCTTCGTGGCCTATCTGTTGTTCTGGCCGATCGTCTACGCCATGGGACGCAAGGTCTTCAAGCTGCGGCGCGATGCCTCGGCGGTGTTGTCGTCGGGCATCTCCATCTGCGGGGTGTCCGCGGCCATTGCCACCGCCGGCGCGATTCGCGCCAAACCGATCCTGCCGATCGCGGTGTCGATGCTGATCGTAGTGTTCGCTATGGTCGAGCTGGTCGTGCTGCCAACGTTTTATGCGGCGGTCGCCCCGGAGGCACCGATCGTGAACGGCGCGGCGATGGGCATGACGGTGAAGACCGACGGCGCCGACGCGGCGGCCGGTGCCATCCTCGACGAGATGATGGTGGCCAACCACTACCGGACCACCGGAGAGACCTGGGAGGCGGACTGGATCTTGAGCGCCGCCATCCTGACCAAGATCTGGATCGACGTGTTCATCGGTGTGTGGGCGTTTGTTCTCGCGCTGATCTGGGTCTATAAGGTGGAGCGAAGACCGGATCAGCAACACGTCGGGGCATCGGAAATCTGGTTCCGGTTCCCAAAATTCGTGATCGGTTACTTTATCGCCTGGTTGTTCTATGTGGCGATCGCGGTGTGGTTTCCGGATGCCATTAAGGCCGCCTCCTCCGGCGCCGGCGTGGTACAGAGCCCAATGCGCAAAATGATGTTCATGCTGACCTTCGTCGCCATTGGCGTCATCACCGATTTCGCTAAGTTGAAGGGCATGGGCCGGTTGACCGCGTTATACGCCATTGCCCTGTTTGTGGTCATCGCGCCGATTGCCTATCTGGTGGCGTGGATCTTCCATAATGGCATGGTGCCGCCGCTGGCAGCGGGTTAATAACGCAACAACGCGTATTTTGCCATACCAGGACTGGAGAGACCGTGGTCACGCGGTCTCTCTTTTTTTGGTTCTCGTTCAAGGCTTGTGTGATAAGTTACCGGCTCTAGCCCGTATGTTGCACCAAGGCGGCTAAAAGGAGAGCTAAATATATGTTTGGAATTAGGAGTTCGATCGATGCATGGTATGACGCTTTGCGTCCAAGTAGGTGCCTATCCCGGCGCTGGCTCGGTCTCGAACGCCTGGACTTGCGCTTCACTCAACCCATAGCTACGGCTATGCATTTCGCTCCAACGCGGCGTCCAACCGCCCGATCCCTTCGCCATCATCCGGGATCCTTGGTGCAATATACGGGCTTGCAGATCGGGTAATACCGCCCCATGGTTGATGTGGAACATTCGGTGGAGATCAACACGGATCCGGAAACGGTGTTCGCGCTGGTAACGGATATAGCTCGCAAAGCCCGGCTCGACCCCAACGCGACGGTACTGGACGTGGTGCAGGAGACCGAAGGGCCGGTGGCCGTTGGCACGACGTTTCACTACCGGCTGGTCATCGAAGGAAGAATCGCCGATTACCGCAGCCGTTGTACTGCCTTCCAACCAGGAACGATGATCGAGACCTTGTCGGATTCGGATCCGCCGTTCACGGTGCGGGTGACGGTGGCGCCGTCGTCTAACGGTGCACGTTTGACACAACAGGAATCTTTCACGGTGCCGCGAATTCACATCCCACTGCCCACAGCGGACGGATGGCGCGGCAGGTTGTTACGCCTGCTGTTCGGCAACCGGGATGTGATACAACAAGATCCCAGTGCGTCGCGTGATGAGGAAGTGCGCATGGAGGCCAAACTGAATCAGCGGTTGGAAAAATGGCTCGAAGCCATCAAGCGAGAACTGGAATCTCAACAAAGTAAACTCAAAGCCTGATATTGGTTCGCTGGTTTTTGTCCGTGGTCGTTAGAATTGACCGACAGCGGATCGGCAACCAAAAAATTGGGCTTTCTTTTCAGTCATACAAATGAACATAGACGACAAAACATTATCAACGGTGCTGCGCGTTGTCGGCGGAACATTGGCTGTGGCATGTTTCGTTTTAGTATTTCTTCGTCTTTACAGTTTGTTTTTGCTCGACCTAGATACATCGGCTGCCGAGAACTTTGTCTACGTACTGCGCATCCTGTTCCCGCTGTCATTAGGCCTCATTGCTGGATACGTCGCATTCACCGGCAATATACCTTTCACATCACGTCGTGACCGCCACGATGATTAGACAGATCTACCCATGAACAATCAACGCTGGCCACTATAACTCCTTAGTGTTCATGGAAAACCGCCCCAGGCAAAATCCCGAAGACGAATGGGACCCTTAAGAATATCCGTGTTATCGTTTTTAGGCATAGCATTCATGGTGCTCGGCGCATTCTTGATTTTTTTCCGCGCAGCGGCCGCGCACAAGATGACGGCACTCTACAAGAGGTGGGGGGTCGAGGTCCCTCGGGACAGATACGTAAAGCAATTTGTGTTCATAGGCGTCGTTCTCATTGCCGTCGGTTTTCTGGTCACCACCGGGCTGATTGAAAAACTGTAATCGAGAACTCTAATTTCAATCAGCGACGCGCAGGGTGTTGCCGTACACCACGGATCTCCAATCCGCAAGCTGAGCGTCGCAGGGCAAGTCCCGTCGCCATCATCCGGGATCGTTGGTGCAATATTCGGGCTAAGTAACCTCTGGGGCAACGACACGGCGCGCATGCAGTCTGCCCTCAGTCGTATGTAATACCAGTCCTGCCCAGATCACAACAAAGGTGATTGATTGCGCGAGTTCCAGCGGTTCGTCATAAACAAGAACGCCGAGCAAGAACTGTATAGTCGGAGTGAGATAGAAGATAAATCCGAGCGTGGCCAGCGGCAATCGTTTGGCAGCCGCAACGTAAAATAAAAGTGGTGTACCTGTCACCACACCACCGAGCACCAACAGGCTATCTGTGGTCCAATCCGTATGCAGGAATGCCCCCGAACCTGTGCCGCTCAGCCACCACATCCAGGCGAGGGCGACAGGCGTGAGCAACATAGTCTCGACAAACAATCCGGTTGCGGAATCGCATGACACCAGCTTGCGCAGCGCGCCATACCCGGCAAAGCTCAATCCCACACCTAGACTCACCCAACTTGGAGCATGGCTGAAGACAAGTTGGTTGACGACACCCGCTGCCGCCATTGCCAGCGCGATCCATTGCCACATTCGCAGGCGCTCGTGAAACAGCAACATGCCCAGAAGCACGCTCAACAGCGGCGTCAAAAAGTAGCCGAGGCTCGCCTGCACTACCTGATCGTGATTCACCGCCCAGATGTAGATCCCCCAGTTCACCGCAATCAGGACTGTCGTCACCGTCAATGTCAACATTTGCTGTCGATCTTTGATCACTGTGCCCACGCGATGCCAGCGACCTACCACGGTCAGCACGAGCGCTACGAAAGGTACGGTCCATACGATTCGGTGCGCGAGCACTTCCAGTGCTTCGACATGCGATAACCACTTCCAGTACACCGGGAACAATCCCCAGATCACGTACGCGGCAACTGCGTACGAATAGCCTGTAAGCGCATTATGCATCGATCGTTTGGTGATAATTGGATATGAGATGTTTACGAATCGCGCGCTGGGTTGGCCAGGAATATTGGCCCACAATTAATGTATCACTGCGACAACGCTACGCATAACGGTTGGATCGACCAGGGCATCAGGTCGGCGAATTGCGGCGTTCAATCACTCGGTCCTCTCGCGGTATTACGGGATACTAGGCGTCATGACCGGGCCAGTGGGGTAGAGAGCTATCGCTATCTATAAATGTACTCCCACTCAAGTTTCATTATCGACAATAGATTCAACCCGGGATGTAGATACCGGCGCTGCGTATCGCGCGTACGATCTCCTTGGTGGCGCGTTCCATGGTCTCAATGGCGGTCTTGTAGTCACCACTGGCCGCCTGCTGTTCCGCGGTTGCGCGTGTCTTCGCCGACTGATCCATAAACTTCTCGACGATCGACTTAAGGCTCGCGTTATCCCTTATCTTTTCTTGGAGCAGCACGTCCACCAGCATTCTGTGCGTGTCGTTGCGGTCGACTTCGTAGTGATACTCCTCCGCCTTGGTCTCGAAATGCAGCGTGCGCACCAAGGTTTCGCCGCCGCGTACTTGTTCAATCGCCACCTTGGCCGCGACATACGCCTCATCCAGTACTTTTCGCGCCTCAACCAGTTTTTTCGCGTCGTGCAAGCTCTGCGCTTGGGCTAGCTTGGCGTTGACGATTCCACGCAAGTCGCTACTTTCAGACGCAATGCCTTTTTCTTCGCTGATGCGCGCGTGGGTGTCAGTAAGCGCGGTGACGGACTCTAATCGAGTCAGGTAATCACGCTCGCGCTTTTTGTCCAACACCCCCTCTTTCCCCGCCATGCGCGCGGCCGCGAACATAGTCCTGCTCGCCTTAGTGAGTAACTCATTGCCGCTGGTGAGATCACCGGCGCTAATGGCATCCACCGCTTGACGGTAAAGCGCGCGCGCCTCATCACGCTTGGCCTTTGCCTGAGGGTTCGCGCTCGTCTCGATCTGTTTTGCTGCTTTTGACGTTTCGATAAGCTTACCAACGGACTGCACGCGGGCATTGTTCGCAACACCCTGTGGGTTCGCCTGCGCGACGACCTGATTGACACCACCCAATGTCAGCATCAATGTGATCAGGAAAGTTCTATGCATGCTCGTTACCTCTTGAAAATATCCGGCATTAACCTAACAGTGTAGCGCCGCTTGGGTGGGTTTGCGCATAAAATTGGTTTGCGTTTGAATTGACATTTCATTTCAATTACATGATTCGGGTTACTTGCGGCGGTGGACAGCCAGATGCAATGGCGTGCGGGAATGCGGAACCTGAAATACGAAATTATAGCGCGCCACATGATAGCTTGGATCGAAGCCGTAGAAATTGAGCTTCATCTGCTCCAACTCCGCTGCACGGTAGATTGCGAGCGGCTTTTCTAACTCGTCCCGTTTTCGCTGGCCGTGTTTTTCGCGAATGATATCTTCGTAACCCGGACTGTTTGCGATCCCTTCGGCCAATGCTTCCACCGCGGATATAAACGATATGGTATCGGTTTCCACGACTCGGTCGATGAGGCCAATCTGCGCAGCCCGCCGCGCACTGATCGGTAGGCGATTCTCGGTTAGGATTTCGGCACGGTTGATACCCACTCGTTTCGGTAACAAATAGGTCCAATATTCGGATCCGTAGAGATTTCCCATATTCCTGTAATGCGGATTGAGGATCACACCCTCGCGGGCGATGACTTGGTCGGCAGCCAGAGCGAGGAAGACCCCACCCGCCCCGGCGTTGCCACGCAATGCAGCGACGGTCACCCGATCCTCAGTAGTTAGGATCGCGCGCGCGATGTCGTCGATAGCATTGATGTTGCGCCACGACTCGTCCGCGGGGCTGTGTGCGGCCTCGATGACGTTGAGGTGCATGCCGTTGGACCAGAAATCCGCACCACCTAGCAGTACGATGACACGCACCGGCCTTGCCAGCGCGTACTCGAATGCCCGCAGCAAACGTTCACATTGATCGACCGACATGGCGCCGTTGTAAAAACGAAATTCCAGATATCCGACCTGGTTGTGTTCCCGGTAAACAATCTCGCGGAAGGTTTCTCGATGGTCGTCGACCGCGAACTCTTCCGGCGCCTCGGGTAGATCGGTGATCCGGTCTTCGAGCGCGAGGGTCGCCGGGAGCTTCAAACTGCGCACACCCACCGGGCCTTTCTTCTTGACCTGGCCGATCCACACTGCCCCATCCACGGTGGCGCGGCACAACGCTCCGTGGCGGCGGGCGATGATCGCTCCCGGTGATCCGGAAAGACAGTCTTCCGGCCAGGCGTCGTAGAGATGCACACCCTCGCCGAACAGTTCGTCCAACACACCGGGATGTCCGTCGGCGGAGCGGATCTTGCGCAGCGTAACCCCGGTGGTATCCATCAACCAATCGATGCGCCGATCATCGGGTTTCATAAATGGCCGCCATCGGCCACGGACCTCGGGGTCGCTGTAATCGAGTGGTCGCGGCCGAGACGAACCGGTAGCTATCCGTTCCAGGGCTTGGCGCACAGTGACTACCGCGGCCTCGGTGACCTCATGGCGGTATAGGCTACCCTTGGCGGTATCGCGCATGGCGAACTCGTGCCACGCCCAGATTTCCCCGGCGTCCATGTCGGCATTGGCCTGCAGGCAGGTCACCCCCCAACGCCGCTCATTGTTGAGTATCGCCCAGTCCAAGGCCGATGGTCCCCGATCACCGATGATCCCGGGGTGAATCACCAGGCACCGGGTGTTTTGCCAAACGTCTTGCGGTATCGCCCGCTTGAGAAATGGGGCGATGATGACATCGGGTTGGAATGCCGCCACCGCCTCGCGGGTCACCGCATCATTGATATCGAACTCAACTGAGACCGTGTGGTTCGCTTCGCTGAGTTCCACCCACAGTCTTTGGCTCAGACTGTTGAAGGCATGTGTAAGCAAAAGAAGGCGCACGGTTGGGTCAAGCGGTACCGACTAACAAATACGTGGCAGTTGCTCGCTACTCAACCAGTCGACTACGCGGCTACCTCCGAAAGCGGTTCGCATGCGCACAAAATGGTGCGGGTCCGCCGCCACCTCGCCGATCAGCGCAGACTTCCTTCCCAGGGGATGATCCTTCATTGCATCGACCAGGCTTTGTGCGTGTTGCGGCGGACAGACGGCGATGAGCTTACCCTCATTGGCGACGTACAGGGGATCGAGGCCGAGTAACTCACACACCGCTGACACCTCCGGCAGGACCGGAATCGCGGCCTCCTGAATCACCATGCCGACGTTGGATTGCCGGGCTATCTCATTGAGGGTGGTGGCCAGACCGCCGCGCGTCGGGTCGCGAAGACAACGTATCTGCGGTGCCGCGGCCACCATGACCCGGACCAGATCATGCAATGCGGCGGAATCGGACACCACTGAGACCTCAAAGTCCAACTCGGTCCGTTCGGACATCACCGCTACACCGTGATCACCGATGGTTCCGTTTATCAATATACAGTCACCGGGTTGTGCCAAGTCACCAGACAGATGCAATCCCGCCGGAATAACGCCGATGCCGGTGGTGTTGATGAACACCCCGTCCGCCTTGCCACGCTCAACCACCTTGGTATCGCCGGTGACAACCGCCACCTCGGCGGCGCGGGCGGCGCCGGCCATGGATTCGACGATCTGTTTGAGGTCACGCAGCGGAAAACCGGCTTCGATAATGAACCCCGCCGAAAGGTGCAACGGACGCGCACCTGACATTGCGATGTCGTTGATCGTTCCATGAACTGCAAGCGAGCCAATGTCGCCGCCGGGAAAGAACAGAGGCGAAATCACGTAGCTGTCGGTGGTCATCGCCACACGCCCCGCAGGCAGTTCGAGACACGCCTGGTCGTTGCCCTGTTCCAGCCACGGATTGGCCAAGTATTTAGCGAACAATTCGTTGATGAGCTGTGCCATCGCGCGGCCCCCGCTGCCATGGGAGAGCTCAATTACGCCGCGCTTAAAATTAAGCGGCCTGCCGAATTCCCGCCTAGTGCGCGCTTGCGGCGCGCTCATGCCGTCTCCGCTGCGTCTTGATAGCGGCCATAGATATAGTGGGCCGCGCAGGCGCCCTCTGACGACACCATGCATGACCCCATGGGGGTATCCGGTGTGCACGCGGTCGCAAACAATTTGCAGTCCATCGGTTGTAAGACACCACGCAAGATGGCGCCACATTCGCATCCGTTGTGCTCCTTTGCGGGGGCGTAGTTCAGGTTGAATCGTGCCTCGGCATCGAACTGCGAATACCGGTCGTTGATCCGCAGCGCGCTGTACGGAACAACGCCGAGACCGCGCCATTCGAACTGTCTGCGCAACTCGAAGACCTCCGCCACCATCCGCTTGGCTTTGATGTTTCCGTGACGCGATACCGCGCGGATGTATTGGTTCTCGACCTCAGCGCGTCCGCTATTAAGTTGGCGAATCAACATCAATATGGACTGCATCACATCTAAGGGTTCGAATCCCGAAATAACCACCGGCTTATGATACTCCCGTGCAAAGAACTCATAGGGTTGGTAGCCGATCACTACGCTGACGTGGGCGGGCCCCAGGAATCCGTCAATCGGTACCGTCCCGAGCACACGCACATCCGGAGACTCGAGGATGTTAGCGATCGCTGAAGGCGTCAGCACGTGGTTGCAGAACACCGTGAAGTTTTCCAACCCCCGGGCCTGTGCGGTTTGAATTGCGACCGCCGTGGGCGGCGTCGTGGTTTCGAAACCGATGGCGAAAAATACCACCTGTTGTTCCGGAAGCTGATGCGCCAGCTTCAATGCGTCGGCGGCGGAATACACCATGCGAATGTCTGCGCCCTCGGCCTTCGCCTTGAGTAGACTGCGCCCTTTGGATCCCGGCACCCGCAACATGTCGCCGTAAGTACACAAGGTAACCCCATCGCGATCGGCAAGATGGAGCGCCATGTCCAGCCTGCCGATGGGCAACACACACACTGGGCAGCCGGGCCCGTGGATCATGTTCACATTGTCCGGCAGCAAGTCCCGCACACCATATCGATATATGGCATGGGTGTGGCCGCCGCAGAATTCCATTAGGTTGTATTTGCGCTCCGGTTTGACCTCCAAGGTCATTTGTTTGGCAACACCGCTGGCGGTTACGCCGTCGCGGAATTCGTCGATGTATTTCATGACACGATGGTCTCGCTCGAGGTTGGCGAGATCCCTTTTAACAACTCCAGAGTCTTCTCCGCTTCAGCCGGATCGAGCCGCCCCAGAGCATAGCCGACATGCACGATTACAAAATCTCCGATCGCAACATCGTCTACGAGCGCCAGCGAGATCTCCTTTTGCACGCCATCGATCTCAATGATGGCGCGGTCGTCATCGTATATCTGACTCACGCGTGCTGGTATGGCAAGACACATAGTGGTTCCTCAAATTCGATTCATGAATTCAACCGACCAAGCCCGGGGTCGTGCGCAGCAACCCACGCCTGGCCCAAGCTGATGGCTCCGTCATTGGGCGGCAGCCGGCGCGGCAGCAACGGCTTGAGCCCAATGTGCGGCAACGATTTCAACAACCCGGCCGCGAGCACCTGGTTAAGGAAGCACCCGCCGGATAATGCGATCACGTGACAACCGGTATCCATCGCCGCCGATGCGATCCAGGATGTCAACGCATCAATCAAGGTGCCGTGGAACAACTCTGCCCCGGGTTGCGCCTCCTGGTCAATCAGCTGCTCCAGTAGCGGCAACAAATCCAGCACACCGTTTTCGAGCCGCCAGCCATCTTGCATCGTAGTGGGCTGCAAAACCAATCCCTCCAGCACCATCGGCGCATGACCTTCGAAGCCGGCATGCGGGACCACGCCCAACAGGCCACAGGCCGCGTCGAACAGGCGCCCACCACTCGAGCTAAGCGGCGTGTTGATGTTTTTCTCGAGCATTTGCGCCAGCACCGCGGCGCCCGGCTGGTCGCTGTACTGTGATGAAATCTCTGCGCCTCTGCCGAGCGCGTGGAGGGCAGCGGCCCCCATCCGCCAGGGTTGGCGGGCGGCGATATCGCCCCCGGGTTGCGGTAATGGTTTGAGGTGACCCACGCGCCGCCATTGCCCGCCATGCACCCACAGCAGTTCACCCCCCCAACTGTCCGCGTCGGGACCCAGCCCGAAACCATCCAAGGCGACACCCAGACAAGGCTCGTCTATACAATGCTCCGCGGCGACGGCGGCGATATGCGCATGATGATGTTGCACCGCGACGGTGGCTGTCCCCAGGCCCAGGGCGAACCGGGTACTGGGGAAATCGGGATGCAGATCATGCGCTACCGCACAGGGTTCAACCTGGAGGATGTCCAGCAGGTGATGCACGGACTCTTCGAAGAAACGGATAGCAGGGGCGTTGTCCAACTCGCCGATGTGCTGCGATACAAACGCCTCGCGGCCACGGGTCACGCAGATGGTATTGTTGAGGTATGCACCCACGGCAAGTATCGGCGGCACCGGCCGCGCGAGCTTAATGGACTCGGGGACGAATCCTCGCGCGCGGCGCACGAACGCGGGCGCGCCGTCGACAACCCGCATTACCGAGTCGTCGGCACGAATGACGATGTCCCGATCGTGGGTGACGATGTGATCCGCGATACCGACGAGCCGTTGACCCGCTTCTGCATTGCCGATTACCAGGGGCTCACCACCGGGATTGGCGCTGGTCATGACCAACACCATATCTTGCGCCGCGGTTAACCATTGGGTTTCGCGGGGACAACCGGCGGCGTGATAAAACAGCAGATAGTGTAACGGCGTATACGGCAGCATGACACCCAACCACGGCACGTCGGGCGCCACCGCCGCGGGCAATCGCTCGCCGCACCGGCGCGCTAGGACGATAGGCCGCGCTGGGTGCTGGAGAAGCGTTTCCGTGCAGCCAACCAACTGCACCAGGCGCCGCGCCGAGGCGAGGTTGGCGGGCATTACCGCGAACGGCTTATTATCCCTTTGTTTGTGTTGCCGCAGCCGATTCACCGCGGTTTCGTTGCGCGCATCGCAGGCCAGGTGAAACCCGCCCAGACCCTTGACCGCGACAATCTCACCGGCACCGAGGCGCGCTACGATTTCCGCAATGCCGGTGTCGAGCAGTGGACCACAGCTCGGACAGGCGATGGGTTCGGCGTGGAAACGTCGATCGGCTGGATTATGATAGTCGCCAGCGCATCGCCGACACATCGCAAACTGCGCCATCGACGTGTTGGCGCGATCGTATGGCAGTTTGTGTGTCAGCGTATAGCGCGGACCGCAGTTTGTGCAGTTTATGAATGGATAGAGATAGCGCCGGTCGTTTGCATTGAAAAGTTCGCGTATACAATCATCGCATACTGGATAGTCCGCGGTGATTACCGTGGTGACTTTTCCCTGGCCGCTGGGAACCACGACAAAACTCGAATATTCGGTTAGGGCAAGATCGCTGAACTCGATGTCATCGATCCTGGCGAGCTGCGGACATTCAGCGCGCAATGCGTCCATGAACGCCTCCAGGTATTGTCCTTGCACATCGATCACCACACCGTCCCCGTCGTTGCGCACCCAACCGGTGAGGCCGAAACGCTCGGCCAGGCGATACACAAACGGACGGAATCCGACCCCCTGTACCGCGCCGCGAACCTGGATCTGCCAACGCTTGGCTGGGTCTAAATTCGCTACCGGCTTGGAGTCCACTAAAGTCACGGTGTATGCAATCACAATGCCAGGTTAACCGGCCGCAACCGGCCGCACCCCACGTAAAATCCTCAACGATGGGTCGCCCGGCCCCCTTGTAAATAGTGAGCGAGCGCGGCATCGTCTTGTTCGATATGTCCGAGTATTGCGTCCCGCAAGTGTTGTACCGTTGTCAACGTCTGCTCGCGGTCGCCATCCGCCAGCGATTCCTGCAGCGTACCAATGCGTTCCATGAGCTGCGTGTGTCGCTGTTCATGTTGCTCGTAGTCCGGGTAGGCATACATTCTCATCAACAGCTGCTCTGACAGGAAGTGAACACTGGTGTAGTCCATCAACTGCTTGAAAATCTCTTCGCGTTGTTCCGTGGACCGCTGCCGCCGCACCGCGTCCCCAAACGCACTCAGCAACTTAATCTGCACGTCATGCTCAGCCTGCATAACGCTCGTGTCTGGGACCGGTGACAAATCGGCGGTTTTCGACGACATTGGGGTTGCTTGGTTGTTCGTAGATCTGGCAGTATAGTCAATTCTGACACGCGCGGTAAGGTATTTGTCACGGCCGCGTGCCGCAGATGCCTCTGGTCCGGGTGGCACACCCGTTAACCACACGGATGAAGTATGCCGCATCTCGGAATAAGTAGGCACCGCTTAAGGGCTCTAATAAATTCAGGGCTAATCAATCAATGGTTAAGTCTCGATCACGCGATTCAAATTTTGATTGTGTCAGCTGCATCATGCGCAAGCGCAGCGATTGGAGCGTATTGGCGCGTGACGAGGTCGCATTGCTCGCCGGCGGTCAATCGAGCTACAGCTACAGCGCGGGTGAGTCGGTGTACTCAATGGGTGAGGCCGGCGACGGCGTCTACTGCGTGTGTTCAGGAACCGTAGCCATCCGTAGGTTGGACGCCGAGGGCAACTCGGTGTTGCTACAACTCGCCTACCCGGGCGACACATTGGGCTATGAGGCGGTGCTGACTGGCGAAGCGCACCGCTGCAACGCCGAGGCGTTGGGTCCCGCCAACGTATGCCACATTAAGACGCAGACCGTTAAGGCGTTGCTCGATAATAATCCCAATTTAGGTCTGCAGTTTCTGCGCCGGACGGTGGCAAGCTTGGACGATGCCCAGGACAAATTGGTGCATCACGCAACCCTGTCCAATCGCGCCAAGCTGGCGCACTTGCTGCTCATCCTCATGGATCGCTACGGCCGCCACACCGCGGACGGTACCAGCACCTTGCATCTACCGGTGTCACGCCGCGATCTGGCGTCGATGATCGGCGCCCGCCATGAGACGGTGTCACGAATCATCAGCCGCTTTCAGACCGACGGCATCGCGTACTTCTCCGGCCGCTCGGTGCGCATCCCGCAAGTTAACGCCCTGGTCGAAGAAATTCGTCCGCAGCTCGTGGGCTGATCGGCATCTGTCCATAAAATTCCTGTTCTGTTGAACAAAATTTGACGTTGGTCAATGCGCTCCTTGGGGGGTGTTCGTAGATTTGCGCGACCACTAACCAATACGGACGAGACACGTTGACGGACAAGATCAACGGCACCAGCATCGACTTCGCCAGCTTTTCAAAACAAGAACTCGACAGTTATGCAGGGGCGCTGGGTGGTCTGACACGCCGGGAGTTCTTGAAATACTGTACCGGTATCGCCGCCACCATGGGGCTGCCGATGACCGTCGGTCTACGCATCGCGGAAGCGGCGACCACCAAGACCCGTCCGCCGGTAATTTGGCTGCACGGCCAGGAATGCACCGGGTGCACCGAATCGTTGCTACGATCATATCATCCCACCCTCGAGGCCCTGATCCTCGATACCATCTCGCTGGATTATCATGAAACCCTGTGCGTGGGCGCGGGCAAACAGGCAGAGGCGCACAAGCGCAAGGTCATGGAGGAATTCCACGGTAAATATGTACTCGTCACCGAAGGCGGAACCCCGACCAAGGACGGCGGTATCTACTGTAAGGTCGGCGGCAGACCCCACGTGGAACACGTGCGCGAGGCGGCCGAGGGCGCCGCGGCCATCATCGCCATCGGGTCGTGCGCCTCCTGGGGCGGGATCCAATCGGCGCACCCGAACCCTACCGGCGCCAAGGCCACCCATGAGGTGCTGCCCGGTAAGACTGTCATCAACATCCCCGGGTGTCCGCCCAATCCCTATAACTTTCTGTCCACGGTGATGTATTTGTTGACCTTCGCCAAGCCCCCCGAGCTGGACCAGGAGAACCGACCCAAATTTGCCTATGGGCGTCTGGTTCACGAAAACTGTGAGCGCCGGCCGCACTTCGACGCCGGACGCTTCGCCCTCGAATTCGGCGATTACGGGCACCGGCAAGGCTTCTGCCTGTACAAGCTCGGCTGCAAGGGACCCGAGACCTACGCAAACTGCCCGTCCATCGGCTTCGGCGACCTCGGGTTCGGTGCATGGCCTGTCGGCACCGGACATCCCTGCTTTGGCTGCACGATGAAGGAGACCGGTTTCAACAAACCGCTGCACGCGCTCGCCGATGTCAAGACCTTCTCCCCACCCACTGCATTCCCCGCGGTGGACGCGGACAAGGGTCGGGGCGTGACACCCGCAGCGGCGGCGGTTGCCGCGGGTGTTGGCGGCCTGGTAGTGGGCGCTGCAGCCACCGCAATGCGCAACATGGGCGGTTCCGCGGATGGTGGCGATTCGCCCGACGATCAAGACGCATAGGAGGGCACAAGATGGATAAGAGCCGCAGGCGTTTCATGCAAAGCGCGGCCGGCGCCATCGCCGGTGCGGTGGCACCGCTGGAATCGGCGCAGGCGCTGCGCCGCGAGAATAAACAACTCCCTCCGAATGCCTTGGGCATGTTGTATGACTCCACTTTGTGTATCGGCTGCCGTGCCTGTGTTACCGCTTGCAAGGAGGCCAACGATGTGCCGGTGGAACAGCCCGCTCATTTGCGCGAATGGAATGTGGGGGTATGGGACTCGGGAGAGGACATTTCCGGCAAGACCCTGAACACCATTCGCGTGTTCACCCATGGCACCAAGGAGCAAAAGGATCGCGCGGAAAACGGCTACGCGTTCATCAAACGTCACTGCCTGCACTGTGTTGATCCATCGTGCGTATCGGTATGTCCGGTGAGCGCGATGCTCAAGGATGCGGATACCGGCATTGTCACCCACAATCCGGATGCTTGCATCGGATGCCGTTACTGTGTCTACGGATGTCCATTCGGTGTACCGCAGTTTCAGTTTGATGAGCCGTTCGGCAAGATCGCGAAATGCCAATTCTGCGAACACCTGCAAAAGAAGGGCCAAATCCCGGCCTGCTGCGAAGTGTGCCCGACCGGTGCGTCTTTGTTTGGGTTGGTCGCCGATCTACAAAAAGAGGCGGAACAACGCTTGTCCAAGCAGCCCGGCGATTACTACGAATTTGCACGCGGGCGGCTGGGCGATGACCGCCCGACTCATGAGGCCGCGATTCCCGAATATCAGTCGCATATTTACGGCGTCAAAGAAGCGGGGGGCACGCAGATCCGGTATCTGACCGGCGTCCCCCACGAACAGCTGGGACTGCCCAAACTGCCCGATGAGTCCTATGCCTCGTTGTCGGAAGGCGTCCAGCACACGTTGTACAAAGGGATGATTGCGCCGCTGGCCCTCCTGGGCGGACTCGTCTATCTCGCTCGCCGCAGCACCAAGCAACACGAGGACGAGGAGTAAGCACGATGACACAATCCACGCATCAACCCCTCGGCGGCAGGCTGCTGACCAAACCATTTATGTTGTTCGCGCTGTTGTTTCTGATCGCGGTGTACTTTCTCGCCACGCGGTTCATGTTCGGTCTTGGATCGGTGACCCATCTCAACGGCGGCTATCCCTGGGGAATCTGGGTCGTCGTCGATGTGATCATCGGCACCGCGTTTGGCTGTGGCGGATTCGCCATGGCGTTGCTGGTCTACATCTTTAATAAGGGTGAATACCATCCACTGATGCGGCCCGCCCTGCTCGGTGGTTTGTTTGGGTACACCCTCGGCGGAATGGCGGTGATTTTCGATCTCGGGCGTTATTGGAACTTCTACAACCTGTTGTTGCCCTGGTACGCGCAACCCAGCTCGGTGATGTTCGAGGTGGCATTGTGCGTCATGGCCTACATCCTGGTACTGTGGATCGAGTTCTCGCCCACGTTTCTCGAGCGTCTCGGTCTCACCAACGCCAGGCAAAAACTGAAGCGCTTTATGTACGTGATCATCGCTCTTGGTGTGTTGTTACCGACCATGCACCAGTCCTCGCTTGGCTCGTTGCTGCTGGTGATGGGGTCGCAGCTATCGCCGCTGTGGTACACCCCATGGCTGCCGCTGTGGTTTCTGCTCACCGCCATCGCCATGGGTTACGGTATCGTCATCCTGGAATCGACGTTGATCACCAACGCCTTCAAACTGCCGTCCGAGCAACGTATCTTAAGTAAGCTGTCGCCGATTGTCGGCTGGCTGCTGGCCGGATTCTTGGTGTTACGATTCTTGGACCTGCTTACACGCGGACAAGTCGCACCGATGTTTGGCGCAGATTTGCACGCATTCATGTTTTGGCTGGAGATACTCGTGTTTGTGATGCCGGCGATCATACTCATCTCTCCGGCACGGCGCACGGATCAGCGACAGATGTTTCTCGCTGCGCTGCTGCTGTTGGGCGCCGGGTCCCTATACCGAATCAACGCCTATCTAGTGGCTTACGATCCCGGTAACGGCTGG
This sequence comes from uncultured Gammaproteobacteria bacterium, assembly GCA_945787105.1. Lineage (GTDB taxonomy): Bacteria > Pseudomonadota > Gammaproteobacteria > Arenicellales > JAANXG01 > CALZGZ01. The sequence continues at coordinate 24,204 of CALZGZ010000210.1, forward strand.
AGCTACTTTCCATCGGCACCGGAACTCATGGTGACGATCGGTGTGATCGCCCTCGAGATCATGCTTTACCTGGTCTTTGTTAAAAAACTTCCGGTGTTGCATGGCACCCGGCCCGCCTAATCAAGGGAGACAAACGTGACACGTATTACCATAGATCCCATTACCCGTATCGAGGGCCACTTACGAATCGACTGTGAAGTCGAAAACGGCAAAGTCACCAATGCCTGGGCATCGGGGCAGATGTGGCGGGGCATCGAACTCATCTTGCAGGGCCGTGACCCGCGCGATGCGTGGATCTTTACCCAACGCATCTGCGGCGTGTGCACCACGGTGCACGCCATCACTTCAGTTCGTGCCGTAGAGAACGCCCTCGACCTCGAGGTCCCGTTGAATGCACAGTTCATCCGCAACATGATCATGGCCGCCCACGGTGTTCACGACCACATCGTGCACTTTTATCACCTCACCGGTCTGGACTGGGTGGACATCGTCTCCGCGCTTAAGGCCGATCCGGTGGCGACGGCCAAGCTCGGCGCGAGTTTGTCGGATTATCCACACAACAGCGTGCCGGCAATTCGCAAGATCCAGGAGAAGCTTGCGGCATTCGTGAATAGCGGCCAGCTCGGGGTATTCGCGAGCGGTTATTGGGGCCACCCGGCGATGCGCTTGCCGCCGGAGGTCAATTTGCTGGCCGCGGCGCACTATCTGCAGGCCCTGGAGTATCAGCGGTCCGCGAACAAGATCGTGACCATCCTCGGTTCCAAGACACCGCATATTCAGAATCTAGCAGTCGGTGGGGTTGCCAATCCGATCAACCCCGACAGCCAGTCCACGCTGACCTTAGAGCGCTTGTTCGCGATCAAGGCGGAGATCGATAAGCTCGGCGAGTTCGTGAATGAGGCGTTGATACCCGATGTCGGCGCGGTCGGCGCGCTGTACGCAGAGTGGACACAGTACGGCGCCGGCGTCACCAATTACCTCTCGGTACCGGATATGCCTCTCGACACCAAGGGCACCCAATTCGAACTGCCCGGCGGCTATATCGATGGCGGCGACATAGCAACGTTCAAGGCGATCGCCGGTTACCAGGACCAATACTTTCGCGACGGCGTCAAAGAGAGTGTCAAGCATGCGTGGTATGAATATCAAGGCGGCGACCGCGCGCTGCATCCCTATGACGGTCAAACCAACCCGAAATACACCGACTTCCAAGACGAGGGGAAATATTCCTGGGTCAAGGCGCCGACATTTTACGACCAGCGTGCGCAGGTCGGGCCGCTTGCCAATGTGCTCGCGATGTACGCCGCCGGCCACGAACCCACAAAACGTCATCTCACCCGGTTGTTGTCGATCGCGAGCACCGTCGCGGGTTCGGAGATTCCACTCGCTGCGCTGCATTCAACACTCGGCCGGGTGGCGGCGAGGGCGGTGCGCGCTGCGGTGTTGTACGAGTCGCTACAAAACCAGTGGCAACTGTTGATGGACAATATTACCAAGGGGGACTTCGATACCTTCAACCGACCGGTGTTTCCCAAAGGCGAGATACGTGGGTTTGGTTTTCACGAAGCGCCACGGGGCACCCTCTCGCACTGGACGGTAATCAACAACGGCAAGATTGCCAATTACCAGGCGGTAGTGCCCACCACGTGGAATGCCGGACCACGGGACGACAACGAACAGTTGGGTCCCTATGAGGCGTCCCTGCTGGATAATCCGGTGGCCGACGCCGAATTGCCTTTGGAGGTGTTGCGCACCGTGCACTCGTTCGATCCGTGCCTGGCGTGCGCCATCCATTTGGTCGACACCAAGAACCGGCCAATCGTTCGCGTGAAGGCCGCGTAACCGCAGCGGGGGTGAATGCGTGAGCGTCTTGGTGCTCGGTATCGGAAATATCTTGCTTCGCGATGAAGGCGTAGGCGTTCGCGTCATCGAGTCACTGGCCAAGTGCTATAAGCTGCCCGCGGGGGTCGAGCTCCTCGATGGCGGCACCTCAGGCATGGATCTTCTGTACACCATCTCCGGTCGCGACCTTCTGATCGTGTGCGACGCAGTCAATTCCGATGCACCGCCCGGGACCGTCATTCAAATCACCGGTGATGACGTGCCGGCATTTTTCCAGACCAAGCTCTCGCCTCACCAAGTGGGTTTATCCGATGTACTTGCTACCTTGAAGCTGTTGGACGAACTGCCCCCGGTGGTCAGTATCGTAGGCATCGTACCCGAAGACCTGAGTTTAGGAATCGAGCTTTCCCCCACCGCCGCCGCCGCCGTTGATCATGCGCTGACGATGATCATAGATGAGTTGGCCGCGGCAGGGATTGATGTCGGACAACAATCATTAACAGCTGCGGAGATCGCTTGAGCAATGTGCCTAGCGATTCCATCCAAAGTTGTGGAACTTATTAATAATGATCGTGTGGTCGTCGAGCGTTATGGGGAACGCCTGGAGGTGAGTACCGGCTTGATGACCGAATCCTTGACGGTGGGAGACTATGTCGTCCTGCGGGCCCGCGCCCATGTAGTCGCGAAAATGGATCCGCAAGCAGCGCGGGAGGCGTTGTCGCTTTTCGACGAACTCGCCGAACAACTGGCTGGCGATATCGAATTTAAATCAAACCATGAGGCAGCGTGACATGACCGACCAGGAACAATCAAACCTAGCCCCTCGCGTGGTTGAGATGGTTGAACGTTTTCAAACAATCGGTGAACTCAATATGCGGGGCCTGCCGGTATATAACGAAAACCTCGAGGTGGAGGCAATCGGATTTCAGTCCTATGGTGAAAACCTCGTTGGCGTTCTGGTCACCCCGTGGTTCATGAACGTTATCCTACTGCCACGAGACAAAACGGTGATGGACTATTCGTTGGTCGCATCACCCACCGATGAAACTCTACCCGCCGGGACGTGGCAGTTCATGTATGGTGGTGATGACGTGCTGGGACTGTATAAGAGCTTGTCTCTATACTCACCGATGTTCGCCTTCAACACTCAGGACATCGCAAGGATCGAGGCTAAACGGCGTCTAAACTCGTTGATGACGCCACTCAAGGCAGTGACCGAGCATATTACACAGCACCAGGCTCCGGAGAATAGCAGTCGACGTTCTTTTCTGCGGGGCCAATTGAACAGCTAAATGGGCGCCACCCGCGGCACAACCGGTGGCATCAAAGGCAGCCTGCGTATCCAGGTCAAGATCGATGCCGGTGTGGTGAGCAAAATCCAAGTCCGCTCGCAACGTCCGCTGAACAGCGGTGCCCTGCTCGAGAGCCGCTCGGTGGAGGACGCCTGGGACCTGCTGCCGCGGATATTCAGCCTGTGCGGTGTGGCCCAGACAACCGCCGGCCTGGTGGCGGTGGAACATGCATTAGGGGTCTCGCTTGCCCCATCGCAGACCGCGGCGCGCCAGATACTGGTGGCTGCGGAGGCCCTGGAGCAGACCGTGTGGCGCATTACCGTGGATTGGCCGACCTGCCTGGGCATGCAAGCCGATGTGGCCGGAATACGCGATCTGCGGCGGCTGCTCCGCGGGCTGGAGATGGATATGTTCAACGCTACGCCGTGGAACCGGGTCGGCGGTGGTCATCTGATCCCCGACCCAGTCGAGCTCGTCAACACCATCGATGCGGTGGCGCAGCAAACGGCGTGGATTCTTTTCGGCGACGCCGCGCCGCAATTAGACGACCACCAATCCTTTGAACGTTGGCTTGGCCGGCAGCATCGACCGGGGCCCTCGGCGTTGGATTATGTGCGTGACCAAGGACTCGCGGCGTTCGGCAACAGCCCGGTGGATCTATTGCCGACGCTGCCCGACACCGGGTTCTTTGCGCAGCAGCTAGCCAACGATGTTGATTGGTCGTTTTGCGCCCAGCCGCACTACTACGGCAGCATCTCTGAAACCGGGGCGTTGTCGCGTCTGGTAGACCATCCACTGGTCAGTGAGCTGCGGGACCGGCATGGGAATGGACTGCTCACGCGTCTGGCGGCAACACTCGTTGAGACCAGCGAACTGATCTTAAAGATGCGGTCCTGGGTGGACGACCTGTCCGATGATATGGGCACAGCAGCCAATGACGGCAGCGGCCAAGGCATCAGTGTGATTGACACCGCTCGGGGCGCGTTGGTGCATTGGGTAGACATTGCGGACAACATGATCAATCGCTATCGAATCCTGGCGCCCACGGAATGGAATTTTCATCCCCGGGGTCCGCTGATACAGGGATTGCAGGGTGCGGATGCCCACGGGGGTGAACCATTGGACAAGAACGCGGGGTTGCTGATCAGCGCCCTGGACCCATGCGTCGCATATGAGCTGAATATTACGGCACACTAACGATGCACGAGATGAGCCTCAGTCAAAGCATGGTGGAGATTATTCAGGAGCAAGCGGCGGTCAATGGGTTTCAACACGTCACCGTGGTAAGACTCGAGATCGGCGCACTGTCGTGTGTTGAGCCCGCGGCGTTGAGTTTCTGTTTCGACAGCGTTACCCGGGGCACCGTTGCCGAGGGGGCGACACTGGATATCATCAAGGTTCCCGGTCGCGCATGGTGCTGGGTCTGTTCACGGGTGGTTGACATCGAAGGGCACGGAGACCCCTGCCCGGACTGCTCCGGATACCAAATGCAGACGCGAACCGGAAATGAAATGAAGATCAAAGAGTTGGAGGTAGCGTAATGTGTACTACCTGTGGATGCGGTACCGACGAGGTAAAGATCACCAGCGGCCAACAGCCCCAGCGCGCGCACGTTCATCATCATCACCATCATGATGATCATCAGGTGCACGCCCACGACAGCGAGGCACGTTTGTTGCAGGTTGAACAGGACCTGTTGCGCAAGAACAACGATTATGCCGCCGCGAATCGCCATTTTTTCTCACAGCGCGGGGTATTCGTCGTCAACCTCATGTCGAGTCCGGGGTCCGGAAAAACAACGCTGTTGGTGAATACCGTGGGTGCGCAAAAAACGCGTTACCCCATCGCCGTCGTTGAGGGCGACCAGCAGACCAGCCACGACGCCGAGCGCATACGGTCCGCCGGGGTTCCGGGTGTCCAAATCAATACCGGAAAGGGCTGCCATCTAGACGCACACATGGTCGGCCATGCCCTGGAGCAACTCCCCATCGAGAACGACAGCGTGTTGTTTATTGAAAACGTGGGCAACCTGGTTTGTCCCGCCGCATTTGACCTGGGCGAGACCCGTAAAGTCGTGGTTATGTCAGTCACCGAGGGCGAGGACAAACCTCTCAAGTATCCCGACATGTTTGCGGTGTCGGATTTGATGTTAATCAACAAGATTGATCTGCTGCCCCATCTGAATTTTGACACCAATCGCTGTATCGATTACGCGCGACGGGTGAACCCGGAGATTGAGATCTTACAACTCTCCGCCCTCAGCGGCGACGGCTGCGACGCGTGGTGGGCCTGGCTCAGCTCAGGGCTCGACACCGCGCGAACGATGCGCAAGGCGGCGGCCGGCGATCAAACCGCATGAACACTGTTTAACCACTGCAACATTATCGACGACAGATAGACACGAAGGAGTCAACAATGAAACGGCTTAATCAATTCATCGGCTTGGGCTTGCTTGCGTCAGTACTGAGCGCACCAACGTTTGCACATCCCGGGCAGGTGCCTAGTGGTGGACTGATCGTGGCCCCTGAGCATTTTTTCTCGACCATGCAGCAGTTGCTCCCGGTCATCGCCGTAGTGCTGCTGATTGCGGTCTTGCTTCGGCATTGCCACGGTCGATCCACTCGCGGTACCACGTTTCGCGATTGGTTAGCCGGACTCCGGCGTTGACGATATTAGAGTGATTACTGGCGTCTACCCCCAGCGGTCGAATTTGACGGAACCGGCACAGACATCCAACCGCCAGTGTGTAGATTAATTCATTGCAAGTTACAAGTTTTGGACGTGCGGGAGTTAGATTCATGAACACAAAAACACTCATGGCTATAGCGTTGACCATGATGTTGAACCTGTTATGGAGTTGCTCAACGGACACTCCATCGCGCGGCGTGCGCACCGAGGGTCAATACCGGTACGCCGCCCAACCCCAGGGCCATGATGGTCCAGCGAGAGGATGCGTTGTGTGTCACAGCCTGGGAAAAGACGGGCCCCTTCGTGTCGCACCGACCCTATGGGGAATTGTCGGTGCCGATAAAGGTAGATTTAAATGGTACGGTTATTCAACGGCACTCGCCCAGGCGCAAGGCGCGTGGACCGAAAAAGACTTGGACGATTACTTGGCCGACCCGGACAAGTTCCTGCCCGGTACTAACAAGACCCTGATCGGTATAGCGGATGCAGGCCAACGTACCGAACTCATTGATTTTCTCAAGACTCTCCGCGACTAACGCGCAAACATTGCGGTTGGCTAGGCCGGTTGCGATACCGGTTAATTGCTGCGGCTTGCGATACCGGCACCAGTTTTTCCACCTAATCCAACAGCAGCCCTGGAAGCCAAAGGGTAAGTGCCGGCACATAGGTGATCAGCAGTGCGGTCATCAGCAAAATGATCAGGTAAGGAAACGTGGAGCGATATATGCGCGCCAACGGCTTCTTGAAACGGTACGCGGAAAGAAACAGATTCACGCCTACTGGGGGCGTGAGGTATCCCAACTGCAAGTTGGCGAGGAAGATCACTCCTAAGTGTACCGGGTCCACCGCATAAGCAACCGCCATTGGAGCGATTAGCGGAACAATAACGATAATCGCCGAATAGATATCCATGAAAGCGCCGGCAATGATCAGTACGATATTGACCACTAATAAGAATAAATATGGCGACTGAATGTATTGCTGGACCCAGTCCAGGGCATGCATGGGTATCTGCGCGATAACAAGATAGTTGGTAAATCCCAGCGCGACGCCCAGTATGATCATGAACCCACCTACCATCGTTGCGCTTTCCACCATTACGCGGATGAGATCTCGAGTGAAGCTAACCTCCCGGTGAATGACGCATACGATGAGAATCGCGTAGAGCACGGTCAACGCTGCAGCCTCCACCAGTGTCGCGAATCCTCCGAAGATGCCGACGAGAATCACCAATGGCAACATAATCTCCCACTTTGCTTCCCGCAATGCGGTATAAAGCTCACGGGGGCGAAACGGTGTGCGGATTACATTGCCCTTCCAACCGCACCACGCGCCCCAGCCGGCGACCACCACAATGAGTAGAATTCCCGGTAGCAATCCGCCAACAAATAGCCGTTCCAGATCGAGTTCAGCATAATAGGCGTACAAGATCACCGGGAGACTGGGTGGTAACAAAACGCCAATGGATCCGGAAACCGTCACCAGTCCGATCGATTCTTGTTCTTGGTAGCGTGCCCTGAGGAGCATGGGCAGTAATACGCCGCCCATCGCCAGGATTGTAATCCCCGACGCGCCAGTAAGCGGCGTGAAGAATGCCAACACCAGCGTAGTGACAATGGCGAGACCACCCGGCAGCCAGCCGACCAATGCTGAAAACAAACGCAACAGCCGCTTGCTGGCCCCACCCTCGGCCAACACGTAACCGGCGATGGTGAACAGCGGTATAGCCGGCAACATCGCCTCAGTGCTCAAGCGATAGGTCTCTCCCGGCACCGCCGAAATCGGCGTGCCCTCGTGCCAGAAGAACAACAACGCCGCGCCACCGATGACCGCATAGATCGGCATACCCAATACCATACCAAGCAACAGCACCAACCCAACGCTCCACATCATCGCGGGTCCCGGCGCATCAAAAACTAATCCAAGCACCACCGGTATCACCAAACCGAGGGCGGCGAGGGAGCGGCCCCGCAAATCCGCCGCTGCGTGCCAGATCAAGCGGCCGACAATCAACGCGAAACCTAGGGGCATAATCAAGGAAAACATCCACACCGGCATCCCCCAGGAGACCATGCCTCCATAATCGTAATCGACCCGAACCAGTTGCAGGCTTGCCCATAACAGACACCCGGTCACCCCAACGCCAAGGACGGAGGCCAGCAGCTGCGCACGCCGCTGCCAGGGCGGTGGGAGAAACTCGCCGGTGGACAATGCAAGTAATCGGTTTGATCGCGCCGCCAGAGCCGCACCGAGAAATGTAATCCAAAGTGTCAAATGCTGTACCAGTGAGATAGAACCCGGGATACCACCACCCACAAACTCCCGGGCGCCAAACTCGGCAAGCGGCAACAACGACATGACCGTCAACACAATCATGGCAACCACATCTTCGGTACGACCTAGCGCCGTCGTTAGCTTAGCCCACATATTGAACCACGGATCCCAGATGATGGCGGTGGGACTTGTCCTGCGCGAAGTCCCCCTGCCGATCCCCTGCTGTTCCCCTGCTGCGCGAGGACAAGGCGGGGACAAGCGCAGGGCCGGGCGGCTTGACGCCGCGCGGAGCGATTAGAAAAAAGGACGGAGTCTGTGACTCCGACCCGTTTTTTTCTGTTGAGTGAAACAGCAAGTCCAGGTGTTCGAGACCAAGCCAGCGCCGGGATGGCCCTGCCCCTATTCTTGACAAGCACCCTCTAGAGTCGAATGTTGTCACGGCATGGACGAGACGCTGGGGGTGTCCCGCCTGCGCACCATGAATAGGGGCGGAGTGCCGTGGCGCAACATGCGGGTTAGGTGTCCCCATGAAAATCTTCGGGCTTATTGTGTTTGGTTGACTGTATTGCCGCTTACGCTTTGTTTATTATTGACCGCTTTGCTGGATCTGGCCTGAACGCTTGTACTGCTCATGCAGGCGCATGATCTTCGCGAACAATTGCGGATGCTGCTTGGCGCACTGCAGTAGTGGGTAAGCCTCTTTGACACCAGCCCACCACAGTTCACTAGCGGCTTTGTCGAGCTTGACGATCTGCAGTCCACGTGTCTGCATCTCGCGGATCGCATCTTCCTCTGATTTGCGGATCTGGTCACGTAGCCGTTCGCCAATACTATGCATAGCGTCAACCAATGGCGGATGAAACTTTTCAGGGATCCGCTCCCAGGCCTCGCGATGAATCACCGTTGCCGCGTTCAAAGGTGCCCAACGCAGATCGGTCATATAGTTGGCCGTCTGATAACTTCGATCCAGCAACGCGAATAACGGCGGCACATCGATGGCCTCGATCAGCCCGGTTCGCAATGCAGTAAGCATGTCAGTCTCGTCAAGCGGCACCACGCGAAACCCAAAATATTTGAACAGCCGCTCTGATTCGGGATGACCGGCCGCGGTCCATAGTCGCAATTTCTTGAGATCATCCGGCGTTCTCACCGGTTGCTTCGCAAAGAAATACACCCAACCGGCTTCCGCCCAATTGAGAATCTTGACCTGTCTGGCCATCAGTTGCTTTTCGAGATCACCTTGAATCGCGGATCGCACGTAGTCGAGTTCCTCATAAGACTCGAATAGCAGGGGCATATTTAGGCAGTCGATGCTACTGTCGATCTGCGGTAATCCGGCACCAGAGATGGCCACCGCATCCAGGCCGCGGCGTTGCATCTTACGCACCATCTCGGTCTCGCCACCGAGCACGCCTCCGGCATAGATCCGTAACTCCACCCCGCCGTCGGACACATCGAGCCACTGTTGTCGGACGCGCAGCAGCGCATCGTGCCACGCCGATCCTTCTGGAGCGATTGTCCCCAGCTTGATGATGACCTTGGCGGATGCGGGTAGCGACACCAGGCCGCAAAGCAGCATGCCCAAAAACAGTATCGATACGCGCCGCACCCGCAATCTTGCCATGTCTGACCTGGCCGAACTTCGATCGTTACAGAAAGAGCTCATCGATTCTGCGTTTGAGCCATTTCGCTCGACGTTGCGCGAGGGCGTTGATAAGCCGATTTTCCGGTTCGTCGTCGATGTCAACACTTAGGGCCTTATCCAGCAACTCGCGAAATTCCGCCCGTTTCTGATTCGGTATCGATGCTGCCTCGGCATAGGCAACGTAGAGACTCGCGCGCCTGCCCTGCGAGAGCTGCAGCGCCCGCAGATAGTGCCCGCGGATCACATCGTCATCGGCGTGCATACGGCCGGCCGCCGCCAGGGTCACTTGGAACTCGTGCAGTGTGCCTCCATTCCACCCCTCGTCCAACTCCAGGGCGCGGGCGAGCAAGGCGTCGACTTCGGGCAACCGGGCCAATAATACAGCGTCATGCTGCGATACCGAGATTGCCAAACCCAACGCCGCCGCCGACCAGTAGAGCACCGGCACCACGCGTAGCGCATCCTCCGGTGACAGCTCACGTACTGCTTGTTGTGGGTCCTGGCTAAGCCGTAAGGTGAAACCAGGATATGTCAACTCTAACGCACGCAACGCATAATCGAGTGCACGAAGGTATAACCGGCGTGCCCGGCGACGAAGTTCCAACGCCCGATCGAGGTCATCGATTGCGGTTCGATCAGCCTCGAAATGGACGTATGCATAAGAGTAGAGAACAAAACCACGACTGGCGGTAAGCAGCAAACCCTCGTGTTGTGGGGATTGTGACAGCAAGCTCTCGACGAGCTTTAAGCTAAACGGTAAGGCATCTCCTACCAGGATGAGATCGTCATCACGCTCGTAGACGGAATCTCCAGAAGCCAACAGATCGCCAACAGTGTTCACAGTAAAGCGCTTGATGGAACACCCGGCCCCCAGCACGATGGCAATCATCACCGCAACGAAGACGTAGGTGCGGTGGAGACAATGCTGGCACCGCAAGGCATTTGACTTTACGGTCGGGAACTCTTTGGCGGCCACTTACTGAAACCGATCCTGGGCCATCGTTGTCAGTTTGGGATTCACAACATTCCTTTTTCTACTAGCGTGTTGCGCGCTCAGCTGAAATACGCAGGCGATAGCTGCATCATGGCGCGCCGGTTTTCTGATCATGGTCGTCAGTTAGAGTATAACACCGCCCCCCGGTAAATTACTGAGCCCGTGTATTGCACCAAGGATCCCGGATGATGGCGAAGGGACTTGGCCTGCGACTACGCGCAGGATCGGGCGGCCGGTTCCCCTGCTGTTCCCCTGCTGTGCGGGGACAAGGCGGGGACGGGCCCCCTGCGGTGCGGGGACGAGTGCCGCGCTGGAGCGCAAGTGCAGACGTCCGAGAACGAGCCAGCGCCGGGATAGTCCCGCCTCTATTGTCTGGTTAGTGGCATCGCTCGGCGCTTGCACTTCCATGACGCTGCGCATGTATGCACGGCATAAGCAACTGCCCCTCGAACATTTGAAAGTGGAACGTCGCATCGAAAGATTCACGCCGGCGATTGCAGAACTTGCGAAACCAATACAGGGAGAGTCGATCGCATCGATCGGCGTATTCGAATCCACGGGAAACTGGATGACGCTCAACGCAAGCGGCTTCTGGAGATCGCCGATAGATGCCCGGTACACCATACCTTACATTCCGAAATAATGGTGAATACGTTTGCAGGGGAATTAGCACTCGATGATGCGAAATGAATCCGCGATTAGTGTTTGTTATCCGGTTTATTCATCCCCGCCGATTGCTTTGATACGAGTGATTGCGTGCAAGGGATGTCCTTAGGGCAGAGAAAACGTTCTCTGCGTTTGTGCAGCGACGTTGTTTTGTCTGGTGTATCGTCTTGAGAACCGTTACATTATCGCGTCCCGCGGATGACGTTACCTTAAATAGCAATGACTGCAGATTCGAATTTCAGCGGCGTATTGGTTCCAGTGCTGACTCCGTTTGGCTCAGACTTGATGCCGGATTCAGCGGCATTTATCGAGCATTGCCGTTGGTTGCTCGCCCAGGGCGCCGATGGACTGGCGATATTCGGAACTACCGGCGAAGCGAACTCACTGTCGGTGGAAGAAAAAATTGATTTGCTGGATGCATTGATCGACGGCGGGGTACCGGCAAACAGGCTGATACCCGGTACCGGCATGTGTGCGTTAACGGATACCGTACGGCTGACCACCCACGCTACCAAGCAGGGCTGCGGGGGCGTATTAATGCTGCCGCCGTTTTATTATAAAGGTGTATCCGATGAGGGGCTGTATGCCGGGTTCTCGGAGGTAATCGAACGAGTGGGCGACGCCCGGCTGCGGGTGTACCTATACCACATACCGCCGGTATCCCAGGTGCCTATTTCGCTCAATTTAATCGACCGGCTCATTGCCTCGTATCCAGATGTGGTCGTGGGACTTAAGGATAGCTCCGGCGAGTGGAGCAATACCCGGGCCGTGTTGCAACGGTTTCCAGGCTTCATAACATTCGCCGGATCTGAAGTGTTTCTGCTCGATACCCTGCGTCACGGTGGCGCCGGCTGTATCACGGCAACGGGTAATGTGAATCCGGGCGGCATCCGTAAGGTGTACGAACAATGGGGGCAGCCACAAGCTGATGCGCTGCAAGCGCGGATCACCGAAATCCGCAACGTGATCCAAGCCTATCCGATGATTCCGGCACTCAAGACGATCGTTAGTAATTTCTACGATGACCCAAAATGGCTAACGGTGCGTCCCCCTTTGCGATGCTTGGATAACACCCAAAGCCAGGCGTTGATGGACGAGATGGGCGCTTTGGCATTCAGCATGGACAGCAACACGGCGTGCGTCGCCGCGAGTTGAATTTCTAGTAGATTGCTGGGTTTTTCAACTATCACGGCAATTATGGGAAACTATACATGTGGGCACGATAGCGACAAATTTATTTCCACGCGACATTGAGTAGATATCCATTGATATATGGAATGGGGGATCAACAGTGAGCAAGAGTAAAGCGAAAACGACGGAAATTCCGTCACAGCAAAAAACGTTTACCCTTCGCGACAACGTGTCCGGCAAGTCCTACGACTTACCCATCCTCGATGGTTCAGAAGGACCATCGTCGATCGACATTCGCAACTTTTACCAGCAGACCGGCATGTTCACGTATGACCCGGGTTTCACGTCTACAGCATCGTGTTCGTCTGCGATCACGTACATCGATGGCGAGAACGGCATATTGAGACATCGAGGTTATGCCATCGAAGATTTAGCGGAGAATAGCGATTATTTGGATGTTTGTTATTTACTCTTACATGGCGAGTTGCCGTCGCCGGAAGAGAAAATAGAATTCGACCACCACATCACGCATCATACAATGCTGCATGAGCAGCTGATGAACTTTTATCGTGGTTTTCGTCGGGATGCACATCCCATGGCGATTATGGTCGGTGTGGTCGGCGCGTTATCTTCTTTTTATCACGACAGTACAGACATCGCGGATCCGCAACAACGCATGGTGGCGTCACACCGATTGATCGCCAAGATGCCTACGATCGGCTCCTATGCGTATAAGTATTCGATGGGATTGCCGTTCATTTACCCGAGTAATGACCTGAATTACTCGGAAAATCTTTTAAAGATGATGTTCTCGGTCCCGGCCAACGATTTCGAAGTCAATCCTGTGCTCGCCAAGGCGCTGGACCGCATACTGATATTGCATGCTGATCACGAACAGAACGCGTCCACGTCTACGGTACGTTTAGCGGGTTCTTCAGGGGCGAATCCGTTTGCGTGTATCGCAGCAGGGATTGCCTCCTTGTGGGGACCCGCCCACGGCGGTGCCAACGAGGCCGTCTTGAAGATGCTGGGTGAAATCGAAAGCAAAGACCGGGTCCCGGAGTTTATCAAACGCGCCAAGGATCCCAACGACAGCTACCGCCTCATGGGCTTCGGGCATCGCGTGTATAAGAACTATGATCCGCGCGCCAAGGTGATGCGTAAAGCGTGTCACGAGGTGCTCAATGAGCTGGGCATCGAGGACCCGCGATTGGAGCTTGCCATGGAACTGGAACGCATTGCCCTGGAAGACGATTACTTTATCGAGCGTAAACTTTATCCAAATGTGGACTTCTATTCCGGGATCATCCTCAAGGCAATGGGTTTCCCAACCAATATGTTCACAGCGATCTTCGCCATCGCCCGAACCGTGGGGTGGATCGCTCACTGGAAAGAGATGATGTCGGAAGGTGCTCCGCAGATTGGGCGGCCACGCCAGATTTATATCGGTGAGCGAGAACGCAAGTTCGCCAACGTAGATGTCAGGGAGCACAAACAGAGCCGTGGCTGGTCGTGGCTGTGGGGTAACACTAAGGAATAGAAAAACACTCTTGGATTGAACGACGGTGAGGTGCGAACGCCGTATATTGCACCACCGCCCTCAAGAGTCCATAAAAATCTTGCCTGGATTCATCAAGTTTTTCGGGTCCAGGGATTGTTTGATTCTCGCCATAACTTCCACAGCATCGCCGTGTTCGCTAAGGAGATGTTCTCGCTTACCCAAACCAATACCGTGTTCTCCGGTGCACGTACCACCCATGGCCAGTGCGCGCCCAATCAGACGTTCGTTGAATTCGTTCGCACGCTGAATCTCTTCAGGGTCGTTGGGATCCAGCACGATCACGACGTGGAAGTTACCATCACCCACGTGCCCCACGATCGGTGCCACCAGGCCCGATTGGTCTATATCTTTTCGGGTTTGATTAATGCACTCGGCGAGACGAGAGATGGGCACGCAGACGTCAGTAGGCCACATCTCACAACCGGGTCGTAACGCCTTACATGCGTAAGCCGCATCGTGACGTGCCCGCCATAACGCGTTTCTATGTTCCTCGTCACCGGCCCATTGAAAATTGCTCCCGCCGTGCTCGGCCGCGATGCTACCGACCGATTCAGCCTGTTCCGCAACCGCTGACCGGGTACCGTGAAATTCGAGAAACAAGGTGGGCGCAACCGGATAACTCAAACCAGAGTAACGGTTCACCGCATCCATCTGCACTTCGTCCAACAATTCTATTCGCGCTACCGGTATCCCCAGTTGTATGGTTTCAATCACAGTATCGACTGCATCGGAAAGAACGCCAAAACTGCAAACTGCCGACGAGATCGCCTCCAGGCGACCGTACAATCGCACCGTAAGTTCGGTAATGATCCCGAGGGTTCCCTCAGATCCCACGAACAGGTTCGTCAAATCATAACCAGCCGAAGATTTGCGTGCGCGGCCACCGGTTTTGACAACACGGCCGTCGGCCAACACCACGGTCAGACCCAACACATTATCTCTCATCGTGCCGTACCGGACTGCATTGGTCCCGGAGGCCCGGGTAGAGGCCATACCACCCAACGTAGCGTTGGCGCCCGGATCCACCGGGAAAAACATCCCCTGGTCGCGGAGAAATTGATCGAGTTGCCGGCGCGTCACTCCAGCCTGAACAGTGCAATCGAGATCCGTTGGATTCACTTGCAGGACCTCGTTCATACGCGAAAGGTCTATACACACACCACCGCTGGGAGCCATCACCTGGCCCTCTAGCGAGGTTCCCACTCCGTAGGGAATCATTGGCACCGCAAGGTCAGCGCATACTCTTACCACCGCGGACACGTCGTTTGTGGTTAACGGGAAAACGACCATGTCCGGTGGCTGGCCGGGCCGATAACCTTCGTCATGTCCGTGTTGATCCCGAACATTAATGTTGGTCGTGACGCGATCGCCCAACAGGGCGGTGAGGCGCCCTAGCAGGGTTACCAATTCATTGTGAACGGCCATGCCGGCAGCCTCGCATCATAGGGTTCACGAGCAATTAGCAACGACAGCGTCCTGCTCTTGCAGAGACCGTATAACCCGAACGTCACCGCAAATCAGAAAACAGTGCGCCAGCGATCAGCATGCTCAAGCACGAGAAGATTTATTATCGCCGAGATGTATACAACTGTGCACGCATATTTACCGGCGGGGGGGACGCCTGCCGTGCACACCGTCCCTTTCTTTCGCCACACTTACTACTATCTCCCGCCCTTGTATCTCCTCACCATGCTTGGAGAGCGCTTGATCCGCACCCTGTTGTGTTGAGAACGTTACGAATGCAAATCCTCGAGAGCAACCTGTCTCGCGGTCGGTAATGAGTTTTACGTTTTCAATCTCGCCGCAGGCTGAAAAGGTCTGCTCTATGTCCGCCTCGGATACCGAAAACGGCAGATTTCCAACATAAAGCTTTCTTTGCTGCATGACATTCAAAGCTATTCAACAGAAAGAACCGTAATCTTAAAATGAAGCGTTTCGCCGGCCAAGGGATGGTTCTGATCGATCACAATTTGCTTTTCCTGCACTTCATGAACACGAACATACCGTTCATTGCCAGAAGGATCCTTGCCGACCAGCATTGTGCCCGGCTCACGGGCATCCTCCGGTATAAGATCGATGGGAACTTTTACGAATGCGTCTGGATTCACCGCACCATAAGCTTGCTCTGCAGACAAGGAAACAGCTTTCTTCTCTCCACTTTTCATTCCGTCTAAAGCAGCTTCGAGTCCCGGTAATATCTGTCCCTGACCGTGGGTAAAATTGAGTGGTGTCTGACCCACATTAGTGGATGCCACGGAACCATCATCGAGGGTCAACACGTATTCAATAGAAACGGTTCGTCCGTTTTGAATCAAGCTCTGCTCCTCAGCGTAAACAGTATGACCCAGCATCAGCCACACCAACGCAAGCCATATGGACCAAAGGCCCGATGTCCGAGATGTTTTCATACAATTGCCTTCGCGTGTACAGTTATCGATAAGCCACTAAAAAGGTTCTGCTAAGTGGCGCCAAGTCCGAGCGTATGGTGAGTTAAAGGATCGGACCCAAAATAAGATCGGTTAACCCAAATTACGCAAACCACATACGCTCGGGTCAATGAGAAAGTACACCGGGACGAGAACGCGATGGTTCAGACAGTCATAATAATAGCATAAAGACCTACGCGTACAGCGCCGGTGCCATTCCATTTTAATTAATTCCGTTCCGCGACAATTTGCTAACCTGTTGATTTACTTATTTGCAGACACGAGTAACCGGTAACAAAAAGTAACACCTTATTAAGTCTAACGAGCGGACACTAACTAGCTTGGGGTTTGTATGATCTACGCAGCAATACAAGTTTGCAAAGGCAACGACATTAAAACAATCCTCGTCGATCCAGCCGCGCGAATTCGTTGGGAAAGCAATTGTCCTCCGTCGCCCGGTATTCGTCCAGGCCCACAAGACCTGTAGACTCGTCACAGTCGGTCAACCAATTCGTCGTTCGCGGTAATGCTCCCGTGGGTGCGGCCATCGATTACTCCTTTCAAGCACCGTGCTAGCATAACCATAACATCTGCCGGATAATCTGGATTTGCCGCCATCGCAGTCGATCGCCGCTCCAGCTCGGTACCACGCTGATCGTGGCGCTCGGCCGGACCCGCCCGGCCTTGCTTGATCATAGAATCGCATCGTGAAACTATGTCAAAAGCGATGGGGTGTCATCCCTGGCGCAGCTATTATGGCCGACATTCACGGGGCATAGCCTGGCCAATCTGGACTGCGGTGTGTTATCAGATTAAGACGTTACAATGGCCGTATAAAAATGGTACTTGCTAGCCAATGGGCCATACCACGGATATCACACATGACATCGGTGCCGCCGCGTGTTCGATGAGGATGAGGGCATAACATGCCGGATCTGCTGAGTATACGGAATCTGGAAGTCGAGTTTAGCGTGCACAACACCGTGATTCATGCCGTGCGTGGCGTCTCTTTTGATGTCGCCGCCGGCGCCACCGTGGCCCTGGTGGGTGAGTCGGGTTCCGGTAAATCCGTGATCGCTCAATCCATCATGAGCATCCTGCCGGACATTGGGCGCATTAGTGCCGGCGAGATTCTGTTCACCGAACCCAACTCGGGCGAAGTTGTCGATATCGCCAAGTTACCGCCTAAGAGCGCCGCGATGCGCAGCATCCGCGGCGGGCGCATATCAATCATCTTTCAGGAACCGATGGTGTCTCTTTCACCGTTACATACTATCGGCGATCAGGTGAGCGAGGCTTTGTTTTTACATCGTGAGATGAGCAAACAAGAGGGACTGGATCTTACTCAGGATATGTTACGACTGGTGGGATTTCCGAACCCCGCGCAGGGCTTAAGGACTTACCCGTTCGAACTGTCCGGTGGCTTACGGCAACGGGCGATGATCGCTATGGCGCTGATCTGCCGCCCGGCGTTATTAATCGCCGACGAACCAACCACCGCGCTGGATGTCACCATCCAGGCGCAAATCCTTAGCTTGATAAAGGATCTTCAGGCGGAATTTGGGATGGCTGTATTGATCATCACGCATGATCTTGGTGTGGTCGCCAATGTGGCCGAACATGTCGTTGTCGTGTATCACGGGGAGGTGATGGAGCGTGGCACTGCCATTGACATCTTTAATCGCCCCGGCCATCCCTACCTGCAGGCCTTACTCAAAGCAGTCCCACATTTTGATATGAAACCCGGCGAGCGGCTGCAGCCGGTGCGTGAGGTTGAGCACGAAACCGGGCCATTGCTTAGTGACAAGCAGCCTTGGCCACCCGGGGCCGAATCCGCCGGCGCACATCTTTCGGTGCGAAATCTGAGTAAAACCTTTCGTATACGCAAGGGCGGCTGGTTGGGACACAAGGAGGAACAAGTCAATACCGCGGTGGACGACGTCAGTTTCGATATCGATAGGGGAGAATGTCTAGGATTGGTGGGCGAAAGCGGATGCGGCAAGACCACGCTCAGCAAGATCATCATGCGAGCGATACGTCCCGACACCGGCAGCGTCATCTATAACGACCGCGGCACCTTGACCGACTTGTTGGCTCTTGAGGGAGACCAGGGACTCGTGGCATGCCGTAAAATGCAGCTGATCTTTCAAGATCCTTTCAGCTCCTTGAACCCGCGCATGACCGTGTTCGATATCATTCGCGAGCCCTTGATCATTCATCAGCTTGGCGATCAAGCGTACCAGGCGGAAATGGTCAAGGAATTATTGCGCCTGGTCGGGCTGGACCCCCGTTTCCTGAACCGTTATCCGCATAGTTTTTCCGGCGGTCAACGGCAGCGTATCGGGATCGCGCGCGCACTGGCCCTGCGACCGGATTTGTTGATTTGCGACGAACCAGTATCCGCCCTCGATGTCTCAATACAGGCACAGGTCCTCAATCTATTAAAAGAGTTGCAAAAAGAGCTTGGGTTGACGTACTTGTTTGTCTCGCACAATTTAGCAGTGGTGGATTATGTCGCTGACCGCATCGCGGTGATGTGTCAGGCGCGGTTGGTGGAGATTGCACCGCGAGAAATATTATTTCGCGATCCGGTCCATCCCTATACCCAAGCGCTGCTCGCCGCGGTTCCATATCCGGATCTTAGTCGGCAGTTGGACTTGGCGGCGCTGATGGAAGGCAAGGCGTCGAATCCAGCCGCATGGTTGCCGCCGTTTACCGTCAACGACCAGACGCAAACGACGCTAGTGAAAGTCAATCGCGAACATCTGGTGCGGGCTGCGGTGGGCACACGAATGAATGAGCTGAGAACATGACTGCGAATCGATTTTGGATCTTTTTTTTGTTGCTGGTGGTCAGCTTATCCAATCCGTCGGCGATTGCAAAAGCCCAAGGTCTCAGCGAAGTGCCCAGTTTGATGGACGCGATTCGCACCGGCCAACTGCCTTCAATCCAGCAACGGGTACCCGAAACACCCGCCCTGGTCAGTTATCAAGGCACTGGGAAGACTCCCGGGCGCTACGGCGGCGAACTTCGCCTACTAATGGGTAAGGCTCGCGATATCCGTATGATGGTGGTCTATGGCTATGCTCGGCTGGTCGCGTATGACGAAAAGTTCGAGCTGTTCGCGGACCTGCTGGAACGATTTGAGGTCGAGAATAATCGGGTGTTTACCTTTTATTTGCGGCCTGGACATAGATGGTCGGATGGCCATCCGTTCACTAGCGAGGACTTTCGTTATTTTTGGGAAGATGTCGCCAACAACCAAGACCTGTCACCATTTGGTCCCACCCAGGCGCTGCTGGTCGACAGTAAGCCGCCGGAAGTTGAAATCATCAACGAAACCACCATTCGTTACCGTTGGCACAAGCCCAATCCCTTCTTCCTACCGGCCCTTGCCGGGCCCAGGCCGCTGTTCATATATCTTCCCGCTCACTACCTGAAACAGTTCCATGCCCGTTACGCTAAAGCCACCGAACTGGAGCAAAAAGTGGCGCAGGCCGGTACCCGGAACTGGGCGGGTCTGCAGCACCGCCTAGCCCGTATGTACAAGTTCGATAATCCGGATTTACCCACCTTGCATCCATGGGTCAATACTACCCGTCCCCCATCGGAACGTTTTATTTTCAAGCGCAACCCCTACTACCACCGCGTCGATAGTGAAGGCAAACAGCTGCCGTATATTGACCGCGTTATCATCAATATCGCCAGCAGCAGCCTGGTACCGGCCAAGACCGGTGCCGGAGAGTCGGATCTGCAGGCGCGCTATCTGCGCTTGGACAACTACACCTTCCTCAAGGCCGGTGAACAACGCAACAACTACTCGGTCCGCCTGTGGCGCACCGCAAAGGGATCGCAGATTACCCTTTATCCCAATCTGAACACCAACGATCTGGTGTGGCGGGAATTGCTGCACGATGCCCGCTTTCGCCGCGCCCTATCGCTGGCTATTCATCGCCATGAAATTAATCAGGTGATTTATTTCGGCCTGGTTCTCGAGAGCAACAACACGATGCTGCCGCAAAGCCCGTTGTTCAGGCCCGAGTACCAGCAGTCGTGGACCGAATATGATTTACAGCAGGCGAACGCACTGCTCGATGAAATAGGCTTAACCAAATACGACAAGCGCGGGGTGCGCTTGCTGCCGGATGGACGCCCGCTGGAGATCATTGTCCAAACCGCCGGCGAGAGCACCGAGGAAACCGATGTGCTCGAGTTGATCCATGACAGCTGGCTGCAGGCGGGTATCAAGCTTTACACGCGGCCCTC
>CALZGZ010000211.1 GCA_945787105.1 uncultured Gammaproteobacteria bacterium
ATGTCACCCGCATCCGCTCTTTTTACGATATCCTGGTGAAGATTGAGGAGCAGGAAGACCGCAGGCACGATGCTCCACAACCGCAACTCACATTCCCCGCGGCGTAGATTCAGCGGGTATCCTGCGTCCCCCGCCGCGATGCGAAAAAGTCCAACAGCAATGCGCGACAGTCCGGCTCCAGAGCTCCAGCTTCGATTTCGCAGTGGTGATTCAAGTTGTCGTTGCGCAGCAGATCAAACACCGACCCCGCAGCGCCCGCCTTGGTGTCGCGGACACCGAACACCACCCGTTTGATCCGCGCATGAACGATGGCGCCGGCGCACATCACGCAGGGTTCCTTGGTGACGTACAGCGTGGTGTCCACCAGGCGGTAATTCTGCACCCGCGCCGCGGCCCGGCGCAGGGCGACAATTTCCGCATGGGCGCTGGGATCCGAGCTGCCGATGGGGCAGTTCCAACCCTCTCCCCACAGCTCACCGGCACGCACCAGCACCGCCCCCACCGGCACCTCACCGGCATCCCGCGCATGCAGCGCCAACCCCAGGGCACGCCGCATCCACAACTCGTCTTCATCGGAGAGCCGCCCCACGGGCCGATCACTCCCACTCGATTGTGGCCGGGGGTTTACTGGAAATGTCATAAGTGACACGGCTGATTCCGGGAACTTCATTGATAATCCGGTTGGAGATTCCAGCCAGTACGTCGTAGGGAATTTTCGCCCAACTCGCAGTCATGAAATCCACCGTCTCCACCGCGCGCAGCGCGATCACGTACTCGTAGGCGCGGTTGTCACCCACGACACCGACCGACTTCACCGGCAGGAACACCGCAAACGCCTGGCTGGTCTTGTCATACAAACCATGTTTGTACAACTCGTCCAGATAGATTGCATCCGCCGCCCGCAGCAGATCGGCGTATTCTTTTTTGACTTCACCCAGTATGCGAACCCCCAAACCCGGCCCGGGGAAGGGGTGCCGATAGACCATCTTGTTTGGCAAACCGAGTTCGACCCCGATCTTACGCACTTCATCCTTGAACAGCTCACGCAGCGGCTCAAGCAACTCGAGTTTCATCTGCTCCGGTAAGCCGGCAACGTTGTGATGGGACTTGATCACTTCCGCCTTACCGGTCTTTGCCGCCGCCGACTCGATCACATCCGGGTAGATGGTGCCCTGGGCCAGCCATTTGGCATCGGGAATCATCGCTGCTTGCTCCTCGAACATCTCGATGAACAGATTCCCGATGATCTTGCGTTTTTGTTCCGGATCGGAAACGCCGCGCAGGGCATCGAGAAAACGCTGCTCAGCCTTGACTTGTATGACCTTGACTCCCATGTGCTCGGCGAACGTCGTCATCACCTGGTCAGCTTCATGCAGGCGCAGCAGTCCATTGTCCACAAAGATGCAAGTCAACTGATCGCCGATCGCTTTGTGCAGCAATGCCGCAACCACCGCAGAATCAACGCCGCCGGATAAACCCAACATCACCTTATCCTTGCCGACGCGATCCCGGATTGTCGCAATTGCGTTGTGAATAATATTGCCCGGGGTCCACTGTGAGCCGCAGCCACAGACTTCGTGAACAAACCGGCGCAGGATGTCCTCTCCCTGGCGGGTATGGGTCACTTCCGGGTGAAACTGTAAGCCGTATAACCGCCGCTTGTGATCGGCAATAGCCGCCAACGGTGCGTTGTCAGATTCCGCAATGGCCTCAAACGTAGGTGGCAGCCGGGTGACTTTGTCCCCATGACTCATCCACACATCCAACAGCGCCTGACCCTCATCTCCGTAGTGATCGACCAGATCCCGCAACAGCGGTGAATCATCCAGCACCGTCACCTGAGCGTAGCCGTACTCACGTTTAACGGAGGTCTCTACCTCCCCACCCAACGCCGCCGCCATGCATTGCATGCCGTAACAGATTCCCAGCACCGGGATGTTCATGGCGAATAGATCATCACCCACCCGCGGGGTGTCGGTGAGTGTCACCGTCGCCGGGCCACCGGAAAGAATGATGCCGTGGGGTGCGAATTCTGTCACCGCTCTCATGTCCATGTCGTAGGCGTAGATTTCACAGTAGACCCCGGCTTCGCGCACCCGGCGTGCGATCAGTTGGGTATATTGAGAACCGAAATCTAAGATCAGAATCCGTTCGGCATGTGGATCAGTCATCACGTCAGTGGCGGCCTATCAACTCGCGGCGTAAGTACTCCCGACTCCAAGACCTAATTGTTGATCTGATAATTTGGCGCTTCTTTCACGATGGTGACATCGTGTACGTGGCTTTCCCGGATACCGGCGCTGGTGATGCGAACGAATTCGGCGTTTTTTTGCATCTGTTCCAGGTTTTGATTACCGGTGTAGCCCATCGCCGCCCGCAGGCCACCCATCAGCTGCTGAACGATATTGACCATCGGACCCTTGTAGGGCACACGGCCCTCGATACCCTCGGGCACCAGTTTTTGCGGCGCCGTGGTGTGCTCCTGAAAGTATCGATCTCTGGATCCGGTTGCCATCACGCCCAGGGACCCCATACCGCGATAAGACTTGTACGAGCGTCCTTGATAGATCTCGATTTCACCCGGCGATTCATCGGTACCCGCGAGCAAGCCGCCGACCATCACGCAATTTGCCCCCGCCGCAATCGCCTTGGCGATGTCCCCGGAAAATCGAATACCCCCGTCGGCGATGATAGGCACGCCCGCACCTGCAGCCACCTCGGCCACGTCCTCGATGGCGGTGATTTGCGGAACACCGACTCCCGCAATCATGCGCGTGGTGCAGATCGATCCCGGACCGATTCCGACCTTGAGTGCATCCACACCGACATCCAATAGATCGCGCGCCGCTTCTTTGGTGGCGATATTTCCCGCAATCACTTCGATATCGGGGTAAGTTGCTTTAATCTGCTTCACACGATGGATCACAATCTGTGAATGACCGTGCGCGGTGTCCACCACAACCGCGTCCACTTTCGCCTCTATCAACTTTGCGACGCGTTCGTCACTGTCATCTCCAGTACCAACTGCCGCGGCAACCAACAACCGCCCGTGACTATCCTTACACGAGTTGGGATGCTCACTTTCCTTTTGGATATCCTTGACAGTGACCAGTCCCTTGAGATTGAAGTCGCTATCCACCACCAGCACCTTTTCGATCCGATGCTCATGCAGGAGTGACTGGATATGGTCACGGGATGCATGCTCCTTAACGGTGATAAGCCGCTCCCGCGGCGTCATCACACGGCTTACCGGTTCGTCATAGCGGGTTTCGAACCGCAGGTCGCGGCTGGTCACGATGCCCGCCAATTTGTCGTCGTCGATCACCGGAACCCCGGAGATACGGTG
>CALZGZ010000212.1 GCA_945787105.1 uncultured Gammaproteobacteria bacterium
ATTATATCCAGTAATTCGACTCCGGCCAAGGAATCGTCGATGCACCACCGCGGAACACAAAAAAACGCGCACGGTCATGACCGTGCGCGTTGTGTTTTGAGACGGCTGGGTTGGGTTTACGGCCTGACGTAGGTCCAGCCCTGCTCTTGTAGCTCCATGATGCGAATAACGCCGGCCGGGACCACTCTCACACCGTCAACGAGCTTGACGTCTTTGCCGCTCTTTTTGGCGACCTTATTCATCGTGTTGCCACACGCGCTGAAGGTGATGTTCTCGTACAGCGCGAGATCCGGCACCCGCTTGGATACCGGGCTCTTGGGCGTCAACAGGCTCAGCCCCGGTCCGTAGGCGACGATCTCGATTTCGATATCATCGCCCAATGCCTTTTGCAGGTTGACGGCGTTGTTCAAGGCAATGTTTTGGGTGCGCACGTCATCGGTGCTCACCTGGATGACCAGCTTGTGTTTGGCGTCCGCGAAAGCGGGGCTCTGAAAACCAGCCAGCGCCAGCAGCATAGCGATCGCCAGACCTGCGGATAGTCTAAGATTCTTCATCAATGCTCCCTCCTCGAGAACAGGTAACGATAGTTATAACGCGCTTAGCGCGTGATGTGAGTTTCGGTGATTGTCCGGTACTCGGTTTATGGAGACGTTGTGGGTCGCGAAATTATTCCCGCTGCGCTGGAAACGGTCAGATCGGCATGTACCGCCAACCTTTTTCCTGCAGTTCAAGCAGCTCGATTACCCCTGAATTCACCATTAACACCTCGGGTAAGGGTTCGAAGCTTTCGCCGCGTTCCCGCTTCATGCGTTTGCGCGTCTGGGAGCATCCCGCAAATACCACATGGTTTTTATGCTGCGCATTGAGCTGCTGAATCCGGTCTCTAAACGGCGAGGTGCGGGCACTCAACAGGTCCAGGCCCTCGCCATTGGCGACAATCCGTACCAGGTTGGCGGTCTGGCCGCCAGTGTTGGCGGCGAGCAGTGTCTCGGCTTCGTCGAGGATTTGCTCGAACGCGTCCGCGTCGTTGCGGCTGGCATGAAATACGACCCGAATGCTCGATGCCGAGGGAGCGTTAACGCCCGCCACCAGCGCCGACGGCGCAGGCGGATACCAGACAGGGTAGGCCAGCCACCCCAATAGCCCCCCCAACGATAATGACGCGATCGCTGCCGCCAAGCCCCACCCAGGAAACCTTGAGGGCAGCCGCTCGGCTTTAGCTAAAAGTGGTGACACCTTATAGGCACTACGCACCAAATCGCGGGTGGCACGCAATTCACATACGTGGGCCCGCAGGTCGGGGTCTTTCGACATCGTCATATAGATTTGCATCATGTCATCGTCAGACAATTCGTGATCGATGAATGCGTTGAGCATTTCGTCTGAAATCTTGTCTGTCTCAGTCACTTTATTCTCCGGATGTGTGCCGTATTTGGTTTAGTTGGCTTACTTTGACCACTAGGCTCGGCTGCTGTGAGCAATCCCCGTAATCGCGCGCGCGCCCGCGACAAGCGGCTCATTACGGTGCCGACAGGTACCCCTAGGATTGCCGCGGTTTCGACGTAGGAAAATCCCTCTAAGTCGACCAGGGTCAAGGTCTGGCGATGTGTTTCGGGTAGCGCCTGGACTGCTGCACGCACCATGCGGACCAGCTCCCGCGCGCCGCTTTGGGTTTCCGGTGTTTGCTCATCAATCAGCTCATGATTGTCGATGTCATCGGTAGCCGCTTGCTTGCGAAAGTGGTCGTGGCGGCAATTCGTCATGATGCGAAACAACCAGGCATCCAATGCCTTGAGGTCGCGCAGATGGCGCGCACCTTGCAGCGCTTTGACGAGTGTTTCGTGGGTGAGATCTTCGGCCAAGGCGCGGTCATGGGTCCAAGCAAAAGCGGTACGATACAAACGCGGCCTGATTGCCGACAGCCGCTTCCTGATCTCACTCTGACGTATGAATTGAAAGGGAATCATGGGCGTTTCGCGTAGGTTCTGAGTTTCAGGACGGTTGGTGCTTAATTTTATTCCAACCCAGCCGATGCGGCGCGGTGTAAACGTTGAGAATATTGAAAAAAACGCCGGCTTTGCGGGGCATGGTTTGCCGAAACGTTTGCGAGATCGGGCTAGATAATGCTTTCTAGTCCGGCAGCTGGAGTGTAAACCGCTGTCCACCATAATCATGGACACTGTCATGGGCCTCGATCAATACATGATCGATGCCGGGCGGGATGCGAACCTCGCCCAGGCTGCGCGTAAACGGTTGTTCCTTCTCGTGGGGGTGGTGTAAGACGCGGCGCGCGATTTCCTCACCCGCGGGTGTCAATACCCGCCAGTGGTTGGCGTAGTGATCCCAGCCAGTGTCGTCATGGCGCACCGTTGCCGATATCGTGCACACGCGTTGGCTACAACGGGCTTTGGCAGAGTCGACGTCGGCCTCCCCGGCCCATAGCGGCGCCATCGCCAGGTACGACAGGACGGGAAAAATGATGGTTGCAGGGATTCTAGCCCGCATGTTGCACTAAGGATCGCGGATACTGGCGCACGACTCTTGCCACTGAGCCCCCTGCTGTTCCCCTGCTGTGCGGGGACAGGCGACGCGCTGGAGCGATGTGGAAAATGGGGTCTGAATTGAATTCAGACCCCAGTTTCCGAGTGCAGGCTAAGCGCAGATGTGTGACAACCAGCGAGGGCCGGGATAAGTCCGACTTCGGGTACAAAACGTGGCACCGAACATTCATCGACTTCATGGCCTCAAACAGGCTGTTAGATTCTCTTGTCGCTGCCTTGGTCAATATGCGGGCTAAACACCGGCGCGCTGATCAGCGGCTGCGATAGACAATGCGTCCCTTGCTGAGATCGTAGGGTGTTAATTGCACCGTGACCTGATCGCCTCGCAAGATGCGTATATAGTGTTTGCGCATTTTGCCCGAGATATGAGCGGTGACGACGTGGCCATTCTCCAGTTCCACGCGAAATTGCGTGTTCGGCAACGCTTCAATCACGGTGCCCTCCATTTCAATATGGTCTTCTTTGGCCACGGTTTCTCGGGTTAGATACGCAAATATTCGATCATGATTAGGCGGGCCGTATGATGCCGGAACACAGTTGGGCCGTAAAGAGCTTCAATGATGACTCACTGCTCGGATATACGCACCCAGGCGCTATTCTTGAAACCCTCGGTCGGTCGAAAGCCAGTCTTGTAAGACATCTTCCGACAGTCTTTAATCCAGTATCCGAGGTACACCCAAGGTCGGAATAGCTGTTTGGTATATTGAATTTGCCATAAGATCGCGTAAGTCCCCAGCCCACGGGATGATTGTGCGGGGTCAAAGAATGTGTAGACGGCGGATAATCCATCTGCAAAACAGTCGGCGACGGCAACTCCAACCAATTGGTCGTGCACGCGCATTTCGAAAAAGCGTGTGTCAGTGACGTCGCTGGCCAGGAATTTATAGTATTTCTCGGGATCCGGATCACACATCGTACTGTCGGGGTGGCGATCCCGTTGATAGCGAAGATAAAGATTGAAATGTTCCTCATCGTACTCCGCTGCCGTCTCAATCACTCGAACGTCACGGTTGCGCCGCCAATTGCGCCGCTGACTACGCGTTGCTTTGAATTCGTCGACTGGAATACGTACCGAAACACAAGCGTCGCACTGCGCACAATGAGGTCTGTAGATCATGTCACCGCTGCGCCGGAATCCGTGTCGTGACAGTTGGGTAAATAACCGATCGGTAACTTTCAGCTCCGGATCGATGATCAGCGTGGTGGCCTGCTCCGCAGTTAAATACGGACAAGCATGAGGCGTGGACACGTACAACTTGATTGATGCCTGTGACTTGGTCATGGTCGTGTTATAGCCATGTCGGTGGGAAACTGCCACCTACCGATCCGGTCCGGGGACTTTAGAGCTGTGTCCAGTTCTCCCAAAAAACGCTCGCGGGACACCGCTTCCGCACCGAGACGCATCACGTGTGGGGAGGGGACCTGGCAGTCAATGAAATGAAAATCCCACTGTTGTGCCAGGTGTATTAGGTGCGCCAATGCTGTTTTTGATGCGTCGGTCCGCATACTGAACATGCTCTCGCCAAAAAAAGCAGCGCCCAGCGACACGCCGTACAACCCGCCAACCAACGTTCGGCCAGTCCAGGTCTCTACTGAATGCGCATAGCCCAACTGACGCAGCTCCAAATAGGCGTTGATCATATCCGGTGTGATCCACGTACCACCGGCTTGCTCTTTGCGACGCGGTGCTGCGCAGCGGTGAATCACCTGCTCAAATGCGGTGTCGATGGTGACGTGGTATGAACGGTTGCGAAGATTTTTCTTCAGGCTACGAGAGATCTTGAAGTTGTTTGGATAGAGTATGGCTCGCGGGTCCGGTGACCACCACAATATGGGCTGCCCCTGGCTGTACCAAGGAAAGATTCCCAATTTGTAAGCCTCTAGCAACCGTTCACTGGATAGATCGCCGCCGATGGCAAGCAGGCCTTCGGGGCTTGCGTGTTCGACTGGCGGGAACCAGCGGTTGTTAGATTGCAAGGACAAAAGTGTTACCAGTGGTGACAGTCGTGGTAAGACATTGTGCGGCCAACGAACCAAGCTCGCAACCGTTACCGATATCTCATGGGTATTCGCGACGATACGGTGAGTGGGCGCGCAACACTTGCGTGTATCGGTGCAGCTCCCGGGTTTCACGGTCCAGGGATTCGGCGACTGCATTGGCAAACCGTGGATTACTCAGCCAATGTAACGAATAAGTCTTGGTGGGAATCAATCCACGGCTCATTTTGTGTTCGCCTTGTGCGCCGGCCTCGAACCGTTGTAGGTCATGCTCGATACAATATTCAATGGCACTGTGGTAGCAGGTCTCAAAGTGCAAACCGTCGAAATTCTCCAGCGCTCCCCAATAACGCCCAAACAGCGCGTTGTCGCCTTTGAAATTTAAGGCGCCGGCGACATATCGAGCGCCTTCCCTGGCGAGAATCAAAACCACCTGTTGCGCCATCTCGCTGGCCAACCAATCGAAGAAATCCCGGTTGAGATAGGCATATGCGCCATGGTTCATGACCGTGCACCGATAAAAACGATACATTAGATCCCAGTGTTGCTGCGTCAATTCATTGCCGGTAAGCGTTTCGATGCGTATCCCTGCCTCGTGGACCCGGCGTCGTTCCCGCTTCGTCTTCTTGCGGTTTTTGGCGTTGAAGGCGGACAAGAATTGATCGAAATCTTTATAGTTATTATTGTGCCAGTGAAACTGGTTTCCGATCCGGGTCATGAAGTCCCTTTCACGGAGTGCATGAGTGCTCTCATCATCGGTGAACAGCCAATGTAGGGATGACACGTCCAGTGAGTGCGCGTGTTGGCAGGCCCTGTCGATGACCGCATCGAATACCGGCTTGCGCTCGGCAGTGGATCTTGTTGTCAGTAGCCGGGGACCCGTTACCGGAGTGAAGGGGATCGCCACCAATAACTTGGGATAATAGTCCAGACCGGTGCGATGATAGGCATTGGCCCATGCCCAGTCGAAGACATACTCTCCATAGGAGTGATACTTCAGGTACATCGGCACAGCACCGATTAGATCACGACGCGAGGAATTACGATAAACGAGCACATGCTGCGGTGACCAACCAGTGGTCTCGCACACGCATCCGGTGCGTTCGAGTCCAGACAAAAACGCATAGGCGAGGAAAGGGTTATGATTGTCCGTTAATGCATCCCAGTCTTTCGGATTGACTACGGAGATGTTGTCGACGATTTCAGTGTACATTAGCAGAGTTTAACATTCTGTATGGCGGGTACTTTGATTGAATCGAGCAGTTCGCTGAAAATAGGCCCGGAAATCTTTCCTGTTCTAAACTAAAGAGAGTACACATGGCGGATACGCTGTCCATTGCGATCGCGCAAGTCAACATGGTGGTGGGTGACCTCACCGGTAATGCGGGCCGAATCATTGAGACCGCAATGCGCGCACGGGATGATTTGGGGTGTCGGTGTGTGGTATTCCCCGAACTCTGCATCACCGGTTACCCACCTGAGGACTTATTGCTGCGGCCTGCGTTTGTCGAGCGCGCTCGCGTAGAGTTGGATCGAGTGCGGGCGGTAGTCTCCGACATTGCGTTGGTGGTGGGCTATCCACTGCGCGCAGACGGACACTTGTATAACGCCGCGTCGTTGATACAAGCAGGTGAAGTATTGGGCACATACCGTAAGCAGTGTTTGCCGAATTACAGTGTGTTCGATGAGAAACGGTATTTTGTCGCCGGAGACGCGCCTTGTGTCGTCAATCTTGACGGTGTGCGCATCGGTATCACTATCTGTGAGGATATATGGCAACACGGTCCTATAGAGCAGGCCAAACAAGCTCAGGCGGACCTGGTGGTGAACATTAACGCGTCACCTTTTCATATTGAACGGCCCAGCGAGCGTTTCGACATTGTATCGCGCCGGGCACGTGATAATGGGTTGCCGATCATATATGTCAATATGGTGGGCGGCCAAGATGAACTGGTATTCGACGGCGCTTCGTTCGTAGTGGATCGTCATGGCGCTCTAACTCAGCGGTGTGCACATTTTGACGAAGCCTTGGTGCGGGTCAATTTTGAAACCGGCCCGGTGTTGACCCAACTCGCGGGCACGATCGTTCCCGAGGAGCCGTTGGAGCAAAGTGTGTACAGAGCAATCGTGTGTGGCGTTCGTGACTACGTGACCAAAAATGGTTTCAAGGGCGCCGTTATCGGTCTATCGGGTGGAATTGATTCTGCGCTGACACTGGCGGTGACGGTTGATGCCCTCGGTGCGGACAATGTAGAAGCGGTATTGATGCCGTCACGCTATACGTTAGATATGAGCATCGTCGACGCAAAATCTGAGGCAAAGGCACTGGGTGTGGAATATCATGTCATCTCCATTGAACCGCTGTTTGATGCCTTTCTGACTCAGTTGAAGCCGGTGTTTGGCAGGCGGCCCACGGACGTGACCGAAGAAAATATTCAGGCCCGCTGTCGGGGTGTGTTGTTAATGGCGCTCTCGAACAAGACCGGCAAGATCGTCATTACGACTGGCAACAAGAGCGAAATGGCGGTGGGTTACGCCACGCTCTACGGTGATATGGCCGGTGGTTTCGCAGCGATTAAGGACGTGCCTAAAACGCTGGTATATAAATTAGCGGCGTACCGAAACGGAATCTCGCCGGTGATTCCCAAACGCGTGTTAGAACGGCCGCCTTCGGCGGAGTTGGCTCCGGATCAGAAGGACGAAGACACACTCCCGACCTATGACGTACTGGATCCCATACTTGGGCGCTACATCGAACAGGATCAATCACCGGAAGATATCATCGCTGCCGGCTTTGAGCCGGATGTTGTTTATCGTGTGGCCGCTATGGTGGATGCAAACGAATACAAAAGGAGGCAAGCTGCGCCCGGTGTACGTATCACCCGGCGCGCGTTTGGCCGCGACCGGCGTTACCCAATTACCTCGAAGTTCAGGAGTCGTCCGGACGCCGCTTGAACATGCGGGACATCCACGAACCCCGCTGCGTTGAGTATTTTCCAGAACTGATTTGTGGGACGTACTCGCTATTGGGAAAGTTGATCTTGAGGACGCGCAACGAATCTTGGGCAAGCTCATTCATTCCCATGCGTTGATAAGCCACCGCCATCAATCCGAGTGCGTCTTCCACGGCGAACGTTTGCTGATACTCTTCAATGACGTTTTTGCAGCGATTCACCACGGCGACATACGCGCCCCGCTGAAAGTAATATTCGGCTATGTTGATGTCGCTCATCGCCAGGATATTGAGCAGATGTTTCATGCGTTGCTTTGCATTCT
Source organism: uncultured Gammaproteobacteria bacterium (assembly GCA_945787105.1). Lineage (GTDB taxonomy): Bacteria > Pseudomonadota > Gammaproteobacteria > Arenicellales > JAANXG01 > CALZGZ01. The sequence continues at coordinate 7,836 of CALZGZ010000212.1, forward strand.
CCGTATAAGGACTTTCCGGATAGCGGTTCACCAACTCACGAAACGCCAAAAACGACTCGCGCGCGGCCCGTGGATCACGATCGCTGACATCCGTAGTCCCCGCCCAGCGGTCGAGAAAATTGCGATGCTCGTTAAAATTGACCAACCCCTTCATGTAGTAGGCGTAGGCCACGCCAGAATGAGCCGGGTGTAAGCGGATAAAGCGGTCCGACGCCGCGATGGCCGATTCTGGTTCCCCTTTCTTGTAGTAGGCATAAATGGCGTCGATATGAGCCTGATCGGCATACGCGCCATAGGGGTACCGCGCTTCCAGGGCCTGATAGAGCTCCAAAGCGAGTTCCCAGCGTTTTTTACTTAAGGCCTGTGTGGCTTCGCTGTAGAATTTCTCGACCGGCCAGTCGTCACGCGCGGATTCTGGTTTCAGGCTTGCACAACCGCTGGCAACTGCCATTGCCACGGACACTGGAAACAATACGCTAGACCACTTCATGAGACATGACTTGCAGTTCCGACAAGAAGGCCCGAGCATAACCCGATTTGTGTGGAGGGGAAAGGAGCGTTGAGCGCCGTTGCAAAGCAGATAAGCATTTATATTCCTGATGATTTTGCTGGAAAGCGTATCGACAAGGCGTTGGCGTTGCTGTGCCCGGAGTATTCGCGAAGTTCCATTCAAAAATGGCTGCGCGACGGTTTGGTGTTGTTGGACGATGAGGTTCCCCGGCAACGGGACCGCGTGATCGGCGGCGAACAGGTCGAGGTTGCGGTACCCGAAGCGCCTGCAAAAGATTGGCTTCCTGAACCCATCGAGTTGGACTTGCAATATCAGGACCAGCATCTAATGGTCATCAATAAACCCGCCGGCCTGGTGGTTCATCCCGGCGCGGGTAACGCAGATGGCACGATGTTGAACGCGTTGCTATTCGTCGATCCGAAGCTCGCAGTGTTACCCCGAGCTGGTATCGTGCACCGACTGGACAAAGACACCTCTGGTTTAATGGTCGTGGCGCGCAGTAATGTTGCGCGCAACCGTTTGATTGAGCAGCTCTCCAATCACAGCCTGAAGCGAGGGTATCTCGCTTTGGTATGTGGCGTGGTTATATCCGGGGGCACGGTGGACGAGCCCGTCGGCCGGGATCGGCACGACCGGCGGCGCATGACCGTGACCGGCCGCGGCAAACCTGCGGTCACACATTATCGAATTGCGCAAAGATTCCGCGCACACACACTGTTACGTGTGCAATTGGATACCGGCCGCACGCATCAGATTCGGGTGCATATGAAATATTTGGGTTTTCCATTGTTGGGCGACCCCGTTTACGGTGGCCGCTTGCGTATCCCGGCGCGTTCTACAAGCAGATTACGCGAGGAACTGCAGGGATTTCGGCGCCAAGCCCTGCACGCCAACGAACTGGTATTGGAGCACCCGGTTACCGGTAGATCTTTACATTGGAAACAGCGGCCGCCGGCGGACATGTTACGGCTCATCGAGGCCCTGGATGAAGACTTCAGACAGCAGCAAGGTTAACCCGTATATTGCACCAAGGCGACGAAAAGAAGCGCTAACATGATGTCTAATGACCGGCTCAAAGTGATCGATGCACAATGGGCGGCACCGCATCGAGTGCATGCGTTCACGACCACGCGGGCTGGAGGTGTCAGCGTCGGAGAGTTCGCGGAGTTGAACCTTGCTGACCACGTCGGTGATGATAACCACAGGGTAGCGGAAAATCGCCGCCGCTTGATCAGCCTATGTGACTTGCCCAGTGAACCTTTGTGGTTGAGGCAGGTGCATGGAAACCGTGTCGTCAACGCAACAGCAACAGTACGCAACACGCGGGCAGATGGCAGCTTTGCTGATCGACCTGGAACAGTATGTGCTGTGTTGACTGCTGATTGTGTGCCTGTATTTCTTTGTGATCGCTCAGCGGACAGGGTTGGCATCGTTCACGTTGGGTGGCGCGGGTTAGTAGCCGGCGTAGTCGAGAAGGCCCTCGAGCAGTTTCAGATTACCCGTTCCGATGTGCTCGCATGGCTGGGACCGGCAATTGGACCGCGGGCTTTCGAAATCGGAGAAGACGTAAAGAACGCGTTGCACGACGGGCACCCCGGTTGCGAATCTTGTTTCAAAAAAGCCCTGGAGGCACACACATGGATGGCGAACCTGTACGCTTTGGCTCGCCGGCGGTTGCATTACGCAGGGGTTGACAACTGTCACTACGATGAATCACTGTGTACGTTCAGCCAGCCGGACCGATTTTTCTCGTACCGCCGTGGTCCGGATTGCGGACGCATGGCGTCCGTGATTTGGATCGATCCTTGAATCCGTCAACGCTGTTTGGTTTCTCCGGCAATCGGCTTAAGGTACCTCGTGTTGGGAACTCTACGCTTTTTTGGGCCGCGAAGATAAGCACATCATGGTCAACCCGCATATTGCACCAAGACAGCGAAAAGAGGCGCTAACAATTTGTTTGCGATAACGAATTCGATCTATGTTCGGGGGGACACTTTGTGCCCGAGTAGGCGCCTATCCCGGCGCTGGCTGGTGCTCGCGCATCTGCGCTCGTCCCCGCACAGCAGGGGGCTTGTCTCCGCGTCCCCGCCTTGTCCCCGCACAGCAGGGGAACAGCAGGGGAACTACGCGCAGGACAAGTCCATTCGCCATCATTCGAGATCCTTGGTGCACTATACGGGTTAGACAGGTGCGTTGAATGTTGTGACGACGCGGTGAGAGGCTCATTTATGCATCGAGCATAGATTCTAAATAACGACGATGTTCATTACCCATCAATTATTACTACGCTGGTTGTTGTTTGTTACCGCCGTCGCTGTCGGTCTAACGGTGGCCTGGCATCAAGGTCTATTCCATATCTTGTTTAAGAGTGATGCTAGCAGGTTGTCCATTGTGATTATCGGTGTGTTTGTAGTGTCGTCATTACACGCAGGCTGGTTGGTGTTACGATTGTCAAAGTATATTAACCATGTCAATACTATTTCGAACTTGATGGACCGGGATCAACGATCACAGATCAGCTTGAAAAACAATGAAGTAGTCTTTGGTTATTCAGCAGTATTACCGAAAGGGCCGATGACTGACCATATTCAGAATCTAGCGCGCCGCCTAAGTAACTCAGCAGAGCCTCCCCAATTTGTAAACGATCAAAGCCAATTATTGGATGCGATGTCGAAGCGAATTAAATCGCCGCAAAAACTTGGTTGGCTAATCGCGGATTTGATGATTAAGCTCGGCCTTCTTGGCACCGTGATTGGTTTCATTTTGATGCTGCAGTCCGTGCCGACTGTGGAGGACCTCGACATTTCCACCATACAGACAATGTTGTCTAAAATGAGCGACGGCATGCGTGTCGCATTATTTACCACATTGTGTGGATTAATCGGCGGCGTCCTCGCCGGCATTCAATATCATATCGCCGATCGCGGTGCCGATGAATTGGTCGCCGGCATAACCGAAGTGTCCGAAATTCATGTGGCACCACGGCTCGCCAACGGGAACGATATCCAGCGGGATTAGCGGCGTGCAAAATTACCGTTATCTTACCGACCCATTCACCGATCTTCTTTTCAACGCCCTGTTAGGATTTACGTTTCTTTTTCTAGTGGCGATCATGCTGGTTAATCCTGTAAACAAAACCGGGGTGGTGGACCCAAAGGCGGAGTTTATTATTACCGCAACCTGGCCCGAGGACAGGGCGGATGATGTGGATCTTTGGGTGGAAGATCCTCACGGTGAGATCGTGTCCTATTTGCAGCGCGATGCGGGATGGATGCATCTGGACCGCGATGACCGCGGTGAGATCAACGACACCGTGGAGATAGACGGCCGCACGGTGGTGTATCCGATTAATCAGGAGATCGTCACGCTAAGGGGTACCATCACCGGCCAATATGTCGTCAATGTCTACTATTATCAATCAGTCCGAGGTGAACCGGTTCCGGTCACGATTAAGGTTGAACGCGTCAACCCGGAGTTCAAACTCGCGTTCGTCGACAAGGTCGTGTTAGAGGCGCAGGATGTGGAGAAAACGGTAGTTCGGTTTACCGTGACGAGCAGTCGCGAAATTAAGGATATCCGACGCACGCCAAAGGTGCTGACTCCGTACTTCTTATGATCCCAGCGATCATCGGCCTGGTTACGCTTGTTCTGGTCTTGTCGTTGTTACTGTTAAGTCTAAACCTCGACACCACTTGGCGGTGGCAGGTCAAGGCCGGCGCAATTGTCGCTACAATGTTAACCGTGGTCATAAGTTACTTTGCCTTGTATGAATTGTGGGGTTGGCCAACCGGGCAAGATATGCCCGACAACATGCGTATGCTCTCAGCGGATGTCGTTGAACCGAGAAAGGGCGGCAATGAGAAAGGCGCGATTTACGTTTGGGTCAAGCCGATCGGAGAGAACAACGCGCTGCCGCGCGCTTACGAGTTGCCATATGATCCGGACTTTCATGAAATGATCATCACCGCGTTGGAAAGGTCGGGGCAGGGCGTTAAGCAGGGTGTGCGTCGCAATCCCGATTATGACAAAAATACACCCGGCCAAGGTCTCGGTCTGCCGTTGAATTTCTTCGACATCAAACCACTCAGGCTGCCCGAGAAGACCGAACAACGGCTGGGAGAACAAACTCGTTAAACCTGCGCGAATTCCAAAGAAAGATCTATGGCCCGAACGTGTTTGGTCAATGCGCCAATTGAGATGTAGTCGACGCCGGTTTCGGCAACTTTGCGCACGTTTTCCAGATCAATATTGCCGGATGCTTCCAGCTTGGCTCGCCCCGTATTTATGGAGACCGCCTCACGTAGTTGTTCGATAGTGAAGTTGTCGAGTAATACACGTTCAGCCCCTGCATCCAAGACTTGCTTGAGCTGCTCCAGCGTGTCTACCTCGATCTCGACCATGATTCCCTCGGGTGCCTGCTGCCGGGCCCGCGCCAACGCCGAGTTGATGGAATCACTGCTGCGCAGATGGTTCTCCTTGATCAAGATGCCATCGTACAGTCCGACGCGATGGTTGTGCCCCCCACCGCAGCGAACGGCGTATTTCTGGGCTAGACGCAGGCCCGGAACGGTCTTTCGGGTATCCAAGATTAATGCCGATGTACCGGCGATGCGGTCAACATAGCTGCGTGTCAAGGTGGCGGTGCCGGACAGAGTTTGCAGCCAGTTGAGCGCGGTTCGTTCTCCGGTGAGCATCGATGTTGCGGCGCCTTTTAAACGACAGAGTTCTTGGTTCTTATCCACGCTGTCACCGTCACCGACCCCCCAATCCACGACTACCTTCGAGTCCAACTGTTGAAATACTTGATCAAACCATGCGGTCCCGCACACCACGGCGTGTTGCCGACTGATCAACGTTGCGCCAACCATGCGCTCTGCATCAATAAGTGACGCGGTAAGGTCACCACCACCGATATCTTCCGCCAGAGTTTGCTGTACGGCACGCTGTATGTCCTGCATCGATATCGATAAAAAAGTTTTCTGAGGCGATGTCATGGGTGCTCTATCCGCAAAAGATTTGATGAACCAGTGTTCCGCCTTCATAATAACGAATTCGATATCATGACGATACTTTTACATCAACAGGGGAAATCCGCCGTGCCGCGTAACATGACACGGTGACAATGTCCAACTATGAAACCCACTACCGCCATGCGCGTACCCGCTTCCGAGGAACGCGTAAGTATTCACAAGCCGTCGGAAAGCAAGCCCGAATCTAGTCTCGCGGAAGAGGTCCGTACTGGTTTAACGGCGGTGCCAAAAACGCTGCCGCCAAAATATTTCTATGATGAGATCGGCTCGGATCTGTTCGAGCAGATCTGTGCAACACCGGAGTATTATCCCACCCGCGTCGAGCATGGTCTGCTCGAAGATGTGGTCGATGAGGTAGTTGATCTTTCGGGGCCTGAGGTAATCGTCGAACTGGGAAGCGGGTCATCGAAGAAAACCGAACTTTTGTTACAAGCTGTTTTGTCTGCGCAACCCTCGCTGCGCTATGTACCCATAGATGTGTCCGAAAAGGCGCTCGTCGATGCGGGCGAGCGATTGGCGCGACGGTTCCCACCGTTGACCATTGACGCTTTGTTGGCGGATTATCAGGGAGGGCTGAAACACGAGTGCGTTCGTGAAGAACAAGCGAGCAAATTATTCGTGTTTCTGGGCGGTACGATTGGAAACTTCGATCATGCCGAGGCCGTTGAACTGGTCTCCACGGTACGGCGGCAAATGGGTGATGACGACCGCTTTCTCCTCGGCGCAGATCGCGTTAAGGACCACGAGACCTTACACCAGGCCTATAACGATAAACGCGGTATCACAGCGCAATTTAACTTGAATGTGCTGCGCGTCATAAATAAGGAACTGGACGCGGCGTTTGATCTGCGGACCTTCGAGCACCGCGCGTTCTATGATCCGAAGTTGTCGAGAATCGAGATGCACCTGCATTCGAAATTGGCTCAGGAGGTGCCCATCCGAGCCCTGGATCTCACCGTTGAATTCGACCGGCAAGAAAGCGTATTGACGGAGATCAGCCGCAAATTCACGGGGCAAGGTTTGGCGCAACTTATTGAAGAGGCGGACATGGTGATCGAGCGTCATTACGAACCTGAGAATCGTTATTTCTCGCTAATTTTTGCGCGGCCCGCGTAGCACTGTATGACCCGGATGGTGACAATGGAGTCGGTTCACTGGGTCACATCGGGCCCTTCACGATGCGCGTTTGAACAATAGATATGAATCCGTCGGGTTGTCGAATTCCTTCCATCCGATCCCGTCGCCTACTTTCTGGCATCCGTCAATTCATGTCGCGGGGTAGTACGTTTGCTGGTTTTTGATAACATATGCCACTAACTTTTCCGCGGGCTCGGCACATTGAAAGATGCAATGTTTCAGCGCCGACCGGAACCACTAGTTTTGGCTAAAACATAAAGATATTCCCCGAACATGTCCGAGAATCTGTGGTTATTGGCCAATGACGCCTTGCGCAGGCACCCCAATCATTTAGCGTGGGTACGCCGGACGGGTAACGGGCAGCGCGAGGAGTACACGTATCGCCAAATTTATTGTTATGCCCTCAACATCGCTAACAGGCTGCGGAAACTAGGGGTCGAAGCCGGTGATCGAATTGGTGTCTTGTCCGCCAACGGACCGGAGTGGGGAGCGAGCGCGTTTGCGGCGTGGAAGCTAGGTGCAGTGATTGCACCATTGCACATCGGTAACAGCGATGAAGAACTCACGACCCAGGCGCAGGCGCTTGCGCCAAAGCTTATCCTCTATCATGGAAATGATCGTGGCCTGAACAATACCGAGGCCATTGAACTTGATGATGCAGTGGATGGATCAGAGGATGGGCGTGACTCGCCTGCGAAATCAAGCGATGAAGCGGTCCGCATCTACACCTCTGGCAGCACCGGCAACCCAAAAATGGTCAGACTGTCTCACAAAAACATCGTGTCCAATGTGCTCGCTGCCGCCGACATCGACATGCATATCAGTTCCAAAGATCGTTTCTTGTCATTGTTGCCGCTGTCCCACGCAATGGAATTAACCGGTGGCATGCTTCTTCCATTACATAAAGGATCGACAATAGTACTGCCACGTGTTCTGGCGGCGAATGAAATTCTCGAGGCAATGGTTGACGAAAAGATTACGTTGGTAATCGCGGTACCACGTCTATTTCGCAATATCATGCTGAACATGAAAAAGCGGTTCAAACAAGGCGGCATGGCGTTGCGGGCGTACCTTACGTTGTTGCGTGTTACACCAATGAGCGTGCGGCAGATTTTGAATTGGCCAATTCGTAGGAAGGTCGGCGGCAACATCAAGTGTTGGTTGAGCGGCGGCTCGAGACTGGACCCGGAAATAGGCCGGTTCTTCAGAGAACTTGGATTACCACTCATTCAAGGATATGGGCTCACCGAATGTTCGCCGGTGGTGAGTGTGCAAGAGCGGAGCGATCCGCTACTTGACAGCGTGGGTAAGCCATTGCCGGGTGTCAAGGTAAAGATTCATGCAGCGGATATGAACGGCGCTGGTGAACTTTGGGTGTCCGGCCCCAACGTGATGATGGGATATGTCGACGAAATCCAGACCCAGGAGACGATGGAGAACGGTTGGTACAAGACCGGTGACGTCGCTCGTCTGGTGGATGGCAAAATCATTATCACTGGTCGCAGCAAACGCTTGATCGTTACCGAGTCCGGCAAGAATGTGTATCCCGAGGACCTGGAAGTGTTATTGGAACGTGAACCTGGGTTGAAAGAGGCAGGTGTGCTCGAAGTAGACATGCGGCCTGCGGCGGTACTCGCCGTTGACCCTCCGGATCAGGAAGCGAAGGCAAAGGAGTTCGTAAAGAACTTCAATGCCCGCGTTTCGAGCCACAATCGAATTGTGCGTTATGCGGTGGTTGAGGAGTTGCCCAGAACGCCGTTGGGGAAAGTAGCCCTTAAAGATTTACCCAAGATTTTCGAGCAGTTCGAAATCCGCAAGAATTGACTGACACCCATTTCCATTGTTAGATCATTACATTACTTGGGCGGGATTTCTTATTGTCGTAATCGTCGCGGCGTTTTTTTTACGCTGGGCGGTCGGGCACTGCGAGAGAGCCAATGTCGCTGACTGGGGCAACAAGTGGCTTAATCGACTAGACGGTTTGAACCGCATATTTTGCCATCGGTTCCATCGTCTTCAAGCGGATGTCATTCAGTTGCCCGTCAGCGGCGGCGCACTGCTTGCTGCCAATCACGTTTCCGGATTGGATCCGCTGCTGCTGATCGCGTCGTGTTCGCGCCCGTTACGATTCATGATCGCAACCGAGGAATACAATCGATGGTGGCTGAACTGGCTGTTCAAGATCGTTGGCAGCATCCCGGTAGACCGTACCGGTCAGCCGGAGAAGGCGTTCCAGGCGGCGCTGCGGGCGTTGGACGTTGGCGAAGTGATTGGGGTTTTTCCCCAAGGCCGCATTCAGGCGCCCGGCGAGGGTCCGGTGGCATTGAAACGCGGCGTGGTCGCGTTGGCGCATCTTGCCGATGTGCCGATTGTTCCGCTGCACATATCGGGAATTAGAGGTGCTGGTCGCATTATACTGGCGGTATTCCTCCGCAGCACAGCACGGATCGAGGCGAGGCATGCAATTAATGTCTCTGATACCAAGGATGAGGCCGCTTTGTTGGAACTCAGTGAATTCGTCAATCGTGGGGTCGCCAACGCTTGAATATTGTCGAAGTCTGCCCCATTTAAACATCAACCTAAGAACCGTTGGGAGTGCCCGCTATGCGGATGGACAAACTCACCTCAAAATTCCAGATGGCGCTGGCGGATGCGCAGAGTCTCGCCGTTGGCCGTGATCATCAGTTTATAGAACCTCTGCACGTGCTGGTCGCATTGCTGGACCAGGAGGGCGGCACCGTGCGCCATCTGTTGATGCAGGTGGATGTGAATGTCAACAAACTCCGCTCGAGCTTGGGTGAGGCGTTGGATCATCTTCCGCAGGTGCAAGGGCAACAGGGTGATCTACACATTTCTAACGAACTGGGACGGCTCCTCAACCAAACCGACAAACTCGCACAACAACGTCAGGACGCCTATATCTCTAGCGAACTGTTTGTCCTTGCAGGGGCCGATGACAAAGGCACGTTGGGGGATATGCTGCGTGACGCTGGTGTCTCAAAGCTCGCCCTCGAGAAGGCCATCGATGACATGCGTGGTGGTCAGAAGGTCGATGATCCCAACGCCGAGGAACATCGGCAGGCGCTGAAAAAATTCACCATCGACGTCACCGAGCGTGCGGAACAGGGGAAGCTCGATCCCGTCATCGGCCGTGACGATGAGATCCGCCGCGTGATTCAGGTGTTACAACGGCGGACCAAGAACAATCCAGTGCTGATCGGTGAGCCGGGGGTCGGTAAAACCGCGATTGTCGAGGGGCTCGCCCAGCGTATCATCAACGGTGAGGTGCCTGATGGGGTAAAGGGTAAGCGCCTGTTAGCGCTCGATATGGGCGCATTGATCGCCGGCTCCAAGTTTCGTGGCGAATTCGAAGAACGCCTGAAAGCGGTGCTCAACGATCTCGCCAAGCAAGAAGGCCAGATTATTTTGTTCATCGATGAACTCCATACCATGGTCGGAGCCGGTAAAGCGGAAGGGTCGATGGATGCGGGGAATATGTTAAAGCCGGCTTTGGCGCGGGGTGAATTACACTGCGTCGGCGCTACCACTCTGGATGAATATCGTAAGTATGTTGAAAAAGATGCTGCGTTAGAGCGCCGTTTCCAGAAGGTTGTGGTGGACGAGCCGAACGTAGAGGACACCATCGCGATCTTACGTGGACTCAAAGAGAAGTACGAAGTCCACCACGGCGTCGATATCACCGATCCGGCGATCGTGGCGGCGACCGTGCTGTCGCATCGCTACATCACCGATAGAAATTTACCGGATAAGGCCATCGATCTGGTTGACGAAGCGGCCAGTCGTATTCGCATGGAGATCGATTCCAAACCTGAGGAAATGGATAAGCTCGATAGGCGCCTGATTCAACTCAAGATCGAACGCGAAGCACTGAAAAAAGAAACCGACGAGGCATCAAAAAAACGGCTGGGCGACCTGGAATCAGAAATCTCGACTCTGGAGGGACAGTATTCGGAGCTCGAGGAGATTTGGAAGGCCGAGAAGGCTGCGGTGCAGGGTGCCCAGCATATCAAAGAGTCCTTGGACCAGGCGCGCCAAGAGCTGGAGACGGCACAACGCGCCGGTGATTTGACCCGCATGTCTGAACTGCAATACGGCCGTATTCCGGAACTTGAAAAGCAGCTCAATGCGGCACAAGAAGTCGAGCAGGCGGAAACACGTTTGTTGCGGAACAGTGTTAGCGAAGAGGAGATCGCCGAAGTGGTCTCAAAGTGGACCGGAATTCCGGTGTCGAAGATGATGGAGGGCGAACGGGAAAAGTTATTGCGTATGGAAGACGAATTGCACAAACGCGTGATCGGTCAACATGAGGCGATCGCTGCGGTGTCCAACGCCATCCGGCGCTCCCGTGCCGGATTGTCCGATCCCAATCGCCCTTATGGGTCGTTCCTGTTCCTGGGCCCGACCGGCGTCGGTAAGACCGAGTTGTCCAAAGCGTTGGCCAGTTTTTTATTCGATTCCGAGGGATCCATGGTGCGTATCGACATGTCGGAATTCATGGAAAAGCACTCCGTCGCAAGGTTGATCGGCGCCCCTCCCGGATACGTTGGCTATGAAGAGGGCGGCTATCTCACTGAGGCGGTGCGTCGTAAGCCATATTCAGTGATTCTTATGGATGAGGTGGAGAAGGCTCACCCGGAGGTATTCAACGTCCTGTTACAGGTATTGGATGACGGGCGGTTGACCGATGGCCACGGGCGCACCGTCGATTTTCGCAATACCGTCGTGATCATGACATCAAACCTGGGATCCCAGGTTATTCAGGAAATTGCCGGTGAGGAGAATTACGATCAGATGAAATCCGCGGTGATGGAGATCGTGGGCCAGCAATTCCGGCCGGAGTTCATCAATCGCGTGGATGACCTGGTGGTGTTCCATCCGCTGGGACGAGACCAGCTACGCGAGATTGCCAAACTCCAGGTACGATACCTGGGTGATCGCCTGCGGGCCCGCGAGATCGGTTTGCAGTTCACCGAGGCCGCCCTCGATAAACTGGCCACAGTGGGTTTCGATCCGGTATATGGTGCGCGGCCGTTGAAGCGCGCCATTCAGACCATGATAGAAAACCCCTTGGCGCAGCGAATCTTGAGCGGGGATTTCACCGCCGGCGACAATATCAAGATTGATGTAACAGACAATGAATTTGAATACCGCAAAACAGGACTGAATGAAGCGAAGGTCGCCTAGCCTGCATAGTGCACCAAGGCGGCGAAATAATGGTCTATCAACTTGATTGTGTTGAATAGTTCGGTGTTAGGCGACTAGTACAGTTGGTGCTTCGGTAATCGCCTATCCCGGTCCGGGCTCGATCTCGAACGCCTGCACTTGCGATTCACTCAACCCATAGCTCTCGCTATGGGTTTCGTTCCCGCGCTGCGCCTGTCCCCGCCTTGTCCCCGCACAGCAGGGGAACAGCAGGGGAACCAGCCGCCCGATCCTTCGACTGCGCTCAGGACAAGTCCCTTCGCCAGCTTCCGGGATCCTTGGTGCAATATGCAGGCTAGCCAATCCGTGTGCTGAGGACTTCGCCGGGCGCAACTGGACGCTGCCTGGCAAAAGTGGGAAGTGCGCTTGGTCTCGCGAGGCAATAAAAACCGGTCGACGGATGCCTGCCGGCAATCTGGCGACTGCCAGCCCGATATGTAATCAATATCTAACTTGAATCGTCTTGCGGCCAGAAATCGTTGAAGATCTCCGCGACGATCCGGTCGAAGTGTTCATCGACCAGTGTCTGTTCGCCGGCCAGTTTAGCCTCCGACTCTTGGCGCAGCGCATCGGCGTTCGTCTTGAGCAGTTTTGACTGTTGCTGTGCATACCGCTTGACTGCGCGTTGGGTGCGGGTTTCGTTTCTATGCAGGATTACGGGGGCTTGTTTTCTTGCCTCGGTGACGGCCGCCTCAGCCGCTTCCCGCGCGGCCGCGATTTCTGCCTGCGCGGCGCGTTCCGCTGCGAGTACCTGCTGGATCGGGTTGGCTAATTTTTTCACCATTGTGCGTGTGACGATCAACCCACCCACCGCCCGTATCTATGGCGAATCCGCCGCAACCGGGCTGGGGGCTTCGTAAACCGGAGCTATTGTAAGACCTTGGACGGTATCACTACTTGATCCGGATCATAGTTAATGCAGGGCGTCTCGGGACACAATTAAACCTGGATAAGTGTTTGATCAAGCTGAGCTAAAAGGCCAGGGTCCGACATGGGGATAGCGCGTAATCTTGAATATGCCGATGCCCAAGCGCGGGTTCGCGCCCGAATCGGAGCGATGCCCGACGCATCCGCGTGGCGCTATATCGCCGCTGCCGCCGACGTGGACAATCTCATCGCCAGAATGCGCGCCAGCGGCCTCGGTCATTGGGTGAAGGTGCTGCCCAGATCCCCGGATACGGCCACCATAGAGCACCATCTCGTCGACCGCCTGCAGCGCGTGATCGGGTCCATTATGCGACTGCTGCCCGACCGTTGGCAGGGGCTAAAGGACTGGTTGCGGCAAGGAGGTGAATTGGTTGACGCGCAGCTGTTGCTGACATCCACGGACCGTGACCGGCCGGATACCAGCGATCATGAGCCACCACCCGTGCCACGTACGCCGCAACGAGGCTCGCTCAACCACGGGCCAAACACCCGGCGCCAAGATGACCGCGGTGGGCTGGAGGCGGGGTTTGATCTGTGGGTGCGAGACTTCGCGCAGCGTTGCCCAAAACTAACAGGCCGCGAACGCTATGTTGTTCAGCGCATCCATCGCATGGTAAGTGATCATCTACAGCAGATCGTATTGTTACGCGAGCAAGCGGCGCGCAGCGAACTGATCGATATCAATGCGCAATGGCGTTTGCGACACCAGCTCGCCCGTGATCTGCGCTCACTGTTGGGAGGGGACCCATTTCATGCCGGGGTAATTCTTATCTATGGGTTACTGGAGCTGCTTCAATACGAAAAGTGCCGCGCGCTGTTGATAGCGCGGTCCCGTCATTGGGATGCGGCGGAATTGATGGTGGGCGGCGGGTAGATGTTCCGGCCGGTCGAAATGATCTGGATCGATATCCTTGTGGACCGGGAAGCGGTGTCCACGGCATTAGATGTGCTGGGCGAAATGGGGGTGATCGAGCTTCAGCAGTATGACCGCACGCAACCGCCTTTCGAGGTCGAACAAGACGGCCGCAGCATGGAACGATTGCTCGTCTTGGAACGCGAAATGGACGACTTCGAGATGTACCTGCCGGAGCCCGATTTCGAAGCAGTGGCGCCCCGGCTTCGTAGTCTGCCAACCAGTGTATTGCTGCCCGGCTTGGAAGACAGACTTGGCCTGTGGTTGCGCGAGGTGAAGCCGCTCACTGAGCAGCTGCGTAACACTGAATCTCGTGTCGAAGAACTCGAGCTGCTGTCCACCTGTTTGCGGGCGCTCCCGGACGACGAACTCGATATGGAATTGGCGTCGGGTAAGTGGTCACGAAAATTCCCGCCGTTTCTGGCCATGGGGCGCGCAAGCGACGTCGATGTCCTCGATGCGGCTTATGGCCATATCATTGGACGGGCTTATCCGATCAAGCCATCCAGTCCCGACGAAGAGGTTACGGATAAACGCGTGTTGGTTGTCGGGGTCACCGATGGTGACGTGTTGGGTGAGCTCGAGCGGCGCTTTCACAGCCGCGGTATGCGCTTTGTACGCGTTCCTCCCACCATTCACGGGTCCAACAGTGTTGCGTTGCGGCAGGTCGATGACATGATCGAGGCAAGAAAGCGCACTCGTGATCGATTGCTTTGCGAACTCAACGAACTCAATCAGCGCACGCGCATCGCGGGTGATGTCTGGTTGCTGCGGCGACATCGGTGGGTTAACGAGGTGTTGGCCGATTCGTTGACCGGGCGGCGCTTTGTATGGCTCGGGGGGTGGGCTTCCGCGGCGCGTTACGGCGAACTGATAGAGAATCTGCAACGCAAGGATGTGCCTTTTCTTATCAGCCGGGAGTCCGCTAGCGAGCATGGTGTACCGCCGGTGCAACTCGACAACCCGCGTTGGATCCAGCGGTTCGAGACGTTTGTGAAAGGTTTTGGCGTGCCCGCGGCCAATGAGGTGGATCCCAGTCCGGTGCTGGCGGTGATGACCCCGGTGATGTTCGGTTACATGTTTGGTGACGTCGGGCATGGCGCAGTGTTGATACTGGTCGGTTGGCTGGCGCGAAAGCGACTGCCGGTGTTGGAATTGCTCATTGTAGGTGGCTTCAGTTCTATTATCTTTGGATTTTTGTTCGGTTCGATTTTCTGTGATGAATCTCGACTCACAGCGATTTGGATCAGGCCTATGGATGACCCGATGTTGATGCTGTTGGTGCCGATCGGTTTTGGATGGGTAGTAATTATGTCGAGTATGCTGCTGGCTGGAGTGCAGGCGCACTGGCAAGGCAGTGCTGGTCGGTGGTGGGCATTCGGCGCACCCATCATTGTCTTGTACTGCGGTGCCGTCGCTGTCATGTTTTCCACGCCGGCCGCAGTAGTGCTGGTTGTGACCTCATTGGTATGGTTCTTTTCAGCGGCGGGGATCATGGGATATCTTACTGCAGGACTGATCGGTATCTTGCGGAAGAGCATGAACCGATTATTAGAATTTATTGAGGTTGTTTTTCAGCTCGCAATTAATACGCTGTCGTTCGCACGATTGGGTGCGTTTGCCCTGGCCCACACCGGTTTGAGCGCCGCGGTGATTACGCTCAGCGCCATGCCGGACAGTCTAATCCTCAAAATCGTGATCTTCGTTGCCGGGAACGTAATTGTCATCGCCCTCGAAGGACTGGTCGTTGCAATCCAAACCACTCGTCTCGTGATGTTCGAGTTCTTCAGGCGTTTTTTCGCCGGAGGCGGCAGGCCATTTCAACCTTTGCGACTGCCGAATTATGCCCGATCCGTGAAGGATGCATAGTGACGAAGCCCAACCCATTGGAGTAATTCGATGCTGCAGACAAGAGCCAAGTTTCTACTCGGTGCCACGGTGTTACTGGCGGGTATCGCGACGCTGATATATGTGACCGTGATATTTTTCCCGCCGGCAGCGCTTGCGGCACAACCTACCGCGATGACAGATGCGTCTGTCGTTAAATGGGGCTTTATTGCTGCGGCATTGGCGACCGGCTTGTCGGCCGTCGCCGCTGGCATCGCGGTCGCGGCAGTAGGTGCGGCGGCGGTCGGGGCGATTGCCGAAAAACCCGAGTTGTTCGGACGGACATTAGTATTGGTCGGGCTGGCCGAAGGGATCGCCATCTATGGATTGATCATCGCGATCATGATCCTGAACCGGTTGGGGTGATTCATGTCGCTGACGGTTAGTTACATTGGAGATCCAATGACATCGACAGGCTTTGCATTGGTCGGTGTTGTACCCTATGCCGCCGCTGCTGAGTCTGCTGCGGTGTGGGACGCGCTATTGCGTGCCCGCGAGCAATCCGATTTATTGATTCTCAATCAGGAACATGCGCATACCGTGAAAAGTCGGCTGGAGGCGTTGCTTCGTCAGCAGCCGATACCACCCGTTGTCATCGTCCCCAGTATCGATTCAGATCATGCATTACAAGATAGTGTAATCGACGAAGCCCGACGGGTGTTGGGGATTGGCTGAACTGAAAGCGGATTATCGATCATGATTCATCGGCAGCAAGTGGACGTTGAACCGCAGCAGGTGACGGTTTTTCTGGACAAGATCGCACGTGACCGTGATCGTGAATTACAACATATTGAGACCCAGAAACACGAAAAGATCGCGCAGCTGCGCCATGAGGCATTCACAGAATCGCGACGCATTCATCACCAGGCAAGCCAGCAGGCGCGCGCCAGGCAATCTCAGAAACACGATCGATACCTCGCGACCGTCAACGCTACGCTGCGGCGTCGACACTGGCGGTTGCTGACGGAATTTCAGCAGCGGGTGGCGGATGCGGTTTGGGCGCGCATGATGCAAGCCTGGATCAATTCCGAACATCAATGGAGGTGGTGTCGAGTGTGGTTGACCGAGGCACGCGGCCGTTTCGGATCCGACCCCATGCAGATCAACCTCGGGAGAGGCGCGCACTCGGATGTGTGCGAGAACATTAAAGAGATGATGGCGGATTATCCCGCGCACTTCGAGTTACAGATCGATGACAGTGCGCCAGAGGGGATTATCATCCGTTGGGCGGATCATATGCTCGATGGCACCCTGAGCATGCAACAACCGGAGCTTTTGGAGCGTGCGTTGCTCCGGATCACCCATGTCATCTATCCGGGCTCCGCGACGCGATGAGCCGCGCAGAAATTTTTTGGATTAACGGTCCGGTGCTCAAGGCCCATCCGGAAGGCAATTTCCAGATGAAGGAGGCCGTATTCGTCGGCGACGATCGCCTTGTCGCCGAGGTGATCCGCCTTGACGTCGATGCCATCACCGTGCAGGTGTTCGAGGACACCACGGGCCTGACCCCAGGCATGGTGATCGAGGGCAGCGGTCTGCCGCTCGCGGCTGAGCTGGGACCGGGTATGCTGGGGGCGATGTTTGACGGCATTCAAAGACCGCTGCGTGCGGTGGCCAGCACCTACGGGGATTTCATTGGTACCGCTGTGGTTGTGCCGAGTCTAGACCGGCAACGGCAATGGCGCTATCAACCGGTTGTCGCAGCAGGGGCGGAGATTAGCGGCGGGTGCTGTATAGGGGAGATTCAGGAAACCGCGGACCTTATGCATCGCGTACTGGTCCCGCCGGACGCCGCCGGCACCGTCGAGTGGCGGGCGCCCGAGGGGTCGTATTGCATCGACAAACCGCTGGCGAGAATTCGTTCGCCGCGAGGATTGGTCGAAGTCTCGATGCTCAGCCGATGGCCGATTCGAGTGCCGCGGCCGTTTCGTCAGCGGTTGGCATTGGAGAGACCGCTATTGACCGGTCAGCGAGTCATCGACACCTGGTATCCGATCGCCAAGGGCGGGGCGAGCGCGATGCCGGGAGGCTTCGGCACCGGAAAAACTGTATTGCAGCAAACACTGGCCAAGTGGTGCGATGCCGATGTGATTATCTACATCGGTTGCGGCGAGCGCGGCAACGAAATGGCGAGCGTATTGGAGGAGTTTCCCGCTCTCGAAGATCCACGCACCGGCCGGATGTTGATGGAAAGGACGGTGTTGATTGCCAACACCTCCAACATGCCGGTGGCTGCGCGGGAGGCATCGATTTACACCGGGATCACCATCGGCGAATATTTTCGCGACCAAGGCTATAACGTGGCACTGTTCGCCGATTCGATATCGCGCTGGGCCGAGGCGCTACGGGAGATATCCGGCCGTCTCGAAGAACTCCCCGCTGAAGAGGGGTATCCGGCCTACCTGCCCAGCCGTTTGGCCGAGTTTTTCGAACGCGCCGGGCGCACCAAGACCCTGGCGGGGCAGGAATCCTCGCTGACGGTGGTCGGCACAGTGTCGCCACCGGGTGGAGACTTTTCGGAGCCGGTCACCGCCCACTCGCGCCGTTATGTCAAGAGCTTCTTAGCATTGGATCGAGATCGCGCCCAGGCTCGATTCTATCCCGCCATCCATCCGCTGCAGAGTTACTCGGAATATGTTTCGTGTACCGCTCAGTGGTGGCAACATCATGGTGGCGTACGTTGGGCCGAGCGCCGTGACCGCATGCTCACGTTGCTACAAGAGCAGGCGCGGCTCGAAAAGATGGTGAAAATCGTGGGCCGTGACGCACTTCCACCGTCGCAGCGTTTGGTATTGGTGTGCGCCGAGGTCATGGTCGAGGGCCTACTGCGCCAATCGGCCTTTTCCGAAACCGATCGTTATTGCTCGCCCGAGAAACAGGCCGCCATGTTGGAGTTGATCGACTACTTCATACAGCGCGCACAGGCACTCGTGGAGGGCGGTGTGGACCCGGATACGCTGCTTACATTGCCGGTGGTGCGCAGACTACAGAGGATGGGGGAGGACATCAGCAACGACTCACTCGGAGATTTTGCGGGCCTGACGCGCGCGCTGAATGACGCATTGGATGCACAGGTGCCAAACATGCAGGACGAATCGGGCGAGCAAAAGGTGGTGGGCGAATGATTGCCCCGCAGCACTACCTGTTTCATACCGGTCTGACCAGCATCCAGGGTCCGCTGATTTTTGTGAGAAACACCCAAGGCGTCGGTCTGTATGAGCGGGTTGAGGTGCTCGCCGCGCAAGGCGGCGTGCGCCTTGGCCGCGTCGTATTCATAGCCGACGACAAGGTGATTGTGGAGGTGTTTCAGGGGACCGAGGGTTTGTCCCTGGGAGAAGCGCGCGTCAAATTCCTGTCGGAACCCATACTGTTGAATGTCGGACCGTCGATGCTGGGTAGAGTCTACAACGGGGTGGGTGTTCCCATCGACGGTGGGCCCGGGATTGTCGCCAAACAGCGACCGCATATCGACGGTAATGCGATCAACCCAGTGCGCCGCGACGTGCCCAGAGAGTTTATCGAGACCGGTGTATCGGCCATTGACGCCATGAATTCGTTGGTACGCGGACAGAAATTACCGATATTTTCCGGCAGTGGTCTCGGTCATGAACGCTTGGCCTCCAATATCGCGCGATTTGCGCGCCTGCGCGGGAAACATGCCGAGGAATTCGCGGTCGTCTTCGCGGCGATCGGAGTCACCTTTGACACCGCGGAGCATTTTCGGCGGGAAATGGACGAATACGGCGCAATGCAGCGCATCGCGTTGTTCTTGAATCTCGCCAGTGATCCAAGCGCGGAACGACTGTTGACACCCAGGGTCGCCCTGACCGCAGCGGAGTATCTCGCCTATGAGGAAGGCCGCCACGTGTTGGTGATCTTGACCGACATGACCAACTACTGTGAGGCGCTGCGCGAGGTGTCTTCAAGTCATGGCGAGGTACCGAGCCGCAAGGGATATCCCGGCTATATGTACTCGGATTTGGCAAGTATCTACGAACGGGCCGGCAGAATTTCCGGCCGCCCCGGATCGATTACCCAGATGCCGATTCTTACCATGCCCAATGATGATATTACCCATCCGATTCCGGATCTGTCCGGTTACATTACCGAAGGACAAATCGTCCTCGATCGGGATTTGGCCCGCAGGGGCGTCTTTCCACCGATTAAGTTACTGCCCTGTCTGTCACGGCTGATGAATCACGGCATCGGGAAAAATATGACCGATGTTGATCATCCCGCCTTTGCGCAGCAACTATATTCCTCCTACGCACAGGCGCACCGTCTAAGGCTGTTGTCGAGTGTCGTCGGTGAGGAGGGGCTGTCTGCGGCCGACCGGCAACTGCTGCGATTCGGCGAACGCATGGATGACGTATTCATTCGTCAGGACGATCGCCGGCGCACACTCGAAGAGACCTTTGACCTTGGCTGGATGCTGTTGGCCGAATTGCCGGATGAGACCTTGGTGCGGCTGTCCGACACGCAGATTGACGATCACATCAAACTACACCGCCATGGCCGATGACACCGCTTCCAAGACCGAATTGCTCGAACACCGCGTCGAGCGGGAACTCATGCGCGAGGGTAAGTCAGTCCTCGAGGAGCGCCGCGATCTGCTCGCGCACATGATGCTCGACCAGATTCGCGTTACCGAAGATTTGGTCAAACAAAGCGATCAGCTATTTACGGGTGTCCGTGGACAGGTCCGACGGGCGATGCTGCGTCACGGAACTGGCGGGATAAAACGGTTTGCGAAAACCGCTACCGGCATACCCGATGCCGGTTGGTCCATCGCCAATCGCTTGGGCACACTGTGGCTCCAGCATACCGCTCCCGAAGCACCATCGGTTCATCTCCGCCCCGCGGGGGGTTGGGAGATCTCCGTGGAACTCGAGTTGGCGGTGGCGGCGGTTGGCGCTTTGTTGCGGTGCCTGGCCGATCTTGCGGTAGCGCAAAACAACTTGTTGCGACTGGTGGATGTCTTTCGCCGTACGCAACGCCGTGTCAACGCGTTGGACTATATCCTGTTACCCGAGATCAATGACCGGATTCGCAGCATGGAGGAGGCGATGGATGAAGTGGAACGCGATGATCTGGTGCGGACCTTATTGATCAAGCGGCAACAAGCACAGTGAATATACGGGTCATTCCCGCTGCTGCCGGAATCATCGCAGCACCGCGAGCGCCCGCAACACATCGCGGCGACTGATCTGACCCACCACCCGATTACCGTCAACCACCGGGTAGCGCCGGTAGGGGGCGGTCATGAACATCGCGGCCACGTCGGCGATACTCGCGTCGGCGTCTATGGTGCTTACTTCGTTATTCATGTACTCCGAGACTTTACCACCCCATTCACCGTGATAGGCGGCGTGCAGTGCCACCTTCATGCAATCTTGTTCGGATAGCATGCCGATGAGTTCGCCGTGCTCGTCAATGACCGGTGCACCGGAAATCCTTTGTTCCACCAGAGCATGAATGGCTTGCAGTATCTCCGTATCCGCAGTAAAGGTGACCGGATTCTCTGCCATATAGTCTTTGACCGTTATTCCCTTGAGCATTTCATTCTCCGCAACGCCGCGGCTTAATCACCGCCGCATGTATTCTTGCCGCAACCATCGCAACACACCAGGCAATTTAACTTGGACCGCTCGTTATTGTTCAATCCGCCACAGCTGCCGCGCAGAGGCGGCCGTCCAAATAGCACTCCGATGGCCATTCCCAGCATGGCCAGCACAAGTATTACGAAGCTAATTGCGAATATCGTCATTACTAATGAGCCTTGAGTGGCAAGTGTTGCCCAACATCGAGCGTGCTCTTTTCCGCAAACCCGTTCTTGGTTCGCAATATGAAGTATGCACTAAGTTTTCGCCGGTGGGCGAATTCATATCCGGCTTCGGGCCCTAGAACCATTAATGCGGTGGCCATTGCGTCGGCGTCCATTGCCGTAGCGCTCCACACCGTCACTGATGCAAGACTGTGGGACACGGGTAACCCATTTAGCGGGTTGATGGTGTGGGAATAGCGCTGACCATTGTGCTCGAAAAAGTTCCGGTAATCGCCCGACGTCGCCATGGCCTGGTCGGTGAAATGCACCACTCGTTGTACCATGCGGCCTTCGGCGGCCGGTTTCTCAATGGCTATGGCCCACGGCATGCCGTTGACGTTGTGACCGTTTACCTTAAGGTCGCCCCCGATCTCGATCAAATAGTTGACCAGCCCCCGGGACTCGAGATAGGCAGCGAGTCTGTCGACGGCGTACCCCTTGGCAATGGCGGACAGATCGATATATACGTCTTCGTTCAATTTTCTAATTGCCGGTGGTGATCGCCTGATTGAGACTTTCTCGTAGCCTATACGGGACAGCACGTCGCGGACTTCGTTGATCGCAGGCGGGTCATTTCCCCGGGCGTCTGGTCCGAAGCCCCACAGGTTCACTAACGGACCCACAGTCACGTCGAATGCCCCTTTTGTCAGCCGGCTGACACGGAAAGCGGCCTCAATAACATCGAGCAGATCGGTTGAGGTGTCGATCCAATCGGTGGTCATGTTATCGTTCAGCCGGGAGAGCTCCGAGTCGGCGCGATAGGTCGACATCTGCCGGTTGACCTGATTCAGTATGGACTCGATCCCGGCCTTTATGCGCGTGGCGTTCAGGTCGGGCGGCGCATTCACGATCGTCACGTTGTACTGAGTGCCCATGGTAGGCCCCGTCACATGCAGCAACGGGTCCCGGTCACCGCCGCTGCACGCCATCAGCAAAGCGATCATCAGTGCTGCATAGAAATTGCGCGTAAGCGTCTTGTTCTTCACCCTAGTTGCCAAAATCATCCAGCAGGATGTTGTCTCTTTCTACACCGAGGTCTTCTAACATTTTGATTACCGAGACATTCATCATCGGTGGACCGCACAAATAGTATTCGCAATCTTCCGGCGCCGG